>JADHWI010000034.1 GCA_016783565.1 Kiritimatiellia bacterium
TTCTGGTGCTGATGAAACCGCGCAATCAAATGGTCGCAATGGCCGATATAGAACCCAGTAGTTTCTATAGATTGCAGGATGTAGACAAAAAAAGAGCCTGTGTTGTTGGTGGAGGTAAGGAGATTCGAACTCCTGACCTCTTGAATGCCATTCAAGCGCTCTACCAACTGAGCTATACCCCCATCAACACTACAGGCTCAAATTATCTTCTTAAAAACTGACCTTCCCGAAGGTTTTCGGGACGCTCTACCAACTGAGCTATACCCCCATCAACACTACAGGCTCAAATTATCTTTTCGCCGTCTCTATAGAAGGCCGAAAAAGATGGTCGGAATGGATAACATGATGAGCAAGGCGTTGTCAATGCTTTCCAAAAAAATTTCCGTCTACTTCATGATGTAGCCGAGTTTTTCGAGTATCCAAGGGTTCTTTGCCCAGTCTTTATGAACCTTGACCCAGGGATGCAATTTAACGCGACAATCAAACATTTCAGACAGATCAACTTCCGCCTCGCGTTTTACCTGCTTCATAAGGCGCCCCCGGTGGCCGATGACAATTCCCTTTTGTGATGGCTTATTGACATAGATCAAAACGTCCACAAGCAACTTATCGCCTTGCTCCTGCACCTTGTCTACCTCGACCGCTACCGCATGAGGCAGTTCATCCTTAAGATGCGCGTAATACTTCTCACGAACCACATCGGCGATCGCCCAGTTCCGGGGGAAATCGGTCAGAATATCTTCAGGAAAGAGTGCAGGCCCAACGGGCATCGCTTCAAACAGGCCATCAACCAATGCCTCCACACCCTCTCCCGTTTTGGCCGACACCTCAAACCAACGAGGCTCAATAACATCACCTTCAGCCTCAGTGACGCTGTCCGCAACAAGCGCACGAAATCGTTCAAGCGCCCTTGCTCCAAGATCCACCTGATTGGCCACAATCACCCAGGGAACTCCTCCACGCACCAGACGACTCATCCACCCAGCGTCCTCCTCCCCCGGCGCCTCAGAGGCATTGATCACCAACAAAACGAGATCCGATCCCGCAGTTGATTTGCGCGCCGCGCGATTCATGATGCGGCCCAGATCATACGATGCCTTATGCACCCCAGGCGTATCAAGAAACACAACTTGCCCACGCTTATCGGCCAGGATGGCCCGAATCAGATTACGGGTTGTTTGCGCAATTGGACTGACAATGCTGACCTTCTCGCCCACAATCCGGTTGATCAGCGTAGACTTCCCCACGTTGGCTCGCCCGACAACCGCAACAATCCCACTCTGCAACCCCTCCTTGCCTGCATCATCAACATCCGCTTCGCTCATGTCACATCCTCTCTCGTTCAATCTTTCTGAGTCGGTACGCATGCCACACCGACGGAACCCCTGCATGCCACTCACGCAACATACAAGTCATCACCATCTCCTCCACCGCCTCAAGCACTGCAAGCGGCACAAAGACCCGAAAGGGCCACGGTGACACACCGGAAAACAATAGCAGCACCGCCACGCCAAAAAGCACTGCAGACACCTTGGCACCCCATGTATGATAACTGGTCGGCTTGCCATACTTGATCGCACCCACCACCGTGGGCACAAAATAACTACACAATACAATCACGATAAAGACGGCTTCACGCATCAGGATATCGCCCCACAGAAGAACGCCGCCCACCGGCAACACCAATACCATCGCAAAATCGCCCCAACTGTCCAACCGGGCACCAAACTCCGACTCTTCATGCAAACGTCGTGCAATAAACCCATCGGCAGCATCCGAGGCCAACGTCACGGCATAGAGAACGAGAAAAGTACATCCATGACCCAATATGGCCAGAATCACAAGTACCGGCGCAGCAGCAATTCTAAATGCACTCAGCACATTGGGAATATTCCATCTCATCCGCAATTCTCCCTGATCACAACTCAGTATACCTTTGCTGCCCCGTGCTGCAAGCAGAAGACCTGCAACCTCTAGCAGCCAGTGGTAAAACTCAAACACAATCACGCGTGAGTTTCACCACAGGCTGCTAAGCATCATTCTCGACACAAACGGCTCTCTACCCTATTCTTTTCTCTTCCATGAAAACTCGTAATCGAATATGGCTCACAATTCTACCGATTCTCCTGATCTCGTTTGCTGTCATGGGAATTCTCGTGGTCACAACGCTCTCAACACTGCACAGAGGACACCTGGACGTTGCCCATGAACTTGCAAAGATTCAAGCTGAATCAGCCGTCTTCCTTGAAAGCTCAGATGCAGCGAAATCAACGGAAACCAGCCACGACAGGGCTCTAAAAGAACACCTCAAACAGACCCTTGCATCTTTAGAAATACACGCCGAGGCGTCGCGAAAAGACACGCTTGATCTACTTATTTTCCTAACCACTGCAGCCACGGCACTCCTTCTGGCTGCGTTGCTTGCCGGCTACCTCATGGCCACACACATTGCACGCCCAACATCCAGGCTCCGTGAACACGCGAGACGCATTTCGGATGGAGACTTCTCCCCCATCGGCCCGCTGCGAGGATCCAACGAAATCCGGCAACTCGCAGAGGATATCGACACCATGCGCGCCCGATTGAGGGATCACATCACCGAATTGGACCGCCTGGTTGCGGAGCGAACTGCTGACGTGGAACGCAGCAGCCGTCATTTCAAAGCCGTATTTGACTCTTCACCCTCTGGCATCCTGCGTACCGATGAACATGGACATATCCTTGCAGCCAACCAAGCTATTGCAAACATGCTTGGATACCCCCCCGAGAAGATAACATCCATGACTCTCAAGGACATCACATACCCGTCGGACTGGAACGCAGATAAGCAATCACTACAACAAACCGTAAACGGAAATGGTGACACACTCGAACGAGAGAAGCGTTACATCCACGCAGACGGCAACATCCGGTGGGGACGCGTAGCGCGCAGTGCCGTGCAACACCCAGACGGACGCATCGATTTTATTATTTCTATGATCAGCGATGTCAGCGAACGTATCGCACATGAAGAAGCGCTCGCCCGCAGTGAACGGGCCTATCACTCGCTGTTCAGTGCAATGTCTTCCGGTTTTTCCTTGAACGACATCATCTACGATGCCAATGGCCGGGCCATCGACTATCGATTCCTGGAAATCAACCCCGCGTTTGAAGTGCAGACCGGGCTGAAACATGATGATGTCGTTGGGCGATGTGCCACAGAAGTGCTCCCCACCCTTGATCCCTTCTGGATTGAAACTTTTGGCCAAATTGCTATGACGGGCGAGGCGCAAACCTTCGAGCATTATTCGGGAGCACTCGGCAAACATTACTTTGTAACGGCCTACTGCCCGCAAAAGGGACGTTGCGCTGTTATCTTCTCTGATATCAGCAGAACAAAGAATGCCGAAGACGAGCAACGACGACTGGAGCAGCAAGTCCAACATGCGCAAAAGCTGGAAAGCCTCGGTGTGCTGGCGGGAGGGATCGCACACGACTTCAACAATTTGCTCATGGGCATCCTTGGCAATGCCGACCTGGCCAGTTCGCAGGTTTCTAAAGACGCCCCTATCCAAAAGGAATTACACGAAATTGAACATGCTGCTTTCCGAGCCGCAGACCTATGCAAACAAATGTTGGCCTATTCAGGACGTTCACAATTTACCGTTGAAGCGCTCAACGTGAACGACGTGATTCGCGAGATGCGCGAAATGCTCAAAATGTCCATCGACAAGAAAACAGAACTCATCGTTGAACTCGACGATCACGTACCTTATATCGAAGCGGATGTCACACAGATCCGCCAAATTCTGATGAACCTTATCATTAATGCATCCGAGGCAATGGATGGAGAAGCTGGAACCGTTACCGTCCGAACCGGACATAAACAGTGCGACAAAACTTTTCTACGCAACACCTATCTCAACGACGAATTGCCGGAAGGCATCTATGCATTCGTTGAAGTGACAGACACTGGCAGCGGAATAGAACCCACGATTTTGAATCGCGTTTTCGAACCATTCTTCACCACCAAGTTCGCCGGGCGCGGCCTTGGCATGTCTGCCGTTCTCGGCATCATTCGCGGTCACAGCGGTGCCATCAACATCAATAGCGAGATCGGCGAAGGCAGCACGTTCACCGTCCTGTTACCTGCTCTTGACCATAAACCCGACAAATCGGAGCTCATTACGGTGGCACCGGTTACCACACCAGGAATGGGATCCGTACTCGTGGCTGATGATGAAGATATCGTCAGACGAGTGGCCAGCGTGATGCTCGAGAGGGCTGGCTATCAGGTCACCACCGTCGCAAACGGAGAAGAAGTACTCGAAAAGCTCAACACCTCTACCTTCGATTGCATCCTGCTTGACCTGAGCATGCCGGTAATGGGTGGTGAGGAAACCCTTCGACACATCCGCAACAAAGGGGTTACGCTGCCCGTATTGATGTCTAGTGGCTACAGCAAACAAGAGTTCAAAAAACTCATCAATCAGGACTGGGTCGACGGATTCGTGCAGAAGCCGTACCGATCAGACGAACTGCTTGCCGTCATGCAACAGGTCCTGCATTCCGACACAGAGCAAGATCAGACATCATCGTCCAAAAAGCCAGATGGCACACACCATGAGAATCGCAGCCAATAGACGCCGCCACAGGACAAAGCGCGAAACTCGCTGCTCAAGATGTACATGCCCGGCCCACGCCAATACAGCCCCCATAATCACAGACATAACACCTCGGGACGCTTGCAAAATATTTCCGTAAATGGCGCCAACATAACCAAAGCAGACAAACAAACATACCATTCCCAAGAACCAGCCCAGCGAATAAGGCACCGCATACAGCCAATCCTGCTTTTCAACATGTCGGCGCAAAACAGGATATGCACCTACCGCCACGATGCCACTTAATACATAAGACATAGATACACTAATCAAAGAAGCTCGCATCGACCCGGTAGACTGCCCCAAAAAAACAACCAGCCGCTCAATATTCAAATCAGACAGGGAGTAAAACACGCAAACACCACACAGACCCAACACACTGGTCAACGGCAATGAACCCCCTGAAAAATTCAAACCCAGTGCGGCAACCACACACAACAAAACTGCCAACCATTGATGACCATTAATGATACGCCCAAAGAACACCACGCCAATAATGGCAAGAAACACCACCTTGAACCCCAACAACGGCGCAGCACGTGATGCTTCGATCTTTCGCATCATGGAAAATAAGCCGATTTGACCCAAAAGATAGAAACCCGTCACCCGAAAGAGCACTGCGCCATAACTATGAAATGCCGGCAATCCACTCCGTGCGAGAACACACAGCATAATCGTGGCGCCCACTCCCATAAGAATATGCGAAGTAACAAGGAGACTGATAACCGACTCTCTACGTCGCATGACATAGAGACGCAAAAAAACATAGGCCACAGACTGACATAACGCCCCCAACAGACCAAAAACAATACCTGCCACATCCATGCTAAATCCTGCTTATGCGATCAGAAACCCACGCCCGCATTGCCGTATTCGTCTCCGCCCACTTTTCGGGATTAAAGCGTTCTTCAAGGAACGTGTCGAAGGCCGTCATGAAAACGATTCGCATAGTCCGTAATGCCATCATTCGGTCCTGAAAACGACCAATGGCATCCACACTATCGCCCTTGGGAAGCTTCACGCTACGGAGGGTAAACTCCTCCGCATCCAGCACAAACTGCCATGCTTCGTCTCCTCGAGCCATCATAACACAAGCACGCGCTAACTTCTTTCCTGACTGCAATGCCGTCTTGGCTTCAGCGCTGACCAGTGGCGTCCCCTTCTTCAGCATGGTGACATGTGCCCCCTCACCCTCAAGCATAAGAATAATCGGCCCATCCAAGCCGACTCCAAAACGCCCGAATTCACAGCTCAACATCCCCCCATGCTGCTCGGAGAAAAACCACAACCAGGTTAAGAAATCATGCCCAAGGCTGTCCCCGGCCAGGGCATCTTCAACTTCAGGCGAAAAGCTTGTAGACGTGAGGTCCCTCGCATTCAAATGCTTGCGCTTCAGTGACGCCGTTTCGGGCGTCACCATAATCGGTGCCAACCCGGTAGCCTGCCGAAATGCCAATACAATCGCATCTGTCTGTTTGTCACTGGTTGCACCCACGTAAAGCAACTCATCATCGTAATCATACACGATAGGAATGCCGGACAGCGTGGGCGGAATCCCCTGAATCAAACGTTCACTGACCTCCTTGCGAATCTCGCTGCGACGAGCACGCGGTAACGATGAAAGATTGCGCGCTTGAAGCTCCGCCAATTCTTCCATGCGACATTCGGCGCGAAGCAACGCCTCGGGAATCTTTTTCTCTGCCTTCATTAACGTCAGGCGCAGATACCCGGAAACCCGTGCACTATCCTCGTTGATCTGCCGGTCCAGCAAATGCCGACCCGTCACCCAACCACTCACCCCTTCATTACCAATCAGATTCAGAGGGGGCGCTGCCTGTGCGGCAAAACGCTCAATATGGTCATCCGGCAGCTTCCCCGGAAGATAAAACATCCTTAAACTCACACCACCACTTTCAAACGCCATTCTACTCTCCTGAAATGATCCTTATTCACCAAACCTATGTACTCGGCATCCGTTTCAACTGAAAAAGGCGGCCAGTATCAGACATGTCAGACCGCAATGCAATCCCCAGTTGGCCTCCAGCTAAAAAGGCAACATGCGTCGACACGTATATCACACCAATACGGCAGGCATCCACCCACGCACAGAGTTAATCAGAAAAAGCCCATCACAATTCTTAAGCATGTCACAGGTAACCGGCGCTTCCTCGATACGACCCTGATCGAGCAAGTCCTGCCGCATGGTTCCGTTCAGAAGGCCGCACAACACCGGCGGCGTCACATAATGCCCATCCTGCTCTATAACAATATTCGCGATAGTCGTTTCCGTGACCTCCCCCGCCGCATTCCAGAGAACGACATCATCAACATCGCCACAAGCCTGCTTCGCTGCCTCATACACGCCGCGATGAGTCGTCTTATGGTATAAAAAAGGATCAGAGACATCCACTGGAGTGCAAGCCAAACGAATCCGCCATGGATCACCTTTACGATGCTCCTGCAACGGAAAGCTCTCAATCTTCATCTCCCCGTTCCGCGATAACAGAAGCCGCACACGACGCATAGCATCCCCACTCCACTCACTGGCCGCCGCTTCAAGTGCGGCTATGACCACATCAGCCTCACAGACGTACTGAAAATACGTTGCCGACGCACACAGCCGATCCATATGCCTCTGCAACAAGTCATAGCCCTCACCCGCAACCCAACGCAGCGTCTCAAGCAAATCGAAATCCGGCCGTGAACGGGTCAGAATTTCTGCCTTTAACAGGCACTCCTCATACTCCGCATCATTCTCAGAATCCCAAACGATTCCACTTCCAATACCGTACTGCCCTTCGCCGGTTTCCTTGTCTACCACCAACGTACGAATGGCAACGTTCCAATGCATCTCCCCTTCGGGGAGCTGGTACCCGATCGACCCCGTGTACAGGCCTCGCGGAGTCAACTCCAGTTTACGGATAATATCCATGGTACGCACCTTGGGTGCACCCGTAACAGAAGCACAGGGAAACAGAGCCGACATAATCTCAGGCAAACCGGCATCGGTTGCGCATTCCACAGTCGACGTCATTTGCCACAGCGTAGGATAACGCTTTACATCATACAGAAAGGGCACTTTTACTGAACCGGAATCGGCAATTCTTCCCATGTCATTACGGATCATATCCGTAATCATAACATTCTCTGCCTGCGTCTTGTACGACTGCCGCAACTCCGCCGCCATCGCATCGTCCTGAGACACCGTCAATCCACGTGCACACGTGCCCTTCATGGGCATCGAAACCAACGACCGCCCCCGACGCTTCAGGAACAACTCGGGTGAAGCGGAACAGATGGAAAACGACTCCGTCTCCACATACGCACCGCAGCGCGCCTGCTGCGCAGCACACATCTGTAAAAAAACCTGCCACGGCGAGGCATCCATGGGACCGGCAATGCGAAAGGTATAATTGACCTGGTAGGTGTCTCCAGCATGCAAATACTCACGAATCCGATCAACGGCCGCACTGTAAGCATTCCGGTTCATTGACGGCAACCAATCCGAGGCAAACGGTTTGCCTTCCGCTTCAGGCAAAGCAAGCCTCTCCACCGAATGAGATGTGAACACGCCCAACCACACCAACGGAAGCACCGAATCAGAAGGATGAACTTGCAACGCTTGATCAAACCCGGGAGCGGCCTCATATGTTATAAATCCAGCAACACAAAACCCTGCATCGCTGGCACGTTGTGCACGCTCAAGAGTGGAGGCAACCTCCGCTGCCTCCCGCGCAACCAACACCTCTTGAAACCCCTTGAAGCGCAACCAGGAATTCTCGCAGGAGGAGTCCTGCACCAAAACGATTGGAAGCGTGCCGGAAGCAGCACGCTCAGTACACTCTGGATGGTTTGTTGTTATCATGGTAATCTTCTCGAAACAGCACGAGAATGGTACCTGCATGCCATAGAGCACTCAAGCACTCTCGCGACGCTAATTCATGAATACGCGTTAGACTCTGTGTTTTGCACTTCCCAGAAACCACACACCGCCGTAACCTACCACTATGCATGTACTCATTGTAGCCGCTGATTTTGATCGTTCAGAACAAGCCTTGTTTCTGGGCCTCGCAAACAAAGGTATCGACGTCACACTGGTCTGCCGACCGGATGCCGCGCGACTGCAGGAATTCAAAGACACCCCTATCCGGATCCTACCCAGAGCTGTGCGTCACCGCGTAGATCTCGGGTCCATTCGTTTCCTGCGCAAACTGCTGCAGGATCATTCTGTGAATATCGTCTATGCGGTCATTAACAAAACGCTTTCGGTTTCCTTGCTGGCGACCGTCGGCCTTCGCATTCCCGTTGTCGGCTATCGCGGCACCATCGGTCACATCAACCGCTTCGATCCCGCCTGCTGGTTGACCTATCTCAACCCACGCCTGAAAGGCATCGTCTGCGTCTCCGAAGCCGTGCGACAATACCTGCTCGGATTCGGGCTCCCGCCCCCACGCCTCGTAACCATCTACAAAGGACACGACCCTGACTGGTACCGCTTTGAATCACGCCCATCACTCGCAGAGTTCGGTTTCACTGACGCGCATTTCGTCGTGGCCTTCTCAGGGTGCATCCGACCCGTCAAGGGAGTCGACGTACTACTTGATGCCGTTTCAATGCTGCCAACAGACACACCTATCCGAATCCTTCTGATAGGAGAACTCCTTGACAAACGCGTCATCGCCAGACTGCGAGACCCCGCCATACAACGCGTAGTGCATCATGCCGGATACCGAAGTGATGCCGCACAAATTGTCGGAGCCTGCCATGCCTACGTGATGCCTTCCGTGGCTAGAGAAGGGCTTCCTCGCGGAGTCATTGAAGCGATGAGCCAAAAGGTGCCTCCCATCGTCACACATGCAGGTGGCATGCCGGAACTGGTGGTTCACAACCAAAGCGGACTCGTCGTACCCGCACGTGACTCCGAGGCCCTTCGGGACGCCATGCTGACCCTCAGTCACAACCGCGAACAAGCCCTCACCTACGGCCAGGCCGCCGCACAACGCATTCACGACATTTTTAACATCCGTACCACGATCAGCAAGACTGCAGCACTATTCACTAAGCTGAGTCGATCCCCGTCAGGTAGATAGGGTAGCCGGAGAGCTTAAGGCGTGCCTCACCTTCAACTTTCTGCTGCGGATTACCCAAGTGATCCAACACTCCCGAGAACACGACCGGGGAAGCAACACTCACAGAATGCCCGGTCGCATAAGCCACGCACAAGCGCTGTCCATCATGCTTCCGAAACACAAGAAACTCAGCCCATTCGTCATCCTGAACCGGGCTCTTCACACGCATACGGCGCTCAAACACTGCATCACCCATCATACCGAGAAACGTTTTAAGCATTTCAAAAGCCGGGCGCTTACGCCAGGTCTCGCTTATATCGTCAACCAATCCATAGCCATGTGCCGCCAATTGCCACCACACGACTTGTTCCGCCGCACCGGAACAGATTGTCGCCAATATATATCGCACCATAAAACACGCATAGTCTTCCTCGCTCACGCTGGGATCGTTCCGGCGCTCCCCAGGGGACTCATAGGGCGAACCCACCGGCGAATAGACTCCGGTGCCCTGTAGCGGCCAGTTGACTTCGGATAAAATTAAACGGTCCTCGCAGACCTCAGAAAAGCACCGCGCAACAGCACGAGCCAGAAAAGCCTTTTCCATTGTCGCAAAGCATCCTTGCAGATTCTCCGGGGCCCCTCGCCGATCCACATAAAGATGGTGAGACAACGCATTCAAATGTAACCCACGCGGCATCCGAGATAACGCGGCAAGAAGGAAGGGATATTCGAAATCGATACAAGCCGGCCCTGTAAGACGAATATCAGACATCGACACACTGTGATCAATGACGGGCTGCAACAACCGAGAATACTCCCGGAAACCCCAAACGCCCCACTTCACACGGTTGATGGCATGCCCGATCTCCACCCACTCCACGACACTCCCTACCCGATCCAGAATCAAATCAACAAAACGCTTCCACGAATGTGAATCCAATACAGCCCTCCGGTCCTGAACCAGAGCAACAGAAATTCGAAAACCCAACTCCTTCAACCGAGCAATGGCCCCCAGGGCGTGATGCCATTCCTTCTCTGTCTCATGGTGGTAGAACCGAATGTGAACGGGCGGATCACCCAACTCATGCAGCAAAGCCACTTCATGCACCAGGCGATCCTCGCGCGCTGAAATCGCCACGCTGACCCGGTCATGCATCTCGATCTGTTGAGCAAAAGCGGTTTGCTTCAGTTTGCGGTACTCGCGCCAGAGGCGAAAGCCATGACGCAAAACCGCCCCCACCTGCAGGAGATTGCGCCCCCGAGCGTAATAGCGGTGGCGATCGCGCGACACCAGGCACGGAATAGCCTGTCCAGAACGCTCATCCCAAATCCAAAGGTCCTTTTCATCCGGATAGCTCTCAGCCTCAACCTGCGACAGCTGCCGTACTGTTCGCAGTGGATGCCTGACACATCGTGTGGCACAGTGCCTGGCATAACGACGACGCGATCGACGCTCCGCAACCAGAAAATCTGAGGGGGGCACCTCCGGTGCCCAATACATTTCGCGAAAAACTCTCATCAGATCAGACGGCAATGTAATGCGCGACAAATCATGCCCTCGCTCACGCAGCGACACGGCACTGCGACGACGACCCCGATTCAAATCGATAAAAACCACATCTCCCCAAGTCAACGAACCTTTGCGACGCAACAGGATATTCTGATTACCAAGATCACGATGCACAAATCCGGCATCATGCATGCGGCGAATCGAACCCGCCACGGTTTCCATCAACGACATAAAGGACGCACATTCCGGCTCGTACCTGAAAAGTTTCACAAGCTCATCCTTGAACGAACGGGTATCCGAACAATATTCAGCCAGGAAATAACTCTCGACCAGTCGCCCGCCTTCCCATCGTTCGAGAAACCCTACCGGTGGTGGCGTGCCGACCCCCGATTCCATAAGATGCACGGCAGCCAGCCACGTCCGCTCAGCCTTGCTACCACGCACGCGTGTCAATAAGTCACCCACCGCAGACTGCGTCCCGAAGGCCTTAACCACCAGTTGAATCGGCTTGCCTCGACAAGCCGTCTCAAGCAAAACATTGCGGTGACGCCCTTGCGCAAGCACACGAACACCCTCGGCATACACAAACGTTTTCAACGCGCACAGCCATGCCGCCAGATCAGCACAGGCATACGTATCGCAAAGCGTACCTTCGTACGCTCCATAACGCGCTCGATTTATTGAAGAATTTCGCATGGGCAAAAACGATACCCCCATGGCTATGATGCGGTCAAGCAGGACGGCAAGTCACAAGCCAAGTTTAAGTTGCCCGCTAACAAGAACTTTGCGCCCGGCGGGCACATCAGAATCAGACGTATCATAAACAGCAAAATTGACATTTGGGAACTCCCGGGACAATTCCTTGCGAATATACCGTTCCACAGCTTCGACGTTACGGGGATCGTCATCCGAGAACCCGATGCTTATCGGTCGGTTCGCACCCACTTCCCTCAAAATCGATACCACGTGATCAACAAAATCCCGAACCGCGAGCTGCTTCGCCTTCTCCTGATTCTCCTGTGCCGAATCATCGCCCATGATGTGCTGAAACTCACGCGATGTTACCGGGTGATAACGATTCAGGCCAAGGTAGTAATCCAACACATCGTCATCCGAAAGCCCTTCCGCTCTCTTCTCATAATGATGAATATACCCTCGCAGATTACGCAACATCTCGTCCCGCTCTTCAGGAGTCAACACGTTGACCACAAAATATTCCACCACCGCTCGAATCGCCTTTGGACTATGTCCTCGAGCCGTCACGATCGCAAACAATCGGCCCTCTATCAGCGTTTTACGGAACCGGTTAAAGCTTGGCGGAATCGCCGTTTCTCCGGCCACAACAGGCGCCAGGGCGGCTTTGGTATCCTCCAGAAAACGACTGACACCCTCGTCAGCATTGTCCTGAAACTCTACGAATGCACGGGCCCAATCGCCACCGGGCGGTCGATAATGCTCACTATCCTTTCGGATAATAGAAAACACCGATGTCGTTACCGCCACCGGGGTCCACAGTCCATCATCACCCCGACGTTCCATATGCACACGCGTCGGCATGTGAAGAATATTATCGTCCCAATCGAAAATGTAATACTTCAGATCACGGTCCGCGACACGGTAGTTGATCCGACCACCTTTTGCTGCTGACTTCAACTCTCTCTCCTTCGAAGCCCTGCGCATGGCTTGGAGTCGTTTACCGCCTTGCCGACCCGGGTTCTTCCTTCGTAAACATTTCGTCCACGCCCCACATCCCGGCATAACGGCTCAGGACACCACGCAAGACAGTAGCATCATGAACGTAGTCCACAAACCGATACAGGTTGACATAAACACGGCTTGCCCGGCCTCCCAGGAAGCGATACGCCGGTGCCGCGCTCAATAAATACAGACAGAACACGCTCACCAAGATGATACCGGTATTCCGCAGCGTCAATCGCAAGCGTCGTTTCTTTATCTGGCGAGAAATACGCAGCGCATCCCGGTTTCCAGGGCGCACATCAGACAACACGTGCTGGGTCAACTGCATGGCTTCATCCAGGTTCCCACGACTCACCGCTTCACGCGCACGTTGCAGATCCCGCTCCGCAACCAGTGCCGGAAGCCCGCGGTACATATCTTCAAAAAGCAAATCGTCAGATAATGTGCGAAACTCCTCTATATAGGACTGCACACGCTCATAATTCTCCTGCTTGAACTCGCGATCGATTGCGCCACGCAGAAAATCACGTCGTTCAATGCTGCGCCGCGACTCCTCACTCAAACGCTGAATTCTATCCACCGTGCGCTGCCCCCGCGCACCCACAGGAACAAAGCCTGACACCTGGCCCGCATGCTGCACCACATACTCAAACTTTTTCTGCTCCCTATGCCGCAACAATAATTCCAGCAACTGGCTGATACGCTCGTACTCGCGTGCATCTGCCCCGCAGGCACCACAAAACTGAACCCCCACACGCGTTTCCGTGCCACATTCCCAGCAATATTCGCCCCCGTTCCATCCACACTTACCACAATACTGCACAGCGACAGGATTAATGGTGTCGCACCACTTGCAACGCCATGTGGTCTTGGCAGACGGCAATTCAATGGACGAGGGTGCCTGCACCAGCAAGAGTGCATCCGCAAACTCAGCCACGGTTGGCCAGCGATTCTGAGGATCCGTCTCGAGAGCTTTTTCAATCGCAGTCCTTAATGCTTCCGGAATATCCTTTTCGCGGAAGAAGCGGGGATTCTTGCTGGTTAAGCTAAAGTAAAGCAGGGCTCCGAGCCCATAGACATCACTGCGCGCATCGGTTTGCGTTGCATCACGCTCCTGCTCAGGAGCACCATACCCAAGCGACAACATGCGCTCTCCAGGCACCGTCAAATCCTGATCCGTTGCCGAAGCCCTGTGAGCAAGACCAAAGTCCACAATCTTCGGCTCACTTTGAGCATCCAGAAGAATATTCGACGGTTTCAGATCCCGATGGATCACGCCCCGCTTATGCGCATACTGCATAGCCTTGCACAGCTTGACCAACAGCGATACCGCCTCGCCCACCGGCAATGGACCATCACGATGCACCCTGTCCGCCAGTGTAAATGGACGTGATGGCGATTTTCCAGGCGATGCATCAGCCGGGCCTGCCACATATTCCATGGCAATATAGGGCCCATCCTTATCTTCCGCCAATGCGTAAACATGCACGATGTTGCTGTGACTCAGCGCCGCGATGGCTTCCGCTTCGCGAAAGAAGCGGCGACGCAACGCTTCATCCTCAAGCGCACTCGCGTTCAACCGCTTGATGGCAACATAACGGTCCAGTTTCCGATCCTTAGCCAGATACACCACACCCATCCCGCCATCACCGATCTTCTCCATCACCGCATAACCACTGGTCATCGCAGGCGGGGACTCCGCCGATGGAGCTGATTCACCCGGCGCCACTCGCACCGTTTGACGGTCTCCTGCATCCCTATCCTCCAGACGTCTGACAGCCGTCTCAGGTGATACATGAATCCGTTGTGTTGTATTTGGCTTGTCAGCCATGAGTACATTCCTCTCGCAAATTCGTACGAGATAGTACCCGCACCAGCACGAGTTGCGAGCAAAAAGCAGCATAACCAGTTTACAATCACATCCATAACGCTATCATACGCGCTGGAGGATTCGTTATGAACATTGTCGATACCCAGGAAATGTACCAGCACCTGAGGTCAAAACTTGAGCACGTAGTGCCTGATTTCGAATTAAAACTCAAGGCCGAGATCGCCGCCGAAATCAACCAGCTCAAGCTTGAGCACAACGCCATCATCCTGGGGCACAACTATATGGAACCTGCCCTGTTTTATTCCGTTCCGGATTTCACCGGCGATTCCCTGGAACTCAGCCGTAAAGCAGCCAGCACAGACAAAGATGTCATTGTCTTCTGCGGGGTACGATTTATGGCTGAAACCGCAAAAATCCTCAGCCCTGACAAAACCATACTCCTGCCAGCCAAAAAAGCTGGATGCTCTCTGGCAGAAAGCATCACGGCCGAAGATGTGCGCAAACTAAAAGTACGATTTCCCGACGTGCCCGTCATCACGTACGTCAATACCTACGCTGACGTCAAAGCCGAATCCGATATCTGCTGCACATCCGGCAACGCAAAGGCAGTCGTAGAATCCTTCGGCACCGATACGGTCATCTTTCTGCCGGACCAGTACCTGGCGCGCAACGTGGCTCGAGAAACCGGGAAACATATCATTTTCCCAAGCAAGCTCCCAAAGCTCGACCCCGATCTGGATGTCCAGATGATTGGGTGGGAGGGCGCCTGCGAGGTACATGAACAGTTTACGGTCGACGATATCGAAAACGCCCGAAAACAGTTTGCCGGCATCTTTGTGCTGGCACACCCGGAGTGCCCACCTGAAGTTTGCGAAGCGGCCGACTTCTCGGGAAGTACATCGGCCATGGTCACCGCTGCGCATGAAAGCGGAGCCACGCGCCTGCTGATCCTGACAGAGTGTGCGATGGGAGACAACATCGCAGCCCAGAATCCCGATAAAGAGATTGTACGCATGTGCAGCATTCGCTGCCCACACATGAATGAGATCACTCTGGAAGATACACGCGAATCACTCAAGCAGGCTCGCTACGTCATCGACGTCCCTGAAGACATTCGCACCCGGGCGCTTGCGGCCGTCGAACGCATGCTCGCCATCGGCCCCAGCGGCGAATTCAAACGCTGAATCAGCGATGCTCACCCTTCCCGTTCAAGCACCACGCTGGAAAAGACCTGAAAACTCGCACCCTCACGCCAGGCGTCTGCAGCGAGACCTGCTTTCATACTCAGATGAGACAACGTCTCCTCCTTCGTCCACCCCTGCTCCGTCGCCACTTCAGGCAGGAAGACCGCGCGACACCCCGCCTTGGAAACGATTATCCCGTGCTCTCCCAACGTAAATTCAGAAAGATCTGCAATGGGCACAATAGGACTAAGTAATGAAATGTGCACCTCCAGTGATGCCAGTTCATCCGGCTGGACGGTACGAAAACGATAATCATGCATGGCGGCGTTAACCGCATTATCGTGAACCGATTCGAACATCGGCGCTTCCGGCACAAGAGAACCGATACACCCTCGCAAATCACCGCACCTCTTCAACGTCACGAAAGTGGCTGTCGGCACTTTGAGGGCATCCGTCACCTCATACGCATCGAAGCTGAACGATCCTTTTCCACCATGCACGCACCAGTCAAGCGTGTCCGAAACAATCCCAAACAACGTAACTTGCTCCTCGCGGTCAAGCCCCGGCGTCCACTCTCCGCTACAATGCTCCTTGATCATTTTCGTCTCCTTCAGATACTTACGGTTCTGCCAAAAGCATTTCGTCTGTTTTCTGTCTAACTGTCTTCTTTGAAACGGGTTAGATGTCGAATTGGCTTCTCCCCCATTTTTTCTTGTCGCGTATTAGATATTCTACCCCGTAGGCAGCTCATGGAGGGTGAGAGTCCTCTCGAACCGGCCGCACATACGGCGCGTTTTCGTGCAATCTCGGCTCTGCAGGAGCATCGCCCTCCATAATCGCAATTCACACACTCAGAAACCTATACACTCCATTTTCATTACTTTTCATAAAACTTTTGACAGAACCATACTTACGGTTTACGCCCAATGAAACCGCCACGTCAAACGTTTGTATAAGTAGAAAGCCTGTAAAAACGACTCGCTTTTTATATTGAGTTGCCTGTGCTACAAGTGTACCCATGAATAGCACGAAATGAAAAGGAGGTTCTCCATGAGACCACAAACACAGAATCCATTCGTCCCTATACTTAAGATCGCACTCCTTCTTACACTCATTGCGGTAACCGGCAGCATTGCGGCCAAAGACTCTGTCACGCTGATCACCCCAAACATACCCGCAGGAACTGTTTCCATCTCAGTAGCAAGAGAAGTGGAAGCGGCGATTGGACGTGGACTGGATTATCTGGTTGCCACCCAAAAGGAAGACGGCTCCTGGTCCCATGCATCCTTTCCCGCCCTCACCGCGTTGCCTGTGCGCACACTCTCAGCCAGTCGCGACCCAAAACACCAGGCTGCGGCACGCAAAGGCCTCACCCACCTCCTCTCCTGCGTACAGCCGGATGGAGGCATCTATAAAAAAGGACGCAACGGAAAGAGTGGTCTCAGCACCTATAACACGGCCATCTGCATGACCGTGTTATACGAAGTCGGCGACAAGTCTATCGTGCAAACCGTCCTGCGTGCTCGTGAATTTGTAGCGGGATCACAACAATTGGGCGGAGACGTCTATCGCGGCGGATTCGGATATGACGCGGGCACCGGCCGCCCCTATGCAGATTTACTGAACACCTACTCAGCCGCCCAGGCCATGTACACGACCGCCGGTGCTGAAGACCTCCGCCCTTCTAACAAAAAACGCACCGATATAGACTGGGAAGCGACGATCAAGTTCGTCGAACGCATGCAAAACAAAAAGAGCGAAGACAACAAAGACGGGGGCGGTTTTTTCTACAATCCGACCGACCCCAAGGGGGGCACAAAAACAACGAAAAATGATACCGTCGCATTCCGCGCTTACGGCTCTATGACATACGCAGGCATGCTGTCACTGATCTACGCAAAGCTTCCTCGCGACGACCACCGAATCCGCTCGGCCGTGGATTGGGCTAGCCGACACTGGTCTCTCGACGAGAATCCCGGCATGGGTTCTCAAGGTCTCTATTTCTTCTATAACGTTCTGACACGCGCACTGAATGCCTACGATCAGGACCTCATCCAAACAGAAGATGGAAAACTGATCAACTGGCGCGAGGAACTCGCAAAAAAACTACTGTCCCTGCAAAAGGTCGATTCCTCAAGCGGACAGGGCTACTGGAAAAATGAAAACGGGCGCTATTGGGAAAACGATGCCGTCCTTGTGACCAGTTATGCTCTGATTTCACTCCAGGGACTGTAAAAATCAGTTTCCTCTGCGCAAAACAACCACCTCACAGCGCACTACACCGGCTCACGACGAACGCTGATGAAATATCCGGACTAAAATATCAAATTTATATATTTTTTATCTTGATATATGCACCATTATCTTGATATTCCATAAATCAACCCGATAAGGAGGCATTCAGTGGCACGAACAGTTCAGATAAATCATTCATACTTCCGCCAGAAAAGGCGCGAAAAAGGAATGACGCAATCCGAACTTGCAGAGCGCAGTGATACCTCCCAGTCAGCCATCAGCATGTTCGAATCCGGGCGTCCAGATGCAGTCGCGGATGATAAGCTTCGGGCCATTGCAGAGATACTTGGCATTGATCTTGACACAACGGAAGCACTGAGCAAAGAAGCGCTTATCCATATCTTCGAGAACAAGTACTGTCCGAATCCGGACTGTCCCTGCAATGCCCCCTACCTCGTCGCCGGGCAAGTTTGCGTTCTGATCTGCACCGTATCTTCTCCTGCAGGAGAGAGGACTCGCTGTCAGCTGTGCGGGGAAATACTGGAAGCCCGATGTCCGAATTCGGAATGCCGGGCTTCTGTAACGCATGGAACATTCTGCGCTCACTGTGGTCATGCCTACATCACGGCAATCCCGCCTGCGGGACAATCGGCCGAGATATGGGTCCAGGAAGGCCAGGAACGCATCCGTGCATTAACGGAACTTACTCGTAACACGGAAACATTGATCCGCGGGAAGAGGCTATCTTGCCTGCCATCACCCAAAGAAGGAGATCCACCCCATGTCATTTGACCCAGCCACATTTCGTCAGCTTCGTACCATACACTCCCTGCGACCGGAAAACACATTTGCCTCGGCTATCGTCGGCGACAACTGGGTGGTCACCGCCATTGCACACATCGATCGACTCGGGCGCCAGATCATTCCCCTGCGGGTACGACGCTCATTTTACGCCGCAACGAATGATGGAGAAATGAATACTACAGCCATCACAGAAGCGCTTGAGCGATGCTGGACGACAATGGGCGGAGGCAACGAATTCGAGTACAGCAAATTCATTCTCTGCCTCCCGCCACGCATCACGCGAAGCCGCATCAGCGCGAGCAGCATTTCCACACGCCCACAAAATACATTTCATACCGATCGCGCCACAATCACACCTGCACACCTGCGCGATTTACAAAACCGGGTGTGTCGTGATGGTTTC
The DNA here is from genome assembly GCA_016783565.1 of Kiritimatiellia bacterium. Classification (GTDB taxonomy): domain Bacteria; phylum Verrucomicrobiota; class Kiritimatiellia; order UBA8416; family JADHWI01; genus JADHWI01. Next base: position 19,378 of record JADHWI010000034.1, read on the forward strand.
TGGCCGCATTACGCCGTAGCAGACTTTATTCCCCTGACCTACCATATGGATGGCGAGCGTCTGTCTCGCGACCCGATCGGAAAAAGCGCGAGCAAACTCGACCTGCGAGCACATCTCGTTCTAGCAGATCAGGATTTTACACGAGAGGTCCTCTGCGCGCTCAAAGAACTGAACATTGACATTGATGTGCTGATGTCGTCTCACGCTGCTGTCGCCGGAAATCTCCCCCGTACCGAGAAGGATGGCGACAGCGTGCTTGTCGATGTAGACCGACAGACCTGTGCTTGCTCGTTCTTTAAAGACGGTAACATGTCCCACACAGAATGGGTCGAAGGCGGCAGCTATACCATTCTGGAAGGTGCGGCGAACCGCTTAAAAACCAAGCCGGAAGAACTGGCCTTATGGCTTAACGAACGCGAAAACATCACCATGCCCGAAAACCCGGCACCAGACGGACTGCTACCACTCTATCCAAGCTGGCGATCAGAAATAACCAGTCTGGTTGACCTGGACCTCGCCGCACGCAAAGCTGCGGAGAGCATTGCCGCACCTCTCAAGAATACTATCGAAAATACCAGTGCCCGCATGGGGCGCCCAATCCGCCGCGTTATCCTCACAGGGGATGACAATCTGACACTACGCGCACTGATGGCCACGCTCTACCAGTCCGGCCTGATCTGCGAATGGCGCAACCCATCCGAGCATCTTCCTGAGGGCGATACAACCAACAGCACCCCGGGATTGGCCAGGCTGACCGGTCTGATGAATGCCTCCATTCACGCGTCCTGCCAACGACAGCCCTTCCTTGAATCATACAATGACGTGCTGATCAACCGCATTGGTCATGGAATCCAAAAACTGAACGGACGCGTGCGAAACTGGCTGGAGGAACGTCCCTCTGAATCGCGTTCACAGTCCGTGGCACCCCGCCCCTCAAAAGAACGCCCGCTTGCGGGTGCCGTCAGGCAATTGTTATTCTGATTGCGATATTCTTTTATTGAGACATTACCGCACAATCGCAGACGCATAGGACCGAGGCAACCTCGTCAACACAGTGCACCCCCCGGTGGTCACAAGCACATCATCTTCTATGCGCACACCACCCACCCCCTGCAGATAGATTCCCGGTTCAATCGTAACCACCATATTTCGTTGTAACCGCACCTTCTGCCCAGCAACGGCTGCTGAGCCATTACCCATCCTCGGAAACTCATGAATCTCAAGCCCCACACCGTGTCCCAACCCATGGCGTATTTCATCTCCCCAACCCGCATCCCGTACAACACCCCAACTCTCCCGAGCAACCGTACCGCACGCCACGCCGGGCCGTACCGCACGACACCCTACAGAATTCGCACGCTCCACTACTCGATAAATTTCTTTTAACCTGTCGTTCGGATGCCCCAAAAATACCGTTCGTGTAATATCGGATCGGTACCCATCGAGCTCCGCCCCCCAGTCAAAAAGTAAAGGCTCGCCCTTCCTGGGTTTCCTTCCCGTCGGCACATGGTGACAGCTTGCACTGTTCGGACCTGATGCCACGATAATTCCGTTTTCAGGAAACCCTTGCCTGTCAGCCCCCAGCTTGCGCATCCTATACTCGAGATCGGCGGCGAGGTCTCGCTCGGTCATTGCCATCAACTTGCGAGCCCCATAAGCCATCAACCCAAGAAAGGCCTTTTCGGCGATGCGAACGCATTTTCTAATTGAGCGAACCTCTTCCTCATCCTTAACCGAACGGATACGCTTCACGGCATCGCCTATGTTCACAAGCTTCCGTCGTCCCATTGCCTCGTGCAATACACCATATCCGGACCACGTCACCACACCGCCCTCAAAACCAATCGCCCGGCGATGCGCCCGCTTTCGCAAAATTATGGCCGCTTCTGCCTGTGCCTCTGATGCGACCACCACATCTACACCGGGTGCAAACTTTGGAATGACATGCTCAAACATCTCATGCGTTACAATACAGGCCCAATCCCTACCCAGAAGCAACCCCATCGCCCCTTCGATGCACCCCGTCAGATACCGGATATTTACCGGACTGGTTATCCAGACGACATCCACCCCTGCCTCACGGGATGTCAAAGAAACCAAAGCACGGCGACGGCGAGCAAAGCAACGAGCGGCGTCATCTCTTTTCTTCATAACATTCCCTTTATCCAGATACCGTTATATCACCGTATCTTGCGCCTCAATAATCACGATTGTTCAACGAGCGCACACCCAACCAAAGAGGTACCAACGTCGCCAGCAACGTAATGGAACCCAACCAGGCCGTCGCCACCACTAAGGCAAACCGTCGCGTCTGAAAGCTCAGACCCAACGTCGTATCAAGATGAAAAATCAATCCGAATGGTAGAATTGTCACAAGCAAAAAGCCCAGGCTGAGCACCAGATTCAACGTCCCGCCAAATCCTGAAACAATGGCAGACGGATTGCGTTGTTTCAAATCAAGGAAAACAGCCCCAAGACCACACGACATTCCGCAGACCGCACAGGCAATGCACGAAACCAATCCTACAGAAGCCAGCCGAGCCGCAACCGCAATTCGCAGCATCCCCGTCGACAGGCCCATCAACATAATACTGACCAGAACCATAGCCGTACAAGCCATGAGAAACTTGGTCAACAGGATTCGAGTCATTGTTGTGGGCGACAATCCCAGAATCCAAAAACCCTGACCCTCAAGGCTCAATTGGGGATAAACAAAGCGTGAGCCCAGGGAGCTAATGACCGCCGAAACACTAAATACGTTGAGAAAAGCGATGATATTGCGCCATTGATCGGGAAGCGCATCGTAATGAAACGCTCGTAAATTGGCAAAATATATCGCCAGAAGACCAAAGAAAATCAGCACCTGCGACCATTGCATGGGGTCACGAAAAAAGAAGCGGATATCTTTTGTCACCATGGCACGGATATCACCAGGCATTCTCTTCAACCAGCGATCCAGTCGCGGGAGCAAGACGGGATTCCGTACACCCATTGAGCGGCTTCCGCACACATGCTGCCACGTCTCAAAGAAATACCGCTCTCCAAACCATTCAACGGTCATCACGATCAACACGGCATTGGCACTCAACACCAACCACAACATACTGCCCCGCACCCATTGCTGCCGAGACAACGACAAAATTCCTTCCGCAAACCACCAATTAGGTATCCAGGGATTGGCCGCCAGACGAAACCCTGGAACCAAACTTCCAATATCAAAAGAAGTCCCTTGATTCGACGGATACGCTTTACAAAACAGCCAAACGGTTGGAAGCAAAATACAAACCAGAAATATCGCCGCGGCTATCCACGTGATACGTATTCGAGGAAAGAATCGAACCACGAGCATCATCACGACCACACCTATCCCACCACAGACCACAAGAAAGGGAATCGAAAACAATAACGTCCAAAGCGCAAAAAGCGGACTTAAGCTCTGGTGCCATGCAAAAGCAGCCACAAACGGGATGATAATGAAAAAGAACGCCCAGGATGAAAGGCCCAGCGATTGAATGAATTTATAGACAGCAACCGCTGACATCGGAAATGGACGAACCACCAGAAACGGTATCTCATCCGAACGAAACATGGTAACATACCCAGTCACAATACTTGAAACCACGAGCATGCCACTCATTCCCATAAAAAATACAGAAAAGAGTCGAGCAATAATGATCGACCCAATGCCCTGAAATGAATCCAGAAACTCAAACCCATTCTTAAAAAGCGAAAACAGCCCGGCCTCCAGACCCAGCGCGAACAGTACGATAACCACCCGCTTAAAGGGATGTTGCTCCTTAATTATTCGCCATGAATTAGCAGCGTGATAGCCGCTTTTTCTTACGAGGGCAGAGAACTGAGACACGCGTCCGCCTCCTCTCCGGTCAAACTGAGAAAGATGTCCTCCAGCGTGTCACCACCATGCGTATCCCGCAGCTCCTGCAATGTGCCCAGGGCAATCAGTTTTCCCCGCGAGATGATACCGATCCGGTCTGCAATATCCTGCGCCACCGGCAGAATGTGCGTGGTCAACAAAATGCTCATCCCGCCGGCCACCTTGCGACGAAGCAGATTCTTGATCAGCCGAATGGTATAAGGGTCCAATCCGATAAGCGGCTCATCAATAAACAATACCTCAGGCTCATGCAAAAACGTTGTGGCATAAATCAGTCGCTGCCGTAACCCGTGCGACAAATCCTTGATCAGCGCCGTCTGATGCTCCATAAGACCAAACAACAGGAACGCTTCTTCCAAACCGCTCTCTATTGCGGCTTCATCCACCCCATACAACTCTCCGGTGAACCGGAAGAATTCGGTGGTAGTCAAACGATCATACAAAAAGGGCATATCGGGAATGTACCCAATCTTCTTTTTTGCCTTAACAGGCTCGGCATGAATATCAATACCACACAGATGCGCAGAACCCAGGGTGGGGCGCAAAAGACCGGTCAACATCTTGATCGTCGTCGTCTTCCCCGCTCCGTTGGGACCAAGAAAACAAAACAACTCACCGCGTCGAACCGACAAGCTTAAATCATCGACAGCGGTAAAATTGCCGAATTTCTTGGTGAAATGCTCTATCTGTATGGCGACGTCTTTACTTTCCATCTCACTCATCCTCTGAATTCCCCAGAACCTCTATCTGCAAACGCCCCATCACTTTAACCAACTCCATCTGGTCGGCCAATTCTCCCTCAGCAAGAGCCAGATGCGTCGCATCCACCCCTTTCTGACCCCATGTGGGATCGACCTCAAGCCACTGCCCGCCAACATAAACGGCAGGCCACGCGTGGTAATAAAAAGCAGCGCGGTGGTAGGCAAGCCCCACCTTGACCTTGGCTGGCAGACCCGCCGCCCGGCATAACGCGACATAGAGGTAGGTATGCTCATTACAATCGCCCTTCATTGTCCGCAATACATCCAACGCCGAGGGCAAACTAACGGTCATCTCTTTCGCCACATGCTTATACACCCAGTCAAACAATGCCATCGCCTTGTCGCGATTTGTCTCCAATCCCGCCACGACCTCCTGTGCACGAGACTGCAGTTCCTCATGCTCACTTTGTATAGTGAAACTGGGCGCCAGGCAGACCGCGACATCATTCGGAAAAGGAACGTCGGGCGAATCGGAGACCTTTGCCGATCGAACGGTCAGCACAACTTCTGTTTCAGAACGCTGCTCCACATGCTGTCGACCGGAAGACAGCTCATCTTCATCGAAGGAAACGCCCGTCAAACGCAGGCGTACCTGCGAAGCTGCTCGCGCTTCCGAAATCTTCCCCTTGCACGGTACCGCCATACCGGTCAACATATCCTCACCGACATCACCCTCGGCCGTTAACGTTCGCGTTGCCTCCTCCATAGTGCATTTCTGCATTGTCCAACCAAACGGTGTTTCCTGGCGCAACAACTGCCCCTTCTCATCAATCCACGACTCAATCGTCATCCCCCGATAATCTGTCGACAACAACATGGCATCATGCTCCGCACCACCGATCTCCACCACCTGCTTCTCCACCGCTTTAATTGTGACGCTAGCCGTGGACATGGTCGTCGGATCCAACGTCTTAATCTGCATGGACTGGCCAGGTTTCAACTCCTTCATTGCCATCTCTGTCATGGGAGAATAAATCACCACATCGTCGGGAATCGTAACATCCATATTCTGAGAAGAACTCCCCGTCGTCATCGTCACACCAAACACCTCCCCATGCCGACGCGCCCCTTTTATCTCCAGGCGATAATCGGTGGATGCCATGGAAAACGAAAACGACTGCAATTGATAGACATCATCCAGCTTGACCACCGTATTCACATAGATCTGCTGACGGGTCCCCATTAAATTCATCCGCACACGCACCTGATTATTGACCACATGCCGACCTTTAGGATTCTTTTCATCTAACGAGACCGATGAATGACTGAATCCAATAGCCTGTCCCTTAAAGATGAGCTGCATCCACGAATCCATAATCAGCACATCGCGCGAGAACAAAGCCTTATAACCACCAGAAGTGGCTGAAAACGCTTCTGGCATTACCTCAAAGCGAATCAACCACAGCATGGTAGCCAACCATACAAGCACAATGATTCCCCGAACATATCCCTTGCGTAACGTCACGATTTGTCGAGCTCCTCTCCGTAAATCTCCGCAGCCTGATCCATCGTGATAACGCGATTCAAGGCCGACATACCCGACTCCAAAGCCGACAGCGGATTCCCGGTCACCAGGGGATGCCATTGCGGCAAACGCTTACCCTCCGCCAATCGCCGATACGCACAGGTCGGTGGCAGCCAGTCAATGCTACGGGCAAGTTCCGGAGTCAACCGGAGACAATCAGGAACCGTCTGTTTCCGGTTCGCATAATCACGACAGCAACACGTTTCAAGATCCAGCAACTCACAGGCAATATCCGTTACAAAGACCTCACCCGTCTCATCATCCTGCAACTTGTGCACACAACAACGGCCACAACGATCACACAAACTCTCCCACTGTGCTTCCGTCAAATCCTCTAAAGAACAGGAGTCCCAGAAAGGCAGGCCGTCTGAAATATGGGCTGTTTTACTCATTACAACCCTATGATACACAAGAACACGCCCCATGCGTAAAGCCCAATTATTTTGGAAGTACTGAGAATTCGCCCGTTGCATAAGCGCGATCTATAACAAAACCAGCGATACCGCGCAGAGCGACATCATGTGAGCCTTCCACCGCACGCACCTCTACCTCGTCGGCACCCCCCCTTGCCTTCTCGTCACGAAGATGACGTTCAAGCATGGGCCTAAGAACACACGACAATTCCGACGATTGCGAACCAAGCACGACCACCGACGGATCAAACAATGCGGTTACACCCGACAGGGCACGTGCAAGATGCCGCATGGCTTCATTGAGCACTTCGCTTACTTCAGACGCCTCAACAGCCTGCCGTGCCAGGTCTATCGCCTCCTCCACCTTGAGGTCTGGACATACCGCTGCAACATCAGAAATCATAGACGGTACACTGCAATACGCCTCAAGACAATTTGCCAATCCACAGGAACACAAACGTCCATCCGCACCCGTACTCACGTGGCCAATCTCGCCGGAGTAAAGGCGCTGTCCCCCATTCAAGGTTTCTCGTATCAGCAATGCACTAGCCACACCTTCGGAAAGAAATAAATAAAGGATACGCTCAAAATGCTGCGACCACTCATCGAACCATGCACAGGACCACAACCGACTACGGATATCATGCGCCACGCATACCTCAGTCCCCATCGCCACCTTCAATTGCTCAACCAGCGAATTGCCACACTTAGCATGCAGAGTCAAATCCCGAAAAACCGACCCCTGACCCTTGTCCATCCCACCAGACACCGTCACACCATACCCTAAACATCCCCCATCCCCATCATGCACGATCTCATTCAACCCACTCGCGATCCTGGCGATTACTGCCTTCAGCTTTTCATTCCCCCGAAAGGACACAGTCTGATAGCGTGTTACTTCACCCCGTAAGTTTACACGAGCAAACTGAATTCCGCGGCAGGAAACGCCCGAAACGGCTGCATAAAACGAGTCATAATTCAACCCAACGGCACTTCGAACATTCCCGGGACGCTCCTCCCGCAAAACACCTTTCTCAAGCAACCCCCCCACAATACTGGTAACACTTGACTTGCGAACGTTCAGACGACGACTCAACTCCGTCCGCCGCAATACAGCTTCAGTATTTAACTCCCTGAGAATTGCATATTGGTTCACCAGTCGCTTAGCAACCTGATCCGATGCCATCAATCATCCCCCACACTTCTCATCCACAATACAACACAACAAAATACACTAACACCTCTGATAGCCTTTCACAAAGCAGTTTACCCTACCTCAAAAGACAGGATCGTACACGCTCAAGCATTTTTCATAGACGCGAACACACTAAACACGCTACAAAATGATCCAGATACCAATGATGTAGTTTTACGCATGCCGGCAGCGCAAAGCATTCTCAACATGCAACGATTGCAAAGGACAACCACATGACAGAGCCCACTTTACTTATATTGGCCGCAGGCATGGGAAGCCGCTACGGAGGCCTCAAACAAATCGACCCCGTAGGTCCGAGCGGAGAAGCCATTATCGACTACTCCATCCATGACGCATTACAAGCCGGTTTCAGCCGTTTGGTCTTTGTTATTCGTCGCGATTTAGAAATTGAATTCCGTGAAGCCATTGGTAAGCGCTACGAATCTCTCGCCGATGTTGTCTATGTGCATCAGGAATTAAGCCACCTACCCACAGGCATGGTCCCGCCCGCCAATCGAGAAAAGCCATGGGGCACCGCACACGCTCTGCTTGTAAGTGCCAATCAACTGGCCGATCACCCCTTCTCCATTATTAATGCCGATGATTTCTACGGACGCGACAGCTATAAAACCGTCATAGAGTTCCTCCGAAAATCACCCCCGGAAGACAAAGTGGAGTATGGCCTGGTCGGGTTCGAATTACGGAAAACCCTTTCCGAACATGGCAGTGTTTCTCGCGGACTATGCACCTGCGAAAACGGCTACCTTGCATCCATCACTGAAATGACGAACATTGAAAAAGATGGAGATGCTGCGATAAATACCCTTCCCGACGGATCGCAGGTTTCGCTAACCGGAAGTGAGCTCGTCAGTATGAATATGTGGGGTATGATGCCGTCCATATTTGATACACTTGAAGACCAGTTTTCGACCTTCTTTCGCACAAACTCAGATAACCCCAAAGCAGAATTCTATATTCCCACCGTTATGGATCAGCTCATCTCAACCCATGTTGCGAGGTGCAAGATATTGCCGACAAGCGAAACATGGTCAGGCATTACATACCGCGAAGACAAACCCATGGTACAACGGCGCCTCCTGACACTCATTGAAAATGGCGTTTACTCAAGCCCCCTGCAGAACTAACACCCGCTCGACAATTCTCGCATTTGCAATTTTAACAAACACATCCCCGACGGAATCCCCTTCACCACATCAAATCAACCCTCAATAATAACAAACATTCTTCGTCTTACTCAATCTTCTCCAGCCAGCACATAACTGGCACAAACCATGCTGTAATCCCTTACAACGAGATGTGGGACAACAAGGGAAGATTAACAATAGGAGTGGGGAGAAAGTTGGGGAAACCACAATGTTACAGCGCACATCACGTCTAGCCGGTCTCATCATGACACTGACTCTGGCCGCCGGGCTTGCAGTCCAATCACACGCCTATGACTCAGAAGCCATCAGCACAATTGAGGCAACGCTTTACAACAGTAGCGGTCAAGAAATAGCAACGGGAGGCTCTTGGGACTGGAGTGGCGGTCTCTGGATCTTCGACAACTTACCGGTAGGCACTGATAACACGCTGGAGGTGTTGGCGCGCGATAGTTCAGGATCAGCCATTTATGGTGGATCATTAAGCGGCGTAGAGATCCTGCCGGACATCTTCTTCCCATCTTCATTTGACTTTGGATTGCCTCCTGCCACCGGATCGCTGATTCTTATGATGACCCCGGATGGTATCTACGTCTTAGCTCCCCCGTTCACCGAAGTCGGAATCCTCATCCTCCTACCTCTCAAAGTGGATGTCGCCCTCGACATCAAACCTGGCTCCGACACAAACCCATACAACGTGAAAGCCAAAGGAAAATTACCGGCTGTAGTTGCCGGATCTGCTGATGTACCGGCAAACGCTATTGACCCGGACAGTCTGAACATTCTCGGAGTCGCGCCGGTCAAGATCACTCTGGAAGACATCGTCACCTGGAGTGAAGATGACTTGGGCAAACCCATAAGCACGGATGGCGCAGATGGCATCGCCGACCTGGTCCTGCATTTTGACAGGCAGGCGCTCACAGAAGCCATGGGTTCAGTAACTGGAGGCGAGGTGGTGAGTCTGGTTCTGGACGGTACTCTCATCTCAGGAACCAGTATTGAGGGTCTGGATGCGGTAACCATCACTCCCAAGGGAAAAAGAAAAGGTAAAAAATAGACAGAAAATGCCCCACCCAGCGTCGTCTGCCGCAGTCGCGAGCCCCCTAGAACTCACGCCACGGCAGACGGCGCTTTTTTCATTCAGGACATCACAAGGACACGGTACTGGTCATCGTCAAGATTGGCAAAAGCACTGCTAATGTGACCACAAGAACAAATCCACCAATCGCAACAATCAACACGGGTTCAAGAAGACTGAGGCCTCGCGCCACAAACTGTTCCCAGCGCGCATGATAACGACGACCGAATCGCTCAAGCATATCCACGATGCCACCGCTTTCCTCACCAATACGTAACCACCCAGGCAAAGACGATGCCAACGGCGGGATTCGCGCTACAGCGGCAGACAACCGATCTCCATGACGAACCGACTCAACTTCCTTTGCTGTCAGATTACGCACCAGAACACTTCCCGTCGCACGCCCCGCAAGCCGCAACCCCTCAATCACAGGAACCCCTGCACGCAGCAACACAGCCAATGTCCTCGAGAAACGCAACCCCACCAGTAATCGGTAGCCATTTCCAACCCCAGGCAAAGTGAAAAGAAATCGATCCCAGCGTTCACGCAACGTTTCATCGCGCATCAT
>JADHWI010000071.1 GCA_016783565.1 Kiritimatiellia bacterium
GGGTGTTGATCTACCGAGTCGAGGGGCGCAAGCTGGTCTTTGAGCGGATGGGAACACATTCCGACCTGTTCAAGAAATGAGGGGCACAACATCCCCCTGCAGCGTAGCGCGTGGGACGCGCACGCTGAGGGAAGCGTTCAACCCATCAATGAATAGTAATCCAGAAAGAAAGCGTGTCGCCATCTGTCTGGCTATCGTTGCGGTAATTGCAGTGACGCTGCTGGGCATTTTGCCTCGGCCTCTTCACGGCTCGTGGCGTGCCCGCCCAGAGTTCGGAAAAGCGGAACTTTATTTTGCGGATGGAGACGTTTACTTCATTCCCTCTCCTGGAAAACCCTACGAGCTGATTGGGTGCTATCAACGCACAGGAAGGAATGCCTATGTAATGTCAATGAACGTGCCTGTTCAGTTCATTGACGGCAAATTGGCTGGACGGTACGTCCGGGACATGCGTGTTGGTTGGCTTTCTTCCGGCGTTGTTGGTAGTCCCAATAGTCAGGAGACATTCACACGCCGATTCCGTCTCATTCACCGGTCTCCTCACCGACCGTCGCGCACATCCTGGTCTACCCCTCGCCATTGGACTAACGACCTCGCGACGGTTTCCTTCTCGGCAGCCTGGGAGAAGGACCTTCCACTGCGTGTGTTGGTCACCGTGCGCAATATGACAACAAACACGATCAGCGTTCGTGATCCGGTTGTCTGTATTGAAGGGCCTAACAAACTCAATGTTTCTGTCTTTGATTCCGATGGAAACTTTATCGATCTTGGGCCGCCGATGTGTGGTTCCGGCCCTCATGCCTGTTGCACCAGTAGATATATGCTGGCCCCTCAAGCTAAGAGCGACTGGCTCTTTCACCTCGATGCAGGATGCACGAGGCTAACCAATGTGGCGTCTATCGTGGTGAAGCTGTGCGACTACTATGCGCCCGAGCGTTTCACAGACCGCTACTGGTACGGCAGGGCGTCACAAGGAATGCTCGTTGAAATTCCGGCTATATCGCTGGGGCGTGAAGGCAAAAACACTCCGCAGACTGGTCGAACAAGAGGTTCGATAGTGACTCCGGACGCTGCGCCGCCCGAAGCACATCAACCTTAACGTTCACAATAGAACTGAAAAAGGAAGAAGATGCTATTTGAGAATATGAAGCGCCGACCATGGATAACCCAAACAGTCTGCTTGATCTTGCCCCTGCTTTATTGTCACCACTGTCTAGCCGGTTCTGCGACCTGGGATGTAAAAGAAGTGGCGGAAAGTGGGTCGAGGACTTGCCGACGTCCGATGGCTACCGGAGTGTATGACGCTAAGACACAGAAGGTATACGCCTGCTGGTCCGGACCTAAAATGCAACCTCAAGTGGCCGCCATCGATCCGAGTTCAGGCAAAGTGCTGCAAGTCAAAGCCCTCAAAACTCCCGACAAGAGCCACGACTTTCATGATTACCCGCACATCATCCAGTCGGCAGATGGAGTCCTCCATGTGTTCTACAGCAGGCACAATCGGTCGCTCTTTCAACTCACTGCGCCGAGTCCAAACACGATCGATGGGGAGTGGACCACGCGCGAGATCGGTTCGAAGCTAAAGGCAACCTATCCGATGCCAATTAGTGACTCGAAGGGAACGATGTACGTCTTCTACCGCGTAACGAAGAGCGAGGATTACCGCCCGATGGCCTATGTCAAGTCGTCGAACAACGGAAAAACCTGGTCAAAACCGGTCAAGGCCATCGATCACGAAAAGACACGCCGCGAAGACCATCTGGACGAAATCTACATCGGGGCCTTTACTCCCGCCTCTCCCAAAGGTCTGGGCGAAGTGTTCCATTGTACATGGACCCTGGCTGGTGGAGGGCCCCTGCAGCATGACCACGACGACTATCACAAGAACGTTTACCACGCCTACTTCAGGCCCAGCGACGGTCATTGGCTTTCCGCGGACGGTACGGATCTGGGATCCCTGATCGATGACACGGTGGCCGAGAAGCACTGCAAGGTCTTTGATTCAGGAGCGCTCTACGGCATTAAGCGGAAGAGAGAGCCAATGGACATCGGCTACATCACCAAGGCTGTTTCAGGTCCTGATGGGCACCCAATCGTACTGTTCGAGGATGGGAAGCGGAAGTCTGTGGCTATGGGCCGGTGGACAGGAACCAAGTGGTCCGTCAGTGCTCCTGAACTATTGAACAAACACAAACGCTTCATGGACGTATACGTCGGCCCAGACGGAAAGCAGCTCTTTGTCATTCTGCCCGCCGAGGCTGGGACGATCGGGACCCTTGTTTCAACCGGTGATTACAAGACGTGGAAACCGCACAACAAGGTGACCGTTGCAGCAAGCCGTGTAAGAAGCACCGCGATCATCACCCCTCACACCGCCTTGCAGTTAGTGCAAGAGAGGCGCCGAGACTACAAGGGCACCGGCCGCGTATGGATTGCTATTGAAAACTGATTGCGAACAACGCGTTGCACAGCGACGCGGTAAACCGCGCGCGTGAACGCGGACGTTCGGTTGAAGAAATCCAGAGTTGACACCATCAGCACCGGTAGTATCATGGTGGTATGAAAGTCAAGACATCCATCACACTGTCGGGCGACGTGCTTCATCTCATCGATCAACACCACGCTGAGTTTCGGAGTCGGTCGGAGTTTCTTGAGCGTGCGGCAAGGGCAATGCTTGCCAGTCTTGCCAGAGCGAAAGCCGAACGACGCGATCTAGAGATCATCAATCAGCATGCCGATGAGCTTAACGCCGAAGCAGAGGACGTGCTCGCCTATCAGGTGGCCCTGTGAGGCGAGGCGAACTCTATCGAGTCAAGCGCCCCTCGTCTCGTGATCCTCGGAAGTTCCGAGTGTTTGTCGTGGTCAGTCGCCAAGTGTTGATTGATTCACGGTTCTCAACCGTCATCTGTGCCCCAGTCTACACCGCATACGAGGGGCTCTCCACGCAAGTACTCGTCGGAACGGATGAGGGGCTGAAGCACGACAGTGGTATTCACTGCGACGAACTGGTAAGCCTGCCGAAGTCCATGCTAACGCACTTCATCAGCATGCTGCCTCCAGAGAAACTGAGAGCGCTTGGCGAAGCTTTGAAAGCAGCCCTGCAGATTCGCGACAATTGATGCGAAACGGGAACCGAACCAGACAAATCCAGCGTACGCGCTGGAGCGCGCCGCTGATTTGCGATGTTCGACATATGAAGATGAGATTACTTCGTCCAGTTCTGAACCTTCAATCCCGACACCCGACGGAATTCTCGCTCGTTGCCCGTCACAACGGTCAGACCCAGCAAGAGAGCGTGGGCCGCAATCATCGTGTCCAACGGACCGATTGGTGTGCCGGCTCTCTCCAATTCAGCTCGCACCCGTCCGTACACCGGCGCAACAGTATCATCGTAGGGCGCAACAGCAAGCGGAGTCATAAACTCCGCCAGCGCGAGTCGGTTCTTCTCAGGATTCGTGCTTTTTGCGACACCATATTCGAGCTCACTGAGCGTGACGGAAGAGACGCAGACTTCGTCGGGGCTTCGGCGCTTCATGCGCCGAAGCACCCGCTCGTCCCGGTCGCGGATGAGCTCAATGCACGTGTTTGTGTCGAGCATGAAACGCATCACAAGCTCTTCCTCTCCTGCTGCTCCGGCTGGTTGCGTTCCGTCATGAAGTCATCCGTGAACTTATCCAGACTATTCACCAACGGAGCCCAAGGGCTCCGTTTGGGGAACAGAATGACAATATCTTCGTACTTGCGTACGAACACCTCTTTCCCCCTGAACCGGCATTCCTTGGGGAGCCGCACCGCTTGGCTACGCCCATTCTCAAACAACTTCGCTGTTTGCATATCTCACCTCCAGTATCGATCATGATATATACCACGTGCTCATGAGCAAATCAATAAAAATGTCGAACAAGAGCACTCGAGGCGACTTGCAATAGCGCGCGCCTCAGTGTCGACGTTATGCCTGAGAGAAAAGAGACAACAGGGTTGACATTGTACCTACATTGTCCTACCATACTGTCATGAAGATATTCAAATGGAACGTAGAGAAGAATGAGATTCTTGCCAAACAAAGAGGCATCACATTTGAAGAAATCGTAGAGAGGATTGAATCAGGCGTCAAAGTTGTTGAAACGAACCACCCAAACAAGAAGAAATACCCAAATCAGAAGATTTTGATAGTAGATATAGATGGATACGCGTTCATGGTGCCATGCGTGAAGAAAGAGCAGGAATATTTCCTAAAAACAATAATACCCAGCAGAAAAGCTACCAAGAAATACCTTGGAGGACAAAATGACTAAGAAACACAAAGACGTTGTGCTTGATAAATACGAAAACGAAATATTGGACGCTTTCGAGAGCGGAAAGCTTAAGCCCGTGAGATCAAAGACTGATTTTCAGGCGATAGCTCGCAATACGATGAGAAAGAATCGTAAGATCAATATAAGAATTACAGAGAACGACCTCACGGCTCTTCAAAGAAGAGCAGCGAGAGATGGAATTCCCTATCAAACATTGATCGGAAGCGTTCTTCATAAGTTCGCGAGCGGTTTCCTTAAGGAAGCAATGTAGGCATAACAACCGCCTGCACTTTACGTCGCTAAACGCGCCGAAAGTGAGGCGAAGCGTTCCATCGCGCTGCGCGCGATGGAATGGCGAGTTGAGCGCTGATGCGCGCTCGCCATTGGATTTGAAATGAGATGACAGAGGAACCGGATTCACCGAAGCGCGGATGCTTGCTGGGTTGTATAGGATTGGGTCTTGTCGCCATTGCCATCGTCGCCGTCGCCTTCTGTGCGGTCACGACCCGTAATCTGGACGAAGCAGCTCTGGCTGGCGAGTACCAGGGGGGCTGGCCCACATTCTATAGGGAAAAGCTCTTGCTTGATGCAGACGGGACATATGAGCAGTCGCTCACATTAGAGGTAGCTAATCCGACCCTTCAACTGTCCGCGGGCGATGTCGTGCCGAAGAACGTTGGTCGATGGACGTTTCGCGACGACACAGTGTTCCTGCACGACTATCTGATCCTTGGCCCACCATGGCCCCGTGAAAAGGATGGATTGATGCGGACAGTCAAGGTCGTTCGTGTTCGGCGGCGATGGGCTGAGATCTCCCTGCAATTCGATTCAGCCGCGTATGTTCAACTGAGAAGGCAAAGGGAATCCAACATCATGCTGGAGGGTAGGAGGACACCGCATTTACGGAGGGTAGCAGGGCGATATACGAGCCGTTCATGTGGGCAGCTATCTACAACAGGGATCTTATCACTGAACTCTGTCGCTCTGCCACCAATATGGTCACAACCAAAGTGGTCTCACACAATTTCTGGATGGAAGGCGATCTTTGCCATCAGGTCTACTTGTCACACGAGGGCCGTGTTCTGGCTGTAACATCCATTGGGCGTGATGCTGCCACAATGGAAGTGCGTGAGGCGTACCGCTGCGGCCCGCGGGTCATCGGTGGTACCCTTGGCGACGGGGATGGATTCCGAGAAGTAGGGACGAACGCAGTCTACTGCGGCTTGCTCATGGACGATCTTATTCGCACAGTGCAGAATGAGGTCTTCATGGACTTTAACAACCCAGGACAGCACCTGCGTGATGAAGTACTGAGAATGGAGACGGGACAACAAGATAAGGATTAGTTCCGATTCCGGAGTGAGGGACGAACGGAGGGGTCGGGACTAATCCCTGGTTCAAGAAGCTGCGACGTATAAGGGGATTGGTTCAGCCCTGTTGTTGAAGGGTCGCAGGAGAAGAGTGATCAAATGGCAAGAATACCTGACGGAGGAATGGCGCGCAGTTTTTTCTATAAGGGTTCGGCAGTCTAAAACAGACTTTTGTACAGCGTTTTCGCACACATAATACAGACCCCACCTGCCACGCGTCCCGAAGAATGTCGGAAAGCGTGCAGGCAGGTCTGCAAGAGCCGCAAGATCTCACTTGTAACAGATCACAGAACTGATCAGGTCACGAGAGCCCCAGGCGGTCCATCGGCAAGGATTGAGAAAGGGATATAGAGCCTCCACTCCATGATTGCACTACAGCGCGGACACTTTAGCGGCTTGGGTTTGCGTGGCGGCGGGACCTTTACCGGTTGATTCCTGAGCAATTCGTATAACGCACAGATCAACTCGCGGATTTTTTGCAGCGGTACCGAGAAGTTCGGCGACATGAACCCATAGTGACGAATTTTCACAAAGCCATTCGGCAAGACATGCTGCAGAAATCGTCGCATGAACTCCATTACCGAAAGCTCCATGAATCGCCACTTTGATGAACCGACTTTCTGATATTTGATACGCACGCTCTTACCATCATAGGCTACGATACGCGAAGCCGAGATGGCTACGCGCATAACATAGGCACCAAGATATTTCATGACCGCCCGCCCATCACCGACTGCTTCGCAATGCACAACCCAGTTACGAGACCAAACCGCTTCTGCAACCTGTGAGAGCAGGCCGGCTTCAGCCAGAGCCGCACGCAATTTGCCGCGAAACATTGCCGAGAGCGCCCGGACATGAACAAGGAAGTCGCCGTTGGCCGCAATCCATCGGTCACGATTCTTCGTCAGTCCCCCACCGGGGATGACGAAGTGCACATGTGGATGGTATTGCAGTTGCCGGCCCCAGGTGTGCAACACACCGAAGAATCCGGCCACGTTACAACCCACGAAGCGCTTGTCGGCTTCGAGGGTACGCAGGGACTCGGCGGCGCAATTGAACATGGCGTCATAGACCACCTGCTGATGCGTGCGGGCAAGCGCCCGCAGCTCATCAGGAATAGTAAAGGTTGCCAGAAAGTAAGTGCACGGCAGCAGCCGAAGTTGCTGACGATACACCCACTCGGTCGCCTTCTCGTGCTGACACACAGGACAGTGCCGGTTGCCGCATGAAGAACAAGCTACATGAGTATCGCCACAGTCTGGACATGCAAACAAGTGATGCCCGCGCTCACCGCTACGACACTCGCAGATGGCACGAATCACCTTTTGATGCGCTCTGGGGATGCGATCCCCGTGTTGTTCCAGATATAGGTCGGCATGATCACGTAATATCTGTTGAATCCGATTCATGTTAAAGACTCCCGTCTTCTCTCGGAGCAAGCACCCCGCGTATGAGTTGGTTAAGTTTCTCGCGCGAACGGGCTTCTCCAAGCTCGGTCACATGCAGATAAATCATCGTGGTGACCAGGCTGCGATGCCCCAGGCAACGCTGCACATGCTGAATGGGCACCCCGGCCTCAAGCAAATGCGTAGCATAGGAATGACGAAGCACATGAGGGTACACATGCTTATTGATTTTCAGTTTCTTGACCGTACGGCGCAATGCACCCTGTACGGTTGTTTCCGAGACCGGCATCTTAGCGCTGCCCGCTTGTTTGCCGTCACGCCCGGGTGCCGGGAACATCCATTGCGGATTGCGGTGCGTCTTCCACCACTCGCGAAGCTGCTGCAAAGTGCTTTCAGGCAGTGGTACAAGGCGATCGTCGCCTTTCGAATCAAGAATCGATACGCACATTCGCTGACTGTCAATCTGCGCTGGCTTCAG
>JADHWI010000072.1 GCA_016783565.1 Kiritimatiellia bacterium
ATATAGCAAGGGCCGACGAAGTCGCTCTGGTGAACATCTCCAGGGCATTGGGCTGGCCATTGAGGGTATTTCGTGCCCTTGGGTTCGTAACAGCCTGTTCGGCGGTGAGTCAGCTCTTCGCGGACAAGAACTCGAGCAATCGTCCGCTCCGAGGGCAGCGGCTTTACGCCCTGATCTTCCAGTTCCCAGAAGATCGCCTGTGGGCCGTGAAACAAACCGGCGTTGTACAAGCTCTGTCGTACAAACTTGATTATCTCCACCACCTCGTCTTGCGTCCGGTTCGGGTTCTCCGTAGGTCGACGCGAGCGGTCTGCATACCACTCCGGATCCCCTGCTCTGTAACGCTTCAGCCATTTGTAAAACCACACTCCCGAATAACCAAGCGAAGCGCATATGCTTCCTACCTTCTCCCCACGCAGATGGCGTTGTACGGCTTGCTTTCGATCCCGCTCCGATTTGCTGTCCATGTGCTCCTCCTTTGTTGGAGCACATTCTCGCCGTATGCAGAGAAATTATCATACTATAAGTCGTCGACTGTTAACGATGTCCTGGCACTAAAAGGTGTTAACGATGTCGTGGCAGTCATCATATACTCATTAATAGTGTTGACATATAGCACTCTATGGAGTGCTATATACAGTACCTAAGGGGGATATATTATGAGTACTGTAATTGCTGGTGAAGTTAAGAAAAGGGGTGTTTCTGCGTTTGCCGCCGCCTTGGAAGAGGATGATGAGGCTGTTATTACTGTTCGAGGCGAAAGCCGTTATGTCGTAATGACGATGGATAAGTATAATCAGCTCCGCGAGTTAGAGCTCACCCAGGCAGTCAGAGAAGCGCGTGCCGATTATGACGCAGACCGCATTTCTGATGAGAGTGTTGAAGATCACATGCGGCGGATAGATAATGAAATATGAGATCATCTTCACCGAGAGTTATACGCGCCGCGCTGTCAAGTTCCTGAAAAAGCATCCTGAGCTTCGAAACCAGTACCAGAAGACACTTGAACTGCTTGAACTGAATCCGCAGCACCCAGCACTGCGCCTGCACAAGCTAAGCGGTACTCTCTCTGATCTTCATTCGGTATCTATAAATATATCATATCGGATTACACTGGAATTCCTTGTTGAAGGTAACAATATACTGCCAGTGAACATCGGCAAACACGAAGATGTGTATTGAACAAAAAGGCAAAAGAAAATGAAGATCACTGTTGACATACCTGACAAGATTACCTAACTCGACCTGTCAATACGATATCTCTACGTCTCCGCCTATTGCCCAGCTGATTTCCGGAGTTCTTGAGCACATGTGAGGTAGTAATTGCGGCCGGTTGCCGTGAGGAGATTCTCCGCAAGGCCCTCGAGAGCCTTCGCTTTCAGCATTCTAGGCTCAGCTGATGATGCGTCGAGTGCCATGAGGTGATCGCAGAGCTGCGCCACCCACTGGTAATCCTTATTGCCCAATGCCTGAACGGCAGCTTCCATTAGCTTCTCTTCACCGCCGACGAGTGCGGCCATTCGTTCTGCCTTTTCTTTCAGTGGTAGCGAGAAAAGCGTGGTCGGGTTGCCGTCGAACCATCCGAGAGTACCGGCAAAAATGGAACGAACTGCCCATTCGACGTTTCCGTAGTATTCCTTAAGATAATCCTTGTCGGCATATTTCTGAGGAAGCTTTACATAATCCACCAACTCATCTGGTGTCATTCCCTTATTCATACCTTCTGTAGTTTTGTTGAATACAAACCGTATCGCATCACGATAATTCGTAAGCATCTCGGTCACGAGTGCTTTGTCCGTGATTGGCCTTGTGTGACCGGGCACCAGCTTATCGGGGTTTTCCTGCAGCATCCTGTCCACACTGTCTGCCCAGGCTTGAATATCTCGATACGCACTGCCGCGGATGGGGTAGAGGTTGGGCCATGACTTGTAGAAATTGTCGCCTGCAAATAGAACCCGCTCTTCGCCATACCAGACATAGAGCGCATCCTTGGTTTCACCGTTCATAGAAACCAGGTCCAGTTGGATTCCTGAATACTCAATGGCTTTGCGCTCTTCAGAGATGGTATGAGTTGGTCTGACAGAATCCTGTGCATGAAAAACCGCCCCGCCCCGATTGGGATAGTAAGTACGCGCCACACCGTTGTTGATTCGCTTTTCCGGCGGAAGCAGGAAACCTGCCTGCCGCGCTCCGCGTTTACGGGTTATGGTTAATCCTGCTGAAGAGAAAGCGTGATTCTCGTCACCCAAGTTGCTGCGTGCCCAGATGTCAGGCGATCCTTCCCTGGCAAATACGGGCAGGCCGCCAATGTGATCGCCGTGCCCGTGGGTGAGTATGATTGCCTTTACAGGAAGATCGGTGATCTTGCGCATCTCTGCTAGAACGCTTCTGGCAGAACTAGTGTCCATGCCGGTGTCGACGATAATCAAGCCGTCTTTGCCGACAATCATCGAGACCGGCTGTACCGAGTGACCTGTGAATGTGTATACGTTTTCCGCAACCTTTACGACATCTTTGCGGAATTCTTTAGAGCGCCTTTTAAGCAAAGCGGTTTCGGGTGTTTCTGCGGTTGCTATGGTGGCCAGCGTCAGGATGATTACAAGTATTGATGCTGTCTTTTTCATCTTCATCTCCTTTTTTGCAAGTTCGTGCCCGAACTATTTGTTTAAATATTTTAGCTCAGATTTGCCTCTACCCTTGCCAGTATCCCGACAAGCTTTTCTTGGTCTGCTTTTGTTATGCCTGCATAAACCCTTTTCTGAAGTTTTGTAGAAATCTTTTCGAATGCTGGGCGAATTGCCTTCCCTTGTTCAGTCAGCTGTACGAGCATTACCCGGCCATCTTCTGATGATTGGAACTTTTCAACATAGCCGCCATGCTCAAGCGTATTCACCATGCCGGTAACTGTTGATTTAACACGTCCGATTTTTTCAACAATCTCTTTCATTGCAATCGGCTCATCCTGCTGAAAGAGAAAAAACAAAATGGATCCGTGAGCGGGGAGGATTCCTTTGATGTTTTCTTCACGTAGCTCTTGTTCAATCAAAAGATTGGCCTGCTCGCGAATTCGCGATATCTGACCAATAATACCGCTAATCTGTTCTTTTGTTATCATGACGGGCATAATAGTTCGTGCCCGAACTAATATCAAGCCCTTTCTTTAAACTATTTTTCAAGAGAGATTAATTAAGGACATAGCCTCTATCTGCCTGCTATAATCCATCCCATGATGGAAATAGTTCAAGGCGATATCACCACCCTTAACGTCGATGCCATCGTCAACGCAGCGAACGCTTCGCTCTTAGGTGGTGGTGGGGTTGATGGATGCATCCACAGGGGTGCCGGACCAAAGCTCGTGGCTAAATGCGCAACTCTTGGTGGGTGCAAGACCGGCGATGCAAAGATTACACCAGGTTACAATCTTCCCGCCAAGTATGTGATTCATACTGTTGGCCCGGTGTGGCACGGCGGCAAGAAAGGTGAACCGGACCTCCTGGCAAGCTGCTATCGTAGAAGCCTCGAACTCACGGTTGAACATGGCCTTAGGACGATAGCATTCCCATCAATCAGCACAGGTGTGTATCGCTATCCGAAAGACCGGGCCTGCGATATCGCCGTAGAAACGGTCAGCGCGTTCCTGGAGCGACATGAAGAGATCGAGAAGGTGATTTTCGTATGCTTCAGTCAGGAAGACTTCAGTCTTTACAGGGAAGCCACTTTATAACGTAGATAAGATTCGCCAAGTGCAGCCAAAGAGCTGTTTCTGATTCCGCTGGATTATCGTGTCGGTTATTTATTCCCATGCACCATGGGAACAAAACGTACGGGCAAATCCCTCTCTGTGTGGACTTCTCCGTCCTTTTTTCGCAGGATTAGAAGCCGCTGTTCAAGCCGTCCGGCAGGAAGGATCATGCGGCCGCCCTCGGCCAGTTGATCCACAAGCGTCTGCGGTACCTTCTTTGGGGCGCAGGTGACAATGACGACGTCAAAGGGTGCTTCGGCCGGCCAGCCTTTGTAGCCGTCACCGGTCAGCACGTTCACGCCATACCCTTCGGCCTTGAGAATGTTGCGCGCGTGATCTGCAAGCTCTGGTACGATTTCAATGCTGTATACCTTGGCGCCCAATTCCGCTAGGATTGCAGCCTGGTAGCCGGATCCGGTACCAATCTCGAGTACCTTCTCATTTTTTTTGATCTGCATTTTCTCAGTCATGTAGGCCACGATGAACGGTTGTGAAATGGTTTGACCCTGTCCAATTGGGCAGGGGTGATCGCCATATGCGGTAGCTGCTCTTTGGTGCGACTCGGGGATGAACAGGTGTCGCCATACGCTGTTCATGGCGTTGAGTACTTGTTTGTCTTTGATGCCGTATGCTCGAAGTTGCTCGACCATGGCGGTGCGTCGCTCGCGCCAGTCTTCCGGGGATAGATTCTCTGCACGGCATCCCGTCGTTGCGAGTGCCAGCAGCATGCAGCTCATTAAGATGATTTGAAACATGGTCATTGTTATGCCGCCTCTCAATAAAATTGTACTCCCTTGTATACAGGGGGCAAGGTTAAACGAGCGTGTTCTGATTCTGAAAGCACTTGCCAGCATCATCGTTCGACTCTATACATGTTGACGTTTGAGAGTGATGCAAGGTATTGGAAGGATAATGATGACGCGAGAGAATGAGAATTCCGTCCGTGATGACCGGGTGTCCAGGGTGTCCGATCTATTGGATGTGGCGGGGAGCATGCCTGCAAAGACCATTGTGATACCCGGGGGACACCGGGAAGATGACTTGCGGCTGGTGGAGTCGGCACGCGACTTGGGAATTGTGAAGGATTGCCTGCTTGTGGGTAATGCGGAGCAGATTGTCAAGGCAACCAGGGATGTCGGGATCAATGTCTCCAGTCGTCATATTTTCAATACGATGACCGATGAGGAAACGGCGGCAAAGACCGTTGAGCTGGTCCGCAAGGGTAGGGCCGATGTGATTCTGAAGGGGGATATTTCCACCCCGATACTGAATCGTGCGATCTTGCAGCTGCGGGTCAAGAATACGATGAGCCTGGTAACCATGCTGGACGCGGCGCCACTGGCCAATGACCGCCCCATGTTTTTGACGGATTCCGGCGTGACCACACAATGCACCTATGGGCGTCTTATCGATCTGATCGAGAACGCGGCCGAAGTAGCACGTAAAGTGGCAGGAATCAAACGACCGCGAGTGGCGTTGCTTTCAGCAAACGAGAAGGTTATTCCTTCGCTTCAATCTTCTGTCGTGGCCGCAGAGCTGACGAAGCGCAAATGGAAGGACATGCACGTTTACGGTCCACTCTCATTTGATTTGGCTACGGATATGGAATCTGTGATGTACAAAGGGGTGCCTGCCGGGAAGGGTTCCGAGCTGGTTGCCGGCAAGGCCGATATTCTGGTGTGTCCGGGTATTGATACTGCGAATGCGGTCTACAAGACCATTATGGCAATGGTTAAATATGGGCAGGCTTCCATGGCGGGGATCACGGTAGGGGTGCAGGTGCCATATGCGATTCTGTCCCGATCCGATCCGATTGAAACCAAGTTGGATTCCATTGCGATGTGCTGTGTCTATGCCGAGCGTAGTAATGGGACGGTTGCTGCCAAGACCGTGCGTTCGAAGCGGAAAGCCAGGCAATGGAAGGTGTTGACGATTAATCCCGGCTCCACATCCACGAAGATTGCAGTGTTTGTGAATGACGAGTGCCTGCACGAGCAGGAAATCGCGCATGCGGGTGAACAGGCGGGGACGATGGATCGGCGTGTGAATCTGATTGGGGCATTCTTGCAGAAGCACAAGGTGCGCGGGCTGGATGCTGTTGTCGGACGGGGTGGTTTTCTGAAAAGGCCTGCGAAGAAATTGGCAGGCGGGACGTACGTGGTTGCAGAGGTCAAGGCCGGCAAGGTGGTGGTAAAGCGGGACATTGTGGATGCTGTCACGAAACATGCCGAAATGGATCACGCGTCCAATCTTGGTATACCCATGGCTGCTGAATTCGCACGTAAGCTGAAAGTACCTGCCTATATGGTCGATCCGGTCGTGGTGGATGAGTTCAGTCCTGAAGCGGAATTCTCGGGCTATGCCCCCATCAAGCGCAAGAGCACATCGCATGCATTGAGCATCAAGGCGGCTGCGGTAAAATTTGCACGTGAGAACGGCCGCGACGTTAAGGACGTGAATATCGTGGTGGGGCATCTGGGTGGTGGCATCACCATTGCCGCGATTCGAGAAGGCAGGATGGTGGATAACACCATCGCGTTACTCGGCGAAGGGCCTTTCACGCCGCAGCGTAGCGGTACGCTGCCGCAGAAGGAGCTTATTGATCTGTGCTACGATAAGAATCTTTCGAAGAAAGAGCTTTTAACCAGGATTACGAAGAAGTCTGGCTTGATCTCATATCTCGGTGATGATCGTGTTGAGGAGATTGAGAAGCGTATCTTGAGCGGCGATAAAAAGGCTGCGCGTGTGCTGGATGCTATGGCGTACCAGATTGCCAAGGAGATCGGGGCGATGGCGGTGGCCGTGGGGTTGCGTTGTGAGGCCATTGTGTTAACGGGGGGAATGACTCACTCGGCGCTTTTGATGAAGGCGGTAAGAAAGCGGGTCGGATCGTTGGGTACGGTGGTACTTTACCGTGGGTCTCTGGAGATGCAAGCCATGGCGCTGGGTGCCGTGCGTGTTTTGAATGGAGATGAGAAGGCGAAAGTTTATTCGCTAAGACGCAAGTAAGCAATCGGAGGACATTCGTTTTGGATAAAAAGAAACAGCACTGGTTTTTCAGGATATGGGTATACGATCGCGCGGGCGCGCTCACGAGTATTGCATCAGCCTTCTCCAATCGCGGTATTTCGCTTGATTCGGTGGTGGGCCATGGTTCCGATAAGTCGTCCGGTTGCGCAGGTACCGTGTTAGCCACGTTTACATGCACCGAGGCAGACAAGCAGGCGATTAAGCGTGTGGTCAGTCGCCTCTCCAAAATTGAGCGAGTTGAGGAGCACCCGTACCTCGGTGACAATCTTCGCAAGACAGCCGTGGTCAAAACGGAACGAAAGCTTGCCCCGAAAGACGTCGTGGGCGAGACCTCGTTTCTGACTTGTGAGTTGATGAGTCACAACTCAACCGGGTGGACGTATTTTCTCGGTGGGTCGCCAGCGCAGCTCGATCCGATTCTTCATCGTCTCAAGAAATCCGCCATTCTCCTTGATCAGGTGTATTCTATTACGGCGCTGTAGCAGGGAATGAGTGTGACTCGGTTCCTGTTACCTCGATAGGATTACAAAAGGACTCGCCGCTCATCATGTCCTCTCAACCCGTGACAAGTGGAGCGCTCCTACAGGGAGATACCGCTCACGGAGATAGGATGAGAAGGCATTGATAGAAAAAAGGACCGATCTCCTCTGCGAGTTGTGACATAGTCACGCTCAAGTATTAACGCACTCAAAGGTGCAACAAAAGGAGATCGATCATGGAAAACGGT
>JADHWI010000035.1 GCA_016783565.1 Kiritimatiellia bacterium
CTCCAATCGTGCGCGCTGCACCTGTCTTAGGTAGCGACTCTACGAGGCGTATTACACGTAAGCCAAACCGTTTGGTTCTATCTTTCATTTCTTGCGTCGTCATGGTCGATTCGTCCTCAAATCCGCACTCCGCACTCCGAAATCCGCAATCATTTGATCCATATTTTTCTTTGTCTGGGGCCGTCGAATTCGCAGAAATAGATGGCTTGCCAGGTGCCGAGCTGCAGGCGGCCATCTTCGACAATGATTTGGGCGGAATTGCCCATCATGCTGGCTTTGACGTGTGCGGCGGAGTTGCCTTCGTAGTGGGCGTAACCGGCTTCCCATGGTACGCAGCGATCGAGCGCCTTTTCCATGTCGCGGGTCACGTCAGGATCGGCGTTTTCGTTGATGGTGATGCCGGCGGTGGTGTGCGGGACGAAGACGGTAATGATTCCGTCTGTGGTGCCCAGTTCGGTGATTGCGGACTGAACCAGAGAGGTGATGTCCACGAATTCGCATTTTCGGGATGTCGAAACGTTGATCTTTTTCATCATGTTTATCCTTATCGTGATTCTCGTTTTGTCAAAAGCCCGCAGGCTCTTGGCGGTCGAACATCCTATTCATCAGGGTTTTACAGCGCATTAACCGTTCTTCCTCATTTTTCTGCCATTTCGTCGCCCGGAATTGTTAGCCGATCCCTGTCTTCATTTCGTTTTCATAATGTTTCATAAATTTTTTGACAATTCCAGAAGCGTTAGTCCGACCTGACCGTCTTGTCCAATGGCGACATTGCCTGCTTGTATGAGGGTGGCGCAAAGCATCTGTATGAAGAGATTCGCCTGGTGACCTTGTCATTGAAGCAGTTGTCTCGATAGGCAACAAACAGGAAATGCTTAATAATGACTTCAAAAAGAGCGAGTTCTTTGACTGTTCCGTGAAGGTGCTCTCAATTGATCCTTTACGCTTGGTTGCAGTTTGACACAATGGTGTTCGGTATTCATGCAACATGTGGTGAGATGGAGCTTTGTGACAGAATCAATCCGGCTTGCCGGGAGCCTCTTCCTCCAGTTATTCAGATTTGCCGGAACGGGGGTAGAGTTATTGACGCAACGTACCTGTTGCTTTGGAGATGTACATGAAAGCAGTGATTCAGAGGGTAAGCGAGGCGTCAGTTTGTATTGACGGGGAGCTGGTTGGCGAGATCGGGAAGGGATTCCTGGTGTTGCTGGGCGTGCGGCCGGGCGACACGAAGGAGAGTGCGCGTTTTCTTGCGAACAAAACGATGAATTTGCGTGTTTTTGCCGATGCTCAAGATCGTATGAACCTGAATGTGGAGGATGTCGGGGGTGAGATTTTGGTGGTTTCTCAGTTCACGTTGTACGCGGACACGCGCAAGGGGAATCGCCCCAGCTTTGTGAAAGCAGCAGGACCGGAACTGGCTGAATCATTGTATGAAGAGTACGTGGCTGCATTGCGCCGCGCATTGGGAGACTCCCGCGTTTCCACGGGTCGTTTCGGGGCGATGATGGATGTCGGCCTGATCAATAATGGACCGGTGACAATTGAGTTGACGACTGATGATCGTGAGGGTCTTTGAGCGCGCGTAGACGTTAGTGCTTTGCGCGTTCTGAAAAATGCTCAGTGTGGTCGTGGCCGTCCTGATGCGCGTCAGCACATTTGTTCAGCCATTCCAGAATGCGTCCCATGTCCCTGGGCTTCTGGAATACTTCTACTCCTAGCGTTTTGGCCTCGGCCATAGACTCTTCGTTCCACCAACCTGACATTAGAGCGACATGGGAAACTTTGCATCCCTTATCACGCAGGTAAACAATCAGATCGGTCCCGCTCATGCCTGGGAGGCGTTGGTCGCTGATCAATACATCCCCGCAACATTGCTGGTGGTTGCATCGACAGTTCTCGACTGCTCGGCAGAAGGTGTCGGCATCGGAATACGTGATGACATCGTGATGATGGTTTTCGAGCCATTGTCGAAGCACGTTCTGAAGCATTCGGTCATCCTCGAGTACAAATACTCGTAATCCCATTGGATCGTCCTCGTTTCTGGCTTGCGCCGTTAACCGTTTGATGACTCACCGTAGAGAAGGACGAGTTGTTCCACCACCTCGTCCAAGGTGAGATCAGACGTATCGATCTGATCTGGGACGGAATCATAGAGCGTTTGACGCTGCTCCATCAACCGACTCATCTGTGACATCTTATCGCTTTGTGATCCGCTTAACAAGGGGCGATTTGTGTCCCCTTCGACGCGTTGAAGGATAATTTCGGGGCGTGCGGAGAGGCAGACGACCAGTCCTGAGGAATAGAAGTCCTGCATGTTGTCAGGGTTGAGTACAACGCCACCACCGGTGGCGACAATCAAGCCGTGTTTACTTGAGAGATCCTGAGCCACTTGTCGTTCAAGTGCACGGAATGCGGGTTCGCCGTCTTCGGCGAAGATGCGCGGGATAGGTTTTCCAGCGCGGTGAACGATCAGGTCATCCATATCGAGAAACTGAAGATTGAGGCGGTCGGACGTTGCCCGTCCGACCGCACTCTTTCCGGTTCCCATGAACCCAATCAGATAAACGTTACGTTTTTCGATCATTTGTCGAATTGCGCGTCGAAGGCAATGTCGCTGCTCGGGAAATCCACGCTACGAACGAATTCGCAGGCTTCCTGTGCCCCGTGGCAGCGATCCATGCGGGAATCTTCCCATTCCACGGAGAGCGGGCCTTTGTAGCCAATGTCATTCAGTGCAACCATGATGTCTTCGAATGCGACATCGCCGTGCCCGAGTGAGCGGAAGTCCCAGTAGCGACGCGGGTCGGCAAATTCGGTATGTCCGCCGAATACGCCGACGCTACCATCACCATGGCCCCACCATGCATCTTTCATGTGTACGTGGAAGATGCGATCCGCAAATGTACGGATGAACTGCACGTAGTCGACACCCTGATAGCCAAGGTGAGAGGGGTCATAGTTGAATCCGAAAGACGGGTGGCCGTCAACGGCTTCAATTGCGCGCTGTGCGGAAGCAATGTCGAAGGCGATCTCTGTGGGATGCACTTCCAGCGCGAACTTCACACCTTTGTCCTTGAAGACGTTCAGGATGGGGATCCACTGCTTAGCGAACTGTGCATAGCCTTTGTCGATCTGCCCGGGAACGCAAGGAGGGAATGAGTACAGGAGATGCCAGATTGGCGATCCTGTAAATCCGTTCACAACCTTCAGACCCATGTTTGCGGCGGCACGGGCTGTATTTTTCATCGTCTTGGCGGCCCACTGCTGTGCAGCATTCGGGTCCTTCTTGACGCCTGGCGGCAGGAACTGATAGTGGCGTGCATCAATGTTGTCCGACACCAGTTGTCCTGCAAGGTGATGAGAGATGGACCAGCATTTGAGTCCATATTTCTCCAGCAGTGCATGCTTGTCGTTGCAGTAGGTCTTACTGCGTGCGCCCTGGTCGGGATCGAAGTGATCGCCCCAACATGCAAGCTCGAGTCCGTCGTAGCCCCAGTCGGCTGCCATCTTTGCGAGTTCTTCGAGCGGGAGATCCGCCCACTGTCCTGTAAACAATGTTACTGGTCTTGACATTATTTGTTTCCTTTCTTTTGAGTCACTGTTGTCAGTTTGTTTTAACCCATTTTCGTCCAGCGAGCATTCTTGCTCGAGGACTTGACGACGGCTTCGATGAATTGCATGCCGCGGACACCGTCCTTGACGCCCGGGAAGTCCTTGGCAAGAGGATCAATCTTCTTGCGTTCGATCTTCGCACGGATGCAATCAGCGAAGTTGCAGTAGTTGTTTGCGAAGGCTTCGAGGAAGGCTTCGGGATGACCGAATGGCAGGCGTGTTCCGCGTCCGGCACCCTCGCTCTTTGCGCCCACATAATCATTGCCGCGCTTCCAGATCTCGGTCGGGCCGTCGATCTGATTGACGTACAGATAGTTGGGATGTTCCTGGTGCCATTCAAGGCTCTTATTCTCGCCGTAGACCCAGATGGCGATGTTGTTCTCTTCGCCGATAGAGACCTGGCTGGCGTGCAGGAGGCCCTTGGCGCCCTTGTTGAAACGCAACAGGCAGTTGCCATCATCGTCAAGGCGGCGGCCTTTGATGAAGGTGGTCAGGTCTGCGCTGATTTCCTTGATCTTGAGGCCGGAGATGTACTCGGCCAGGTTCGCTGCGTGTGTGCCGATGTCGCCCATGCAGCCGGCGGCGCCGCTTTGCTTGGGGTCGGTGCGCCATGCGGCCTGCTGTTGTCCTTCTTTTTCAATGGGGCGGATGAGCCATCCCTGGGGATACTGAACGACGACTTTCAGGATTTTTCCGAGGTCTCCCTGCTTGACCATATCTTTTGCAAGTTTGGCCATGGGATAGCCCGTGTAATTGTGCATGAGGCCGAAGACTTTTTTCGACTCTTCGACAATTTTTTCAAGGGCAAGGGCTTCTTTGACGTCCATGGTCATGGGCTTTTCGCACATGACATGGAAACCCGCCTCAAGGAAGTCTTTTGCGATGGGAAAGTGCCAGTTGTTGGGGACCGTGATGGAAACGAAGTCGATGCGTTCGCCTTCGGGAAGTTTGAGTTCCTTTTCGATCATGGTTTTATAATCTGGATAGGCGCGTTTGCTGTCGATGTATTGTTCGCGGCCCATTTGTTTGCTCTTAAGGGGGTTGATGTCAAATGCCCCAGCTACGAGTTCGATGCCTCCGTCCATGCGAGCGGCCTTGCGATGCACTTCGCCGATAAAAGCGCCCGGGCCTCCGCCAACCATACCCATCTTCAGTGTTCTGTCCATTGTGGTGCTCCCTTTCGTTCTTGTTTGCTGTTTCTATAAAACCTATCGCTTGCTCATAGAGCGAGTGACGCCGCCCACGATGTGTTTGAATAGCAGAAGCGGCATCGGGGATCAATGACCTTTTTCAGTTTGTATGGATGTATGTTTACGGAGACGTTTTTCCTTGTTGACCGTCTGGTCGGAAATGAACTCAAACCCGAAAGGTCGGCAAAGCAGATCCTCTGACTGGACAACGTTGGGCGAGGGCGCTAGTGTTTGTGCGTGGGAGGAAGAAATGAGCGCTGAACACGTTGAAGAGAATAAACCGGACACGGGGCAATATGCTGCGGATTTAACGCAGTTTATGGAGAGCATGGCATTGATTGTTGGTAATCATGCTGCGAACCGTTGGTTGTCGGAGTCTGATGCCCGCGATGCGGTGCAGGCTTGCTTTGTATACCTCGAACGTGTGTTTGGTGTTATGGATGAGATTATGGTGCGTCATCGTGGCGATTCTCTTGATGCTGCGCATGTCGTGCTGATGCCGGATCAGCCTGGAATCAAGGTTTTGATGCAGCAGATGCTGGAGCATGATGTCAAAGCCTTCTCGATTGATAAGGGTTTGTCTTTGGATGAATTGGTTGGACTGCTGGAGTTATTGGGAGCACAGGCAGCGCAGCTTGAGACGTTGGGTGGGCTTGGGGCGTTTGCTGAGAAGGCCGGCATCAGAAAATTCCACATCAAGAATATCGTTTTCCGGGAAGTGACGGATGAAGATGTTGTCGTCAAGAAATCAGCGGTTGGTTCCAAGGGGGGTGTGCCTGATCCGGAAGTAAAGGATTCAATCATTGCATTCCTGCGGGGAAGTAAAGGCGTGGGTGCTGCGCCACCGGCGCCTGATGCTTTGGATCAAGCGCATTCGGCTTCGGATGAAATTGCTGACATGATTCTTGCGGCGGCTCGGGATTCAGATGCTGATGCGACAGACGCCGTTTCTGCGGGACGTGTGCGGGAGATTCTGAAGCGCGCGTTTGATTTCTGGATGCAGTCACCGGCGGCCAAGACGCAGAAGGGAAAGAAGGCGATTGGGAAGTCGCTTAAAACCCTGGAGTCGACAATTATGGAACGACTCAAGCAGACGGCGGGCTATGATGACAGTGTCAGTACATTGTTGGAAGACGCCTTTGGGTCGATGGATGATGAATTGAAGATGGATTCGTTGGCGGCCGAATATGTCAAGAAGCGCAAGGCCATTGAGAAGAGTGAATCCCGGATATTGCGCTACATGCGCAACAAGGGGCGGGATGGTGTTGTTGACAGTGAGCTGGAAAGCAAGTTGCTTGATGGTGGACTTGAAGGAAGTGATTGGCGCGATCTATTGGTGAGAAGTGGTGTTGTGGGGGAGGCCTTGCAGGGGTCAGAGAACGCCGTGGGTGCTATACGTGATCTTTCCACTCGCCTTGCGAGCATTGAGGACACACTCAAACAGCGCGGTGGTGGTGCGAAGAAGAGCGATGCGGGGGAGTTGGCCAAGGCGTTGAAAAATGCGGCGGTTGATGCGGATGCATTGGCCGAGAATACCAATCGCAAGATTCAGACAATGGTAGAAGAGTACCAGGCGGATTCGCATGCGGAGGGAGAAGATGGTGGTGCGGAACGTAAGCAGGCGTACGGGAAACTTTCCGAGATTGCACAGGAGCTTTGTCAGCCGCTTTCAGTGATTAATTGTTCGATTTCCATGATTACATCTGGTCGGCTTGGTAATGTTTCTCCTGAACATACGGATATGTTGAAGTTGGCGGTGGAGAGTTCTCAGAAGCTCAAGCACATTGCAGACAGCATGATGGAGATTACAGGCGTTCCCGAAGGGCTGGAGCCGGACGCCGAGATTCAGGCTGAGATATACGACTCATAAGATTTGGAAGTCTGTTTCAAAAAAGGCAGCGCATCCGGCGTCTGCTGCTTGTGCTGGTGTGGTTTTGCTTCAGGTGTCGGTTGAACCGTTCTGAAAGTCGAACAGCCGATTGCGTTCTACCAGCATTCCATTATCAAATCTCACGCATTCATCCCGTAGAAGCCTGGATTTTTTGGCGAGTGCATCTCCATCCAAGGCTCCCTGGAACCCGCCGATAGAGAGGTCAGAGGCGATGACCCGGTGACAGGGAACCTGCGGGGCAAAGGGGTTGCGCCGCAGTGCTTGGCCGACAGCTCGTGCTGATCCGCAACCGACGGCCGCTGCAACGGCTTTGTAGGTGGCGACCCGGCCCCGCGGAATACGGCTGACCGTGGCGTATACGCGTTGTTCGAAATCAGTGGTGGGGCGTTGTGAGTTGTTCTTCATTGTGTGCATAAAAACGGGTTGTGGGGTAGGCCAGGGTGATGTCTGTGCGCTTTGCGAAAGCCTCCAGGATGGCCTCCCAGACTTCCTGTTCGGATGTGCGTCGACGTCGTGGTTTGACGATGTAGCGGATGGTGAGCTGCACGCCGCTGTCCTTGACGGCCGTATAGACGATCGGGGTGAGGTGTTTGAAATAGATCAGATATTTCATGGCTGCCCGACGGATTTGTGCTTCGGCCCCATCAGAAAGATGTTCGGCTTTTTCCCTTGCGATAGTCGAGAGGATTTCCTTGGCCGCCTTCCAGTTGCTTTCGAAGGTGATCAGGACGGGAATCTCGTGCCAGATATATTCAAAGCCGGTCTCGTAGTTGCACAAGGGTTCGCGCAGGATACGGTTGTTGGGGATGTGGACGATGCGGCCGGTGCTCTGGTCTGCCTCGACCCAGTTGCCAATCTCGATGACGCTGAACTGGAAGAGTCGCGCATCGATGACGTCGCCCGACGTTTCGCCGATCTGTACGCGATCGCCGACCTTGAAGGGCTTGCGCCAGAGGATGAAAATATATCCTGCAATGTTGGCAACCGTGTCATGCATGGCAATGGCAATACCGGCGCTGGTCAACCCGAGAAATGTGGCGATTGAATCAATGCCACGGATCCAGACGCGTCCGACGAGGATGATGAGCAGGATGGCTGTAACCGTGCGGATTCCACGACGCCAGTTATAGAGGTTGAGTTGGTCTGTGACATGTCGTTTTACCAGCCCCCCAGCCAGAAGGCGCAACAGGTATACCACGAGGATAATGGCGATAGACTGTATGCCCTTGATGGCCCATACAGGCGAGTCGCTGAGGTGCTGAAAAACGACGTTCATAGATGACTTTCCGTACGGATTTGGTCACTTGGCCTTATAGAGAGCCTCGAAGGCATCGATGCTTTTGTGCAGTCGGGTGCAGTGCTCTGTGTCGGTTGATTGCTTGGCACGCATGGCACCGACGATGATGTCATGCAGAACGGTCAGCTTCGCCTGGTAGGCTGCGTAGGCCTTTTTGTCGCTTTTTGGTGCCGGCTTTATGCGCTGGGCCAGGAAGTAGAAGGTGACAATTTCTGTCAGCTCGTCGGCGTGTGTTTCCTTGTTCGTGACCCATCGTGAAAGCTGATTGGCTGACGATGAATCGGCCTTTGAGAGTGCGACGATGCTTTTCATCGATTTCTCAATTGTGGTGACGTGTTCGCGCATCAGGTCGAAGCGTGTGGCGTCGCCATAGATTCCGCAGGGAATTTGGCAGTGCGCCTGTACGAGGGTTGTGGCTGCCAGGGTCAGCAGCAGTGCCAGTGTGAATACAGATGTTTTTTTCATGTTCCGTCTCCTGAGTTATCTTGTTGTTCAGTCTTGGCGCACAGAGTTTGATGCGCATGTTTCATTGCGGTCTACGTTGGCAGTCTCGACTGACCATGTCAAGCCAGAGATGCTTGAGAGACTTGCAGGTTGTGGGGGTGAATGATACCGTGTGTGGCCTGCTGTTGGAGCGTCTGAAAGATGTTGTGAGAGTGGTGGTCTTTTTTAGGGAAACAGATATGATGAAATACAGAAGATTTGGTCGGACGGAACTCAACATGCCGGTGTTGACCTGTGGCGGTATGCGTTATCAGCAATCGTGGAATGATTTGAATCCAGGCGAGATCACTGATGACTCGCAGCGTAACTTGGAGGAGACGATATCGGCATCCATTGCCGTGGGTATCAACCATATTGAGACTGCGCGGGGATACGGCTCCAGCGAGGAGCAGTTGGGGCGCATTCTACCTTCGCTTCCGCGCGACGAGATTATTGTTCAGACCAAGATCGGGCCCAAGGACAGCGAAGACGAGTTCATGCGCGTTTTTGAGACATCCATGAACAACTTGAAGTTGGATCGATTGGACCTTTTCGGGGTGCATGGCATCAACACACATGCGTTGCTTGATCAGACGTTAAACCGTGGCACCCTGAAGGCATTGCGACAGTTGCAGGATCAAGGTGTTATTAAATCTGTGGGTTTTTCTACGCACGGTCCGACAGATGTGATTGTACGCGCGATTGAGACTGGTGAGTTCGAGTATGTCAATTTGCATTGGTACTATTTTGATCAGCAGAACTGGCCTGCGATTGAGGCCGCCACGCAACGTGACATGGGCGTGTTTGTCATTAGTCCCAGCGACAAGGGAGGAAAGCTTTATGATCCGCCCGAGAAGCTGGTACGTCTCTGTGACCCTCTGACACCAATGGGGTTCAATGACTTGTTCTGTCTGTCGCATCCGCACGTTCATACGTTGAGTCTTGGTGTGTCGCGTGCATCCGATTTTGATGCTCATCTGGATATTATACCGGTGTTGGAGCAGGCCTCTGAGGCCATTGCTCCCGTGCTTGCACGATTGGAAGAGACCTGGCGCAGTGCGCTGGGGGACGTCTGGATTGAGAACTGGAATAAGGACCTTCCGGTGCTTGAGGATACTCCCGGTAACGTTCCCCTGTATCATGTGCTGCGTATGTTTAACATGTACAAGGCGTTTGATATGCAGGGATACGGAAAAATGCGCTACAATCTTCTGGGTGGTGCGGATCACTGGTTTCCCGGACACAAGGTGGATCATGTAAACTGGGATGCGTTGGATGAGGTTCTGGCTGGACACCCGCTGGCGGATAAGATTCCGGACGCCCTTCGTGAGGCGCATGAGGCGTTTAATGCCAGGGATGAGAAGCGTCTGAGTGAATCGGAGTGAAGAAATGGTTTGCGATTGTCGTATAGCAGAATTGAAGCACCACGTGGGTGAGCGCGTGCGTTTGGAAGGATGGCTTGTTCGGTTGCGGCAGGGCGGAGGTGTGGCTTTTTTGCAGGTACGTGACGGGTCAGGCGTTTGCCAGTGTGTACTGGAGTCCAACAAAGAGGAGGCATTCGAGGCGGCTTCTGGTTTGACGCAGGAAAGTGCATTGGCTGTCACGGGGGACGTGCGAGCAGATGAGCGTGCGCCGGGTGGATATGAGATTGCCGTGTCGGCACTGGACGTGGTGCATGTGGCCCAGGAGTATCCCATCACACCGAAGAGTCATGGGGTCGAGTTTCTCATGTCTCACCGCCACTTGTGGTTGCGGTCACAGCGCCAGGCGACATTACTGAAGATTCGGCACACCATTATTCAATCCTGTCGGGCCTTTTTTGATGAGCGTGGATTCGTGCTGATTGATACTCCGGTTCTGGTGCCCGGTGCCGGGGAAGACACGCAGACTTTATTTCCGGTGAATTATTTTGATCGTGATGTGTATCTTGCGCAGACAGGGCAGTTGTATCTTGAGTCTGCGTGTATGGCGTTGGGGAAAGTTTACTGCTTGGGTCCCACGTTTCGAGCGGAGAAGTCAAAGACGCGTCGCCATTTGACTGAGTTCTGGATGTTGGAGCCTGAAATTGCATATGCAGATCTGGATGATGTGGTGCAGCTTGCTGAGGATATGATCTGCCGCATTGTGGGCGACGTGGTGCGTCGGCACGAAGACGACTTACGGTCACTGGGGCGCGACCCGGACGCGTTGCGTCTGGTTCAAGCACCGTTCGCGCGTATCACCTACAGTGAGGCGGTCGAAATTCTGCACAGCGATGAGACGCAAGAGAAGCTGGCGATGGAGCTGGCAGAAGCGCGTGATCAACTGACTCTGTTGGAAGCAGAGCAGAAACAGAAAGCTGGCGAACTGGAGCAGACGAGCAAACCCTGGAAGCGTGAGAAGATCACGAACCGGTTGCATGAGATTTCTGATGAACAGGAAGAGTTGAAGCGGCAGATTCGGAATATCCCGCAGCACATGGAACTGGCGCGTCAGTTCGAGTGGGGGAAGGATCTTGGAGGGAGTGATGAAACCATTATTTCCCGGCATTTTGAGGGTCCTGTTTTTGTGACGGATTATCCGATCGAAGCGAAGGCTTTTTACATGAAACGCTCTGATGACGATCCGCGTTGCGTACGCAACGTGGACTTATTGGCCCCGCAGGGGTATGGTGAGGTCATCGGTGGCAGCCAGCGCGAAGATAATCTGGATGTGCTTGTGGAGCAGATGCGTGCCAAGGGATTGGATCCGAATGATTACGATTGGTACCTGGATTTGCGTCGGTACGGGTCCGTGCCGCATGGCGGCTTCGGGCTGGGTGTTGAACGCGCACTGACATGGATATGCGGTTTGAAGCATGTGCGGGAAGCCATTCCGTTCCCGCGTACAATGGGGCGAATTGAGCCGTAAGTTTTTTGTTTTTTCGATTGTTACGACGATTTTGATGACGGTGAAGATGTGAGACGGGATTTGAGGGTTGTATGATTTGGGATATTGTTCAGGAAAGAGTTGTGCGGGCTGTGGTATTTCTTTTTTTCGGGTTATGCCTCACGGTGCGGGCCGCCCCTCTGGCTGTGCCTCCTGCGGATACCGTTGGGTTTCCCGTGGGTGAGCGTATTGGTTATAAAATCAAGTGGGGGCCGATTACGGTGGGTTCCGCATGTATCGATTGCAAGAGTGTATCCGTGAATGATCGTGACCTCGTGGAGATATCTATCACGGCGAAGAATAATATAATGTCAGCAGCTTTCTATCGTGTGAACGATACGGTGCGCTGTTTGATTGATCCTGCGTCGGGGCAATCGTTGCGGGTCGAGAAGGATACGCACGAGGGGGATGTGATCTGTCGGGATACGCTGGAGTTTGATCGTACGGCGTTAACGGCATCCTGGCAGAGTGTGAGTGCAGGGATCAACACCAATTACAGTGTAAATGCTGATACGTGTGACGCGGTTTCGTTTTTGTATGTGATGCGACAGCAGATGGTGCCCGAGGGGGATTCGCGAGATTTTCATATTGCGGTAGACGGTATGCTGCATGACATTCGAGTCACGTCCGGGGTGCAACGTGAGAAAAAGGTGTCGGGGTTGGGGCGAGTAAGGAGTCGATGTTATACGGTAAAGGCTTTGAAGGATGGACTGTTTGTGAATAAGATTCCCAGAACGATCTGGGTGTCTGAGGGGGCCTGTCCAATTGTGACCAGCATGTCGATTCGGGTTCCTGTCGGAGTTGTGAAGTTGTCCATTGATAACTATCGACATCCGTATTCCGATGGTTTGGCTGCCGGCAGCTTGCCGGATGTACAATCAGTGGACTAAGATGTTGCCGATGTGTGTCGTTTTAGAAAGAACAGAAAGGACGGATCGTTGTGAAGTTGAATCGACTGGTGTTGAGTATGTTTGTGGTGTCGATGCTAATGGCAGCAGGGGCGCATGCTGAGAACAGCAAGCTTGTGGATGCGGCGCTTGCGGAAAAGATCGACAAGGCCATTGCGCGGGGTGTGGACTGGTTGAAGCAAGAGCAGCAAGAGGGCGGGGGTTGGTCTAATACGAATTTTCCGGCTCTTACGGCGTTTCCTGTTTGGGCCATGGCTCGTAGCGAGGTAAAAGGCATTGAGTCCGCGCAAAAGAAAGCCATTGGGTTTTTACTCGATTGCGTCCATACAGACGGGGCATTCAAGGGGGCGATTTTTCGGCCGGTTGCAGGGGTAAAGGGTGGCGGCTTGATGAACTATAACACGGCGATCTGTATGACCGCACTGCATGCGTGCAAAGATCCCGGTCTGGTGCCTGTTGTTCTCGATGCGCGATCGTTTATGGTAAAGTCTCAGCATGCCGGCAGTACGCTGCATAACGGCGGTATGGGGTATGATCCGCCGACGGGGCGCTCCTACGCAGACCTGTCGAACTCCTATATTGGTTACGAGGCGATGCGTTTGACGCAGGATGTCGAGGATTTGCGCCCGGGCAAGAAGAAGGTAGCTATTGACTGGGAAGCGGCGATTCGGTTTATCCAGCATTGTCACAACGACCCGCAGTTCAATGAGTTGTCCTGGGCTTCATCTGATCTTTCTGAGAAGGGCGGATTTGCCTATCGCCCTGATGAGTACAGGAAAAACTCGGGGGCCTATAAGGACAAGGACGGTGTCTTGAAGTTTCGCAGTATGCCGGGCATGTCGTATGCCGGGCTTTTGAGCTATATTTACGCGCGCGTGAATCGTGGCGATCCTCGTATTCAAGCAACGGTAAAGTGGATTACGGCGAATTGGCAGCTTGAGAAGGCGAATCGAAATCCTGAGATGGCGGGCAAGCCCGAGGAGAAAGAAGGCTTGTTCTACATGTATAATGTGATGGCTAAGGGGTTGCATGCCTATGGTCAGGAAGCGTTGGAGCTTAGTGACGGTTCGAAGATCCGTTGGCGGGATGAGCTGGCGCGACGGATTCTATCATTGCAAAGCTCAGATGGATTCTGGATCAACGAGAATGGGCGTTATTGGGAGTCTGATAAAGTACTCGTGACATCGTACACTCTGTTGGCCCTGGAAACGATTATGGGGCGCTGATTATCGTTTACCACCCCATGAAATGGCCCAGGAGTCCGACGCTCAGTCCGATCGCAAGTTTCAGAAGTTTGACCCCGATAAATGCATGTCGCGAATGGGAGAGTATCGGCAGCATGCCGTGACCATCCTGAACGATGCTGCTGGCCAGCAGCACGCTGAAAGGAATCGCGCCATCAGCATAGAGCGCCACAAAGATCAGGTGTGGTCCGGACTCCGGAAGCAGGCCTACCAGGCAGGCAATCAGGAGTAGGGGCAGGGCGTGATTTGTTACAAGCGTGCGAACATCAACGACGTGCACCAATGCGTGCGTTATAATCAGGGCTCCCACTGTCCACAGGAGGATGCGCCAGGCATGCACTTTGGCGATGTGGTTCCAGAGATGTTCGTCAAGAAAGTGATCCGGCACAGTAGCGACGATAAAGAGCGCAATCAGGCTGAGCGCCAGGAAGGTAACCTTTAGCCAGTCCCACCCGGTATGCTCAGCATGCGCACAGTCTTCATGATCGTGATGAGCGGAGATATTTTCATGCGTATGAGTGTCATGAACGGTTTCGATTGATTCGCTTTGTACTTCTGGGATGGAAACGTGTTGATGCTGTATGGTGCCGCTTAGGATGCCCAGGATGAACAGGACAAGGAACAGGCTGAGCCATCCGCGTTGTGATGAGCAGTTGCGCCATTGGCGAGCCAGGGTTGCGGCAGAGAATGCTACGCATTCCGGTGTCTTGCCATGGCTGGGTTGATAGCGTTCGATGCTTTGTCCAGAACCGGTGCGATGGGCCTTCAGCACCAGGTCTGTCAGAATGCCTGTTACGATTCCCATGCCGAACAGGACGCCGAACAGAAGGGCGGCTTGTGTTGGGAACATGGCCAGCATGACGAATGCTTCGTCGCCGCAGGTGGCCACCATGGCTGCTGTCATTGCCCCGATGGAGATGACCCGGTGCATATAGAAGCTGGCTGCGGCATAGGCGCCAAGGCATCCGGGGCTGGCTCCCAGGGCAGAGGACAGGATGGATTGCCCCCATCGCCAGTGCCCGATCATGCGATCCCAGTTTCCGCGGCTGAAGACGTTCAGGTATTCAATGATCAGCATCATAATGAACACAAATCCTGTGATCATCAGGGCGTTGCCGAGCAGTTCTATTATAGCGTGCAGCATAGGGTTGCGTCTCCTTGAAAAGCGTATCATGCCTGTGTTTCGGTGTGTGTGGCGAGACTTTTTCCTGGTGAGTGATGGGTTGTTTTTTGTGTGATGAGTCTGCTATGGTCAGAATGGATCGTGTGAGTAATCAGAAGTGTAAAGTGTGGAGGGAACCATGAATAAATTGGGTGTTGTATTTGCGGGGTTGGTCTTTGGGTGTTTGTTTTCGGTTGTGGCGGCAGAGGAAGGAATGGAATATCGGCGAAGTGTCAGTGTGGGCGCTGGTGCTTTGATGTTTGAGAGGGATGAAGTTGTGGAGGATGGCGCGATCTATTCTCTGGGAATGGGGATGGATCTGAGTGAGCGTTGGAGTGTTGAGGGGACGCTTTATGTTGTTCCCACGCTGGATGAAAATTTTGCAAACAGCAATGATGTCCGAGTTTCGCGACTTCAATTGGCTACGGGGAAGGCTATTGATGATTTGAGTGCCTGGGGAATTGCTGTGGATGGGCTTTATCACTTTACCCGGTGGGAGCGTTACGATCCTTACTTGACTGTGGGGGTAGGGGTGATGCGTTATGATGAAGATTTCGGTTCAGAGACGGATGCTTCGGTGCGTTTAGGTGGTGGGATGATGTATCATTTTACGGATCAGCTATCTGCCAGGGTCGACGCACGGGTGTTCGTGGCGGGCGACGATACTGAGTTTAACGCCATCACAACGGCAGGGTTGATGTGGTCGTTCGGGGCGTCTGCGCCCAGCACGTATGTATCCACGCCAACCGACTGGGACGGCGATGGCCTCAGTAATGAGCAGGAAATCCAGGTTGGAACCGATCCTTGCGATGTGGACAGTGACAACGATGGATTGATCGATGCCGTTGAAGTGCAGGAGGCTAAGACGGACCCGCTCAACATGGATTCAGATTATGACGCGCTTACCGATGCTGATGAGATAGAGGTCTATAAAACGGATCCGCTGAAAAGGGATACTGATGGTGGCAAGGTGTCTGACGGCCACGAAGTGCTGGATGATTCCACTGATCCATTGGTGGCTGAAGACGATTTCATGTTTTTTGAATTGGCCATGCAGTTTGAAGGGGATGAATCGAGCATAAAGCCGGAGTACCTCTCTGATCTGGACGCCATTGCGGCGATTCTGAAGAAAAAGCCTGACTCAACGGCTCGGATTGAGGCACATGATGACGGAGCAGAGGGCCGCTCACGCAGGGCAAGTCGTCGGGTGACGCGTAAACAGGCGCAGGCGGTTGACGCTTACATGACCCAAACGTGGAAGATTGATGCGGGTCGTATTGAAGCCATCGGGTACGGTATGGACCGCCCGAAGGGACCGACTGATCCAGAGACTGGAAAGTCCGAGAATCGGCGCGTGGAAATCTACCTGCGCGGAGCGAAATAATGTGATTTTTACAGTCCCAGTAACTGGGCAAGCAGTGCTGCTCTTGCTTTGCTGAGCTTGAGCAGGCTGTTGTAATCGGCTACGGCAAGTGCGTCCTGCCCAAGGGCCTTTTGGGAAATGCTTCTGTGGTAGTAGGCGTCGGCGTATTTAACGCTCTGTCCCAGGGCTAGCGTCAGATCGGCAACAGCACCCGCGTGATCGCCTTTGAGCTGTTTTGCCACGCCCCGCCCTTTGTAGGCGGTGGATGGGTTGGAGCAGAGCGGAATAGCGGTGCTCAAGCTGGCAATGGCTGAATCGTAAGCAGTGATGGCCCCTGGTGCATCGCCGGACCCTGTGAGGGCTTTTCCCTTGGCAATGTAGGCTTCTCCCAGAAAAACGTGTAGGCGCCCATCCTGGGGAGTTGTGGCGATTGCACTCGTATACAGTGTGATGGCGGCATCGTAGTCGCCCGTGCTGAGCTTTTCGCCAGCTTCATTGACCCCTTCTGCATGAAGATATGTCGTACACATGGCCAAGCACAAAACAGTAGCAAACAGGGACGTTGAAGTCTTCATCGGAATCAGCTCCTCGCTCAGGATCTTGTTGTTATTTAATCATGCTTGCCTATCGTTGGAATCAGGCAAGCTCATTTCATTCGAATTTAAGAATACCGAAAGGGGCCCGTTGCGTCAATGTTTTCAGAGTTGGCGGCAAGCGGCGCAGGAGTATTGTACAGGCTGTAGCTTGACGCTCTGGTCTGAGTATCCCTATGATTAGGCCTGTTGTTGATTGTGAGAAGATATAAAGGAGGGGGTATGTTGATGAGAAATAGTAGGATTATGATTGTTGCGGTATTGCTGGCGATTATGTCTGGGCTGAGCCCGATGGGGGCCTTCGGGCGAGAACAGCCTGTGCTGACGCTTGGCCGTCCTGTGGCTCTCGCTGACTATGGCGGGAGCAAAATATTCCTCATTGACGAAAAAGGGAGCATTATCTGGCAGCACAATGCGCGTCACCCGCAGGACGTCTGGGTGCTCAAGAATGGGAACATTCTTTACTCGCATGTGAAAGGGGCAGTGGAAATCACGCGGGACAAGAAGGTGGTTTGGGAATTCAAGACAGAAGGTAGGAATGAAGTGCACGCTTGCCAGCCGC
The DNA here is from genome assembly GCA_016783565.1 of Kiritimatiellia bacterium. GTDB lineage: Bacteria > Verrucomicrobiota > Kiritimatiellia > UBA8416 > JADHWI01 > JADHWI01. The sequence continues at coordinate 17,216 of JADHWI010000035.1, forward strand.
TCCCGGATGGCAAGGTGATGGTAGCCGAGTCGGGTCCCATGCGGATCATTGAAGTCGATCGTGACGGCAAGATCACAAAGGAGGTCAAGCTCACTACGAAGTGCAGGAATACACATGGTCAGATGAGGTGTGTTCGTAAGACGCCGAAAGGCACGTACACGGTTGGGCAGTATCATGACAATGTGATGCGTGAATATGACGAGACGGGCAAAATCATCATGGAGGTTAGTCAGAAGCAGTGCTTCAGCGGGATTCGACTGCCGAATGGCAATACGCTCATGGCTACGGGTGATGACCATCGTATTGTTGAATTTGACAAAGATAAGAACATTGTCTGGGAGGTCACTGAGAAAGATCTTCCCGGTAATCCGCTGCGGTTTATCGCGGGGATGCAGCGTCTGCCCAATGGCAACACGTTGGTCTGCAATTGGGGTGGTCACGGTCATGTTGGCAAACAACCCCAGGTATTTGAGGTGACTCCTGAGAAAAAGGTTGTGGGCGAGATATATGATTTCAAGCAGTTTGGTACCATCAGCGGTATCTATGACATGACTGCAAAAGGTGATCCTTCCAAGTTTGAGATAACCAGGTAGTGGTTGAAGGCATGAAGAAAAGTGCTAAGTTCTGTATGACGTTTGTGGTGCTGGGGTCGTGTCTCGGCGCGGCCATGCTTGCGGGGGGTGCAGAGCAGATCACCCTGTCCAATGAGAAGATTCGAACCGGATCGCTGGGATTCACGAAGATTCTCACGTACCAGCGACACCCGATCAATTCCACTCACGTCTATACCTATCATCAGGAGGGGTTGCGTCCCGGCGGGGGAATCTGGCTTTGCGATTTCTCCGGTGAGACGGTTCAGATGACCCGGATTCTGGATGGTAGTCAGGGTGAGATTCTCGACCTGAATCTTCATTATGACGGTCGTACGATCCTGTTCAGTTGGAAGCGGACAATGAAGGACACATTCCAGCTCTACACTGTCGACATTGACGGCAATAACCTGAAGCAGATTACCACGGATCCATCTAATAATTTTAATGCCTGCTGGTTGCCGGACGGAGGTATCGCGTTTTTGTCAGATCGGAAACCAGCTTTTGCATATTGCTGGAAAACGACAACGCCGATTCTCTGGCGCTGCGAAGCTGATGGACGTAAAGAGATTCGCCTCAGTGCGAATTACCTTAACGATTTTACGCCTGCAGTTTTTTCTGATGGGCGCATCGTGTATAGCCGTTGGGAATACGTTGACCGTCCCGCCATTCCGATTCAGAGCCTTTGGTCCATCAATCCTGACGGCACAAGACTGGCTGGCGTGTTCGGGAATCGCGTGTTAAGTCCGGCAACATTCATGGACGCGAAAGAAATTCCCGGTAGCGATGGAAATGTATTGTGCGTGCTGACATCGCATAATGGTCCTTGTCGTGGTGCGATTGGAATTATTGATTCCAAGTTGGGCTCCAATGCACAGGAGGCCATCAAGAATCTGACTCCGGACATTAATATCGGGCTGGTTGATAAGGGGGATGGAAATCGCATACGCGGACCGTATCTCAATCCGTTTCCGATTGATGAGAATTACTATCTGGTTTCCAAAGGTGGCGACATAGAGCTTCGCGACTACAAGATGGCTGATACAGCGGTTCTTCTCAAGAAGCAGGGATCGCTTGGGTTTTATGGTCCTCAACCCGTGAGAAAACGTAAACAGGAAAGGCTTATAGCGTCGCACTTGAGGGCAAGCGAGAAGGATGATGGGCAGGAGTGGGCCACCATCTTTATGCAGAACGTATACGAGGGGCTCGGAGAGAAGGTAGAGCACGGCGAGATCAAGCGGCTCGCCATCGTGCAGGAAGTTGAGAAACCGCTGGGTATTAATCCCAGCAAGCGGGCTTTTGGCTTTCAGTTCCCGGTTGTGAGTGCCGGCGCAACCTATGCACCAAAGAAGATCTGGGGCTATGCAACTGTGGAAAAGGATGGGTCCGCACATTTCAAAGTGCCGGCTCGTGAACCGATCTATTTTCTGCCTCTTGATGAAGAAGGGCGAGCGGTGCAACGTATGCGTACTTTTACACATCTCATGCCCGGGGAGATTCAAGGTTGTGTCGGGTGTCATGCCAATCGAAATACGCTGACGCCGCCCAGAATGGGTGGCACTCGCCCCATTGCCATGAAGCGGGCGGCGCAGGAGCTTGAGAAACCCGAATGGGGTGTTCATGGCTTCAGCTATGCGCAGATCGTACAGCCCGTTCTGGACAAGCATTGCATCACATGTCATGGCTGGAAAAAGAAGGCCGGTGGGTTGGAGTTGACCGGTGACAAAACGGACTTCTTTAATGTTTCGTATGAGTACCTTGTCCGTAAGGGAACTGGTAGTGAGCGGCATGCTGGTGGTGGTCGGTCAAAATATACGAGCTGGATACAGACCTATAATGGCCAGGAAGCCAACATCCTCAAGATCGAGCCGGGCGAGTGGGGGGCCAAGGCGTCTCTGCTTGGAGAGATCATTGCGGAGGGTCATCCTGATGAGGACGGCAAGAGTCGGATCAAGTTGACGCAAGCCGAACAGCACCGGATTTATGCCTGGATGGATTTGAACGTGCCTTATTACCGCAGCAGTGATTCCGCATACAGGGAGAATCGCGGGTGTCGTCAGATTGTTCCGAATGCATTGAGTGGCACATTTTCGGATGTGTCGAAGCGGCGCTGCGCCTCGTGTCATGAGAATATGAATGACTACTTCAAGACCCCTGATAAAGACAGCTTCTTTCTGCGTCTTGACCGTCCCGAGCGTAACGGATTTATGTCTGCACCGCTGGCAAAGAAGGCGGGCGGCACGGAAAAATGTGGCAGTGCCGTATTTATGGATGCCAATGACCCGGATTATCAGAAATTACTCAAGGCCTTTGAACAGTCCGGGAAGCAACTTGGCGATCTGCCTCGCATGGATATGCGAAAATTGGCGGAAGGCTAAGAAAGGCTTTGAGGTTTTTGTAAATTTTCGTATGGTCAATTAACAATCCAACATGGAAAGGAACATCGCATGAGCACATTCGATAAGGCCGTCAGCATCAACCCCTATTTTAAAATCAAAGAAGAGAACATGGATGCGTGCAAAGGATTTCTTGCCCGGTTCTGTGAGCTCGTAGGCAGCAACGAGAAAGATTGCCTGTTCTACAATTTCACCTTTATGGGTGATGTTCTGTGTTGTCGTGAGGCATACAAGGATGCAGCTGCTATCATGGCGCATCTGGAGAATTGTGGTGCTGCTTTAGGGGAGTTTCTGGGGATCGCTGAGCTGTTGCGTATTGAGGTGCACGGTCCGGCTGAAGAGCTGGATAAACTCAAAGACGCATTTGCCGATTTCAATCCTGACTACTACGTCTGTGAATGTGGAATCGGCAACTAAAACCGATTCTATGAAACGGTCGGTCGCGAGATTGCAGAGGTAGGGACGGCGGTCCCTCGCCAGCCTGCTCCCGACCAGCGGGAGGGCTGGCAGGCCGTCCGGATGGCGGGGGTGTGTTATGCTCGCAGTTTGGCAGGACTGTTTTTTGAATTTGCAGGTATTTATGGTGTCGGGTTGCGTGCGTATTCTTCATAGAGCTTCTTTATGTCAGCTTCTATGGGTGTGCCCTTGTGCAGAAGAAGGCGGTATTTGAAAGTCACGCTTTCGCCTTCTGGTATTTCCATGTTTCCAGCTCCTTTGGGTTTCTTCTCAAAATGAGAGAGGCCAAATGGATTGATGCCGAAAAATCCGTAATCCCGTGCCATCCAGGTGGTGGGGTGACGTGGGTTATCTGGATGATCCATCCACGCGATTCCAACTGTCTTTCCGTTTAGAGGCCCATAGTAATCAGCCCATTTCGCACGCTTGCCCCATATGCCTTTTCCTGTGCCGCCTTCACTGTTGACCATCTTACCCTGTGCGACTTTGCCCCTGTTGCGCAGAGTGGGTGCCACCCTGAATGCCATTGTGCCTTCCTTGGTGTCGCCCATCACGACTTTACCATGGCTTGCTTTGATGGTGATCTCGAAATCTATGATCCGGGATTCGCCGGATAGCGAGAAGGTGTGCTTTCTTTCATCCGTGCATATGACCTTGCCGTTTTTCGCGCGCCATTCGTTTTCGACGATCATAGAACCGGTTCCATTTTTTGAGCTGGTCTTGATTTTTGTCTGAACGATTTTGCATCCTTTGTCGTGCCAGAAGTCATGTCCGTTGACATCCCCGTGGGTGTACCAGAGAGAGCGGTGATGAGGATGGTCTTTTTCCTCGTCTTTGTTGATGTTTTTCATCGGCCAGTGGCGCGTAAAGTTGTCGCCTGTTGGCCCTATAACGGGATAGAAATAGGGCCGTGCAGCGTCATTGTAGTTGTAGGTTGTAAAGAGTTCTTTGCCGATAGTGATATCTACGGTCCCGTCTTTCTCCTTAACCTTGATCTTCTCCTCGGCAAGCGCATTTGATGAAACGATCACAGCCGCAATAATCACAAACAATAATTTTTTTCTCATATTAATTCCTTATGAAGTTCCATGGTTCATAGTCCATTGTCTCTCCCCTATATCCAGCCCATCTCATCGCGCGGATCCAGCCTGCGCATGAACATGTTCTTATCGGCTTCTTCGTCATTTGTGATCTTCATGTTCTTCGAGTCCCAGAGCAGTTTCCTGCCCGGATTCAGCAGCGCCACGTCGCCAAGTATCAATGTTTCAGTGAACGGGCAGGCGTATTCGAAGTTCGACATCGCCACGCCGCCATCGATGATCGCCTTCGTCCAGTTACCTTCGTGGCTACGCCCCTTGTTACGCTCGGACACCTTGGGCGGCCTGGGAGTTGCCTTCATTACCGTTTCAGGGAATATCCTGGGACTCTGGCTGTGGCTGCCATGAAACATGGATGCCTTGTCGCCGATCATTACAGCTCCGCTGCCCATCCATCCAGCCTTCCTGCCTTCTTCGAGCCGTTCCGGGCGCGGGTATTTGATTTCCGGACCAACGTAATACTGCATTGTTACCGGAGGTTGATCGCCTCTGGCCGCAAACTCCCATGTGATCACACCGGCTTTCGGTAGTGAACCCGGATAGCCGCGATGCTTCTCCTCCACCTCGGCCTCGACTGAGATCGGTGCACCCAGTTCAAGCGAATAGTTCGCCGGATCCAGGATGTGTGTGGCCATATCGCCGACCACGCCGCTGAAGTGACTGAAACGAATCCATTCCCGTTGCAGGTAGTCTTTGCTGTACGGTATCTCTTCAGCCCTGTTCAGCCAGAGGTCCCAGTCCAGGGTATCGGGTATTACCGGGGTCGGCACGGGCTTCTTGTTTGTATAATAGTTTTTTGTGGAATAGCCGATTACCTTGGTGACTTTTCCGATTGCGCCGGCCTTAATCCAGTCTCTGATCAGAGCGGTTGATTCTGTTGAATGTCCCTGGTTACCCATCTGGGTTACAACTTTGTGCTTCTTTGCTTCTTTATAGAGAATGCGTGCCTCGTTGACCGTATGAACTAGTGGCTTCTGGGCAAATACATGTTTGCCTCTCTTGATGAAGTACATGCAGGTCGCGAAACGGGCATGCTCGGGCGTTGCCGTTACAACGCCGTCTATATCCTTGCCAATATCATCGAACATTCTTCGGTAATCACGCCAGCGCTTAACGTCCTTAGGGTTGTAGTGCTTTCTGCTCCATGCCTCGTCAGGATCAGCGATACCGATTATGTTGTGGCCTCTAAGGCTTTTCAGGTTGTTTGAACCCATTCTTCCGATTCCGACGCCTACGATGTTGAGTTTGCTGTTGGGCGATGGACCTGCCGCCTGGATATTGAATGGTGCCACGCCTGCTGCTGCTGCCGCTAATGCTGCTTGTAAGAATGATCGTCTTTGCATTGAATATCCTCTCTCTCTTAACTCTGCGCGAATTAATTTTTTCTATTCTTGCTTCAATGGAGAATCATCACATTTCAGATCGCCGGCGGCGTATTGTATGCCGTTGAGGATGAACTGTAGCATTTCAGGATTTTCAAAGCTTTGTGCATTGTGTGACGGGCTGCAGTAGAAGACACGCCCCTTCTTGTGCTTTTTTATCCAGGCGACATAGCGTTTGATGCCATTGTCCTTATATCCCTGTAGCTTAGAGACGTCCATCTCCATGAGCGGAAGGAAATTCATGTCATTGTAAGCGTTCTTGAAAAGATAGGGTTCATCGACGTGAACAAATGTCTGCCCCTTAAACGGTTTGATGATGGGATGGTCGGGGTTCACCAGCTTGCAGATGACTTCTTGCTGTTTGGGATGTCGGTCGAAAGATCCGCCCACCATTTTGCTGAATTCCATTGAATTGTTCTGCATGGTGATTGCACCATGAATACTGACCAGTCCGGCTCCGCCGCCGATGTGGTCAATGAGACTTTTCTCCAGCATAGCGGCTTTTTTCTCGTCCTTCGTGATGTCCCAGAACATGTCACGTTTTTTACGGTCGGAACAGTTGTTGTTCAGGATGATGATATCGAACTGCTTGATGTTTTCCGGGGCGAACATGTTCACGTCATCGCTTTCGACAGCTTCATAGGCACCGCTTTTATTTCCAAGTACTTTTAGCAGTTCAGCAGTGTGTGGTGTGACCCAGTGCTTATAGCCGGTCATGACCGAGAAGATTAGTGCTTTGCGCTCTTTTTTGACTTTTGCCGCTGGTTTTTCAGGAGCAATTTTCTCTATTTTTGCAGTCCATTCCGGCGTTACTTTGAAGGGTTTAGTTCCTGCATTCGTTACGATGGAAGTTGCGATCAGTATGGAAACGAGAAGTGTCAGTTTTTTCATGATATTCTTTCTTGTTGGTATGTCTGCCGTTATGAGGTGAACCGATTATCTTGATTGTCCTGTTTCTATGCAAAATGCCTTAATGTTCTGCGTGCTTACCTCAGGTGGCATGCCACCGCCACATGATAGTATCACGCGGGTCTGATCATCAATTGAGTTCAATGAATTATTTACTGATTCCCGGACGTCATCTTTGTTGCCCCTGGCCAATACGTCGCGTGGCGGGATGTTTCCGAGCAGTGTGACCGTATTGCCTGTCCAGTCCTTCATCTCGGGCAGGCTGTGCTCGAATGCGAAATTGAACAGGTTGATACCGATCTCGGGTAGAAATGGTGCACATACTTTGCCGGGCGCATCGTTGTGGAAGAATTTAATTTTTGCGTCAAATGCCCCGTAGATCGTTTTAAGGTAGGGCAGGGCATATGAGCGGAAATCATCTTCACCGATGAATCCGACGATGTCGTCCAGAATGAATATGCCATCGATAGACGGAAAGGTCTCTTTCTGGTGTCTGATCCAGTTCACTGTAAATTCTGTGATGATCTCAAGCAGCTTTTTGCATGCATCAGGGTCCGTGTACATGGCCATGAGGAATTCGGTGTTGCCCATGAGGAAGGAGGCGAGATTCAGCGGACCGCGTGATATCGCAAACTTGATTTCGTGACCTTCGGCATTTATGACGGCTTTATGCTTCTTGAGGCGGTCGATAACTTTCGGACAGAGCCCGTCTTTTGATGGATCGGGTACGTTGAGTTCGTTCACCTGTTCGACGTTGTCGATGATCTTCTCGGCGAAAGGCAGCTCGTTGTCGTGCCAGGTGCATTCGCTCCCGAACGCTGAAGGCTCGGTGCACATGCCATATTCCGACCAGAAACCGGGTAGAAAGATAATGTCGGGGAATTCGCGAATCGCTTTGAGATTGGCCTCGAGCCATTTAGCGTCATCCTCAAAATAGTCGCGAATAGTCATGCCCGCCCAGTTGGGCAACCAGGGGCTGTCGATAATGAAGCCAACGGGTAGGGGCGCTATCGCCTTGCCGTCAATAACATCACATAAAGTTGTCCACTGAGTATCTGTCATGATGTTATTTTGGCGGGATTGACAGTACGGAAAAGAGGGCGGCCGTTGGGCCTGGTGTTTTCCAACGCGCGAAGCGCGTCATTCTGTTTATCCAGTTCATCCTGTTGGAATTCTCCTAAAGTAATTCGATATCCACTTCCTGACCCTTGCGTTCTGCTGAGAGATATGCGCAATAGGTCGTCATGATACAATCCGCGCCCAGGCTGCTGTCGCATTCGACCGGGTCGCCGTATGCGACGGTACGGTAGAACGCTTCCATTTCCTGGGGGTAGCCGGTGAACCAGTCCTCGTCCGGAGAGGTAGATGACCAGCCCTGTTTGGTGCAAGCCTTTTCCACGGTGTAGATATCCTTGAAGTTGGCATCGACCGGATTGTAGGTCTGCATCGCGGTGTTTGGATTAATATTGCAAAGGGAGCGGTGGTTGTTGGTGCACACTTCCAGCCAATTATGGATCCCGCCCATGACGATATCAGAGGTTACGATGTCGGCGATAGTTCCGTCCTCGAAGACAATATGCATCATAGCGAAATCATCAATGTCGTGGTAGTCGTTGCGTATATGACCTTCATCTCTGAAGTTCTCCATGCGGGTGATCATGTGTGTCCTGGCCGATACGGATGCAGGGCGGATAGGCTTGCCGTCACGTGTCGTTCCTTCGATTCTCTTCATGTAAAGCGCAGCAGTGAGAGGGTGACAGCCTTTGCCCAGCATGACTCCGCCGCCAGAGCACTTCCACTCGGCATAGGTCGGGTTGTGTGAACCATTATGGGCTTCTTCGCCGTGCATCCAGAGTACCTGGGCGCCGGTTTTTTCCAGAATCTCGCGCTCTTTCTGGATGGCAGGTACGTAGACCCAGTTCTCAGCATAGAGGATCTGGCCTTTACTCTTTTTTTCAGCCTCGAGCAGGCGCTGGATGCTGGCCTTGGCATGATCCAGTGCATCCTGGCGAGGGAAGGTGTCGCCGTTGAAATCATCTGAACCGTCACCGCAATAGCCGGTCATCGGTTTTTCCAGGATGACGAACTTGTCCTTTTCGAGGATCTTTATGGCGAGTTCCTCATGAGAGTCGACATAGGTGCAGACGTGAACGACGTCGCAGTCGTCGATAAGTGAATCTGCATCAGAGAATGCCCTGATGCCGCGCGCTTCGCAGTAGGCATTCAACCTGTCTGTGTCCGTGCCATACGCGCCCTGTACTTCTATATTTGTGCCATATACTTTCTTTATCGCTTCAAAATGAAAGCTTCCCGAGAAACCTGTTCCGATTATACCGCTTTTGATGGTTTTCTTAGTGGCCATGAGATGCACCTCTTTTTTTTGAATGACTAATAATTTTAGCGCGTAGCGCTTGCCTCTTCAACCTCAAGGAGTGCATAATAAATCCTCAAATCGTGCATATTCCTTTTCGGGTATTGGATTGTCTTCGGTCCCAGCGGCCTAAAGGTCATGTCGAGTATCTACTCGCGGAACACACTCAAGCAACTGGACAACACTCAGTCGTTCTTGAGTTTTCGAGTTGAGGGCGCCCCTGTAGGCGTGACCAGCATGAACGTATATCCAATGCGTAGCATCTGGCCCGAGCCGCTTCCCCCGGACCCGGGCTCGAGTGGTGGGTCGATGGCAAACGTGTAGACATGGCCCATGGCCGTGATCAAGAACAGCTTCAGAAGTCCTTTTTCCATGTAGAGAAGTACATAGGGAAGAAGGCGCAGCTACGAATTGTCGACAAGGAGATCGGCAGCTTGGGACATGTGAATGCGGATCACATTATCCAGACGGATCAGCACAGATAGCCTATGTTCTCTGCTGATATGAGTATTTGACAAGGTTCAATTGTACATTCAGGGTAATCATGATGAATGCAAGAGATAATCTATTAAGTCTATACAGGCGTCAGGGGTATGACAGTGCGCCTGTAGGGTTCCATCTCTGTCCCTCGCTGGAGGATGCGTTTAAACAGCGTCATGGCGCGGATGCTGATTACATGGAATATTTCGGTATGCCCTACAGGATAATCTATGATCCTGGTTTCGCCTGGAACTTTGATGCGAAGTGGCGTGTGTCGGGTCGTGAGGATATCAACTGGCACAAGTTCTACCCGGAAGGCTTTGAGCGGGACGTACAGTTTGATCTCTGGGGCACTGCCCACGAGAAGGGAAGCGAAGCCTGTGTGCACATGACCCGCATGCATCACCCTATGAAGAATTTCGACAGCCTTCAGCAGATGCAGGAGTATCCATGGCCCGATTTTGAAAGCACCGATTTCTCTTATCTCCACGATGAGGTAAAAGCAATCCACGACAGGGATCTGGCTGTCTTTGTCTGGGCCGAATGTACGATATGGGAGACATCATGGTACCTGCGCAGCATGGATGCGCTTTTTATGGATATGGCTCTGGAAGATGAGAAGGCGACGTTCCTGCTTGATACAATAACCGAAAAGGCCTGTTATCGCGCTGAGAAATTTGCTGAGGCAGGAGTGGATATCCTGGGACTTGGAGATGACATAGGTATGCAGGATACGGCGATGATGTCGAATGAGATGTACCGGACCTGGCTGCAGCCGAGACTTGCAAAAGTCATCAGCGCGGCAAAGAAGGGCAACCCGGATATTCTGATAAGCTACCACTCATGCGGAAACGCGACGCCGCTGCTTCCGGAATTGATCGAAGCGGGAATAGATATCCTGAATCCGGTTCAGCCGGAATCGATGGACTTTGAGTCCGTATATGCAGAGCATGGCGATAAGATATCATTCAATGGAACTATCGGAACCCAGCAGTTGATGCCGTTTGGTACAGCACAGGAAGTGGCTGATCAGGTAAAGAGGAATCTTGATATGGCGGGTGAAAATGGCGGATTGTTCTGCTGTCCGACCCATATGCTTGAGCCTGAAGTGCCCTGGGAAAATATTGAATCATATGTAAGTGCGTGTAAAGAGTACAAATAGAATCGCACAGGAGATTCACTATGAGGAAAGCATTTATCTTATCGTTTGTAGTTTTGCTTACCGGCATGACATATGCCAAGGAGTTCAACAGTCTTCGGCCCCGCTATACACCTTTCCCTGTTAACAGCAAAGGTGAGGCAATTGACTGCGAGAGCCTGAATGGAATCTGGTCATTTAAGCCTGAATATTCCGAAGGTTTTGAAACTAAAACGGTGCCTGACGCAGCGTGGAAATCTATTGAAGTTCCAGGTGAGTGGGTTATGCAGGGCCTGCCCGTGAAGCGCAACACATCGGCAGGATATAGCAAGGGCCGACGAAGTCGCTCTGGTGAACATCTCCAGGGCATTGGGCTGGCCATTGAGGGTATTTCGTGCCCTTGGGTTCGTAACAGCCTGTTCGGCGGTGAGTCAGCTCTTCGCGGACAAGAACTCGAGCAA
>JADHWI010000036.1 GCA_016783565.1 Kiritimatiellia bacterium
TATGACGACAATGACCTGGATAGCACCAAATTGACACCCGCCTTCGGCGCTACATTCAGTACGGCAGGAAACAAGGGTGAAACAAAGTCATTCTCTCACGCTGATCTGCTCTCTTTCCTGACCGACGACAACAATGATCTTGTTACATTGGTGCTGATTCGAAAATATGATGACAGTCCTGACACCGATCAGGACAAGTTCGCCACTAAGGAGATAACGCCGTCCGGTGGCAGTCTTGGTGATTGGGCTCCCCACCTGGTGCTTATGACTGATAATATTGATCCTTTGCCCGAGTTGTCCGAAACGACTGTGTACGAAAACGATCCGCCGGGAACATCGGTTGGCACGCTGAGCATTGATAATGCCGTTGACGGCAAGACGTACACGTTCTCTCTGCCGGCGGGCGTGTTCAGTAACGATTTCTTCGAGATCACCGTCGGCGCTACGACGAACATTCGCACGAAGGTCTTTCTGGACGATGGCGTCATGTCCCCCCTCCGAATCGTTGCCACGGAATTCTCGGGAGGGGCGACCTATACAAACGACCTATACACCATAGTTGCAAGTGCCGTCAACACACCGACGTTCATAGCGTCCGCGTCGGTGGCACCTACGGCACAGAACAATGATGTGGTAGCGACCCTGAAGTCGCGAGCATCAAACGGAAGCGTTACCTATACAGTTCCTGCGGGTCGTAATGACATATTCAAGATATCCGGGGCGGAACTACAGGTGAAAGACAACACCCTGCTTGGCGCTGTCAGCACCACGAACTATGTCGCACTTGTGGCCACGGACGACAATGATGGTTCAGCAGATAAGCTCATCGTTGAAGTCGTAACGGAGAACGCAGCCTCAGCGGGCGCGGTGTTCATGTTCCGGTAGATCGTTGGCCGCTATTGAGCGAATGTTCCGGGTGCGAGCATTATGGCTGATGACAAGGGACGGGGCGACCCACACTAAACCCGGAAGGGCCAGAAATATATGAAATCACCGACACTCTGTTTATTGTTTGTATCGGTGATTTTGATTACGCACAGCGCTTTCGGCGTTACCAATGTAATTACTAATATAGTTACTACTGCTAAGGGCAACGGTGCCGACACATGGACCAGTGAGTCTTCACCCGACACCAACTATGGCGCTGATCACCTGAATGCCAGATGGGCTCCCTCAAAACCTCGCAACGACAATATCGTATTACGGTTCGACCTGTCCGGCATAAGCGGAACGATTACGGACGTAACACTCACAATGATCAAATATCGCGATTATGAGCAAGGCGACTTGACTGTTTACGGAGTCAAGAATGGCGAAGCGGGCGACGCATTGAGCGACTGGACCGAAGCGGGATTGACGTACAACAATGCGCCGTGGATCACTCAAGACGGTAGTTATGATGACAATGATTTTAACGGCTCTATGACAGCCGCTTTCGGCACTATGGATACGGAGGGCAACAAAGGTGATACAAAATCATTCTCAGACCCTGACCTGCTCAGTTATTTAATGTCAGACAGTAATGGTCTGGTTACATTGGTGCTGACTCGAGAAAGCTTAGATAAAGACCATCAAGAGAGATTTGCCAGCAAGGAAGATTCCGCGCTTGATGAAGGATCACCAAGCGGCAGTGCTGGCGATTATGCGCCAAGCTTGGTCATTCGTTATATAAAGATTGAAGGCACTCTTATCCTCATCCGTTAGATCGAAATGAGAATACTTGATTCACAGGGTCCAGACCTTTATTTTACATTTATGCGCCGTAGGAGCAGTTTAAACATTGGGGACAACCCTTAACGCGCATTATTCATGAACAACCTGTTGCAAACACGAATCGCATCGCCTTTCTGATCTGGTATAATTGACAAGCACCTATGAGGAACAATCCCTATGAAGAAATATGACATATCAAGACGAGGCTTCATCAAGGCCACTGCCGCCGCAAGCACAGTCTACTCACTGATACCCCACTCCGTTCTTGGCGCTAATGAACGTGTCAATATCGGCATAATCGGAGTTGGAAGAAAGGGCTCAGGACATTTGGATTCCTTTAATCGCGGGGGCTCTAAAGTCATAGCCGTATGCGACCCCGACAAAAGTCACATAAACAAGAGCGGCGGCGTCCCTAAGCATCAGGACCTCAGAAAGCTTATCGAAATGAAGGATGTCGATGCGGTTGTAATAGCAACACCAAATCATTGGCACAGCCTTGCGGCAATATGGGCAATGCAGGCAGGAAAACATGCCTATGTCGAGAAACCAGTAAGTCACAATATCTGGGAAGGCCGCAAGATGGTCGAAGCCGCACGCAAATACAAGCGGGTCTGTCAGGCAGGCACTCAACAGCGATCATGCCCCGCTCCACAGGCTGCCGCCAGAGACATCAAGGCCGGTAAATACGGCAAGGTAATATGGACGCATACCTGCAAGCTTGGCGCCAGAGAACCTATAGGAAAAATCACTACCGCCGTAAACCCGCCAGCAAGCGTTGATTATAACCTCTGGGCCGGACCGGCACCCATGACACCCGTAATGCGAAAAAGATTTCACTACGACTGGCACTGGCAGTTCGACTGGGGTGACGGCGAAATGGGCAACTGGGCAATACACTATATTGATGACCTGCGTCACATTCTCGGCTGGGACGATGTTCCTGATAACGTTATCTCTGCAGGCAACCGATTCTGGGACGACAACGGCAATACACCAAACATGCAGATGGCAATCATGGAACACAAAGGTGTAAAGGCTGTCGTGGACATCAGAAACATGCATGGTGTCAAAGGCGGAAAAGGCGGCGCCATATACCTGGGCAGTCGACAGGGCAATCACATCATGTGCGAAAAGGGATACATCAAAATCGCACGCGGCGGCGGTAAGGGATACGATCTCGACGGCAACGTCATTGCGCAATACAAGGGAAACGCGGGCAGCGCGCACGCTTCTAATTTCATCAAAGCCATCAAAAATAACGACAGCTCATCGCTCAACGCCGATATAGAAGTCGGACATTACAGCACCGTAATGTGCCACCTCGCAAATGCCTCCTGGCGGGTCGGCAAGGAAACCTCGGTTGACGAACTCCAGTCTCTGGTCAAGGAACACGAAGACGCTGCCAACACAATCAAAAGCATGCTCACACAGCTCAAACACAACAAGGTTGACCTGGAAAAAATGCCTTTCGTTGTAGGCCCAAAGCTGAAATACGACACCAAAAAGGAAGTATTTATAGATACACACGCTAAAGCCGCTAACAAGTTTGTGCGCATGGAGTCACGTAAGGATTTTACTGTACCTGAAAAAGTTTAAAAACAGAGAAACGAACAGAAATATGAACAAGACTCTTTTGACCGCTTTCAAAAAGACCGCAATATTTCCAAATGCCGCCAATGTGTTGATCCGGCCTGCGTGAAGGGGGAAGGTGCGGCAAAGTCATTCTGGAAGTCCTTCAAGAATATGTTTAGATTTAGGAAACATCGAAAGGCGCCTTATGAAATACATCAGTCGAATCGTTATTCCCCTCCTCTTAATCGCAGTTACCGTTAACGCGGACCTGGACATTCTTGTCCTTGGATCCAGCTCAAGTTATTCAGATGCTCAAAGCCCTGGCGGCATGAAGAAAGAGAAAGCTTTCAAAGCATCAGATGTAGCCGATCAGCTGCGTGATATCCTTGGCAAAGACAGGATGCTTCGCGGAAAGGTCAATGTCGTTTACGAGGATGTTCACAGAGACGCAATAGTACATACCGACGTAGCTGGATGGAAAAATCCAAGTTTCAGATGCAATGAGACAAAATATGAGTGCTACAGTCTTGCGCAGTACTATATGTGGCCGAAAGATAAAAAGAAGCGCCTTGATAACCTCCGCGGTGCAGGCGGCACAGAATGGGATTACGTTGTAATTACTGGCGATCCATACATCATGGCAAACTTTCCAGGCATCTACGCTATTGGCGCTGGGCTTGTGGCTGACGAGGTAAAAAAGGGAACAGCAAAACCGGTTCTTCTGGCACAGTGGCCGGATAAGGGCAGCACTGCAACAGCTGATGACTTGAACGAAGTCGTTTACCGCGTAGGGAACAGCGGCGGATATGCGGTTGTACCGGCAGGCAAGGCATGGAGCACACTGAAGCCCCAGGATTCATCCGCAGATCACCCCACCAAGAAGGGTGCTTTCCTTGCAGCGGCATGTGTTTATACGGAGATGTTCCATAAGAAAGCAGGAAGCACTCGTGCTGCATTCCACGCTTATAATTCAATCAAAAAGAACAAGCGTACAGTGCAATACAAGGGACTTTACAAGAAACCAAACGCGTTCCAGATGAAATATGATTCCTCCAGGCACGTCCAACTGAATCATACCGGGACAAGTACAGAGAACGGTTTTCTTGGCGAGATCCAGAGCGCCATGAACCGATGCATGGTCACACACAAGCGTTACGAGAACCCGAGCAAATGGCCGAAAGAAGTAAAGCAGGTAAACTTCAACTATGGCCGTGCAAATGCAATGTTTGAAAAGAAGAAAAGATTTGATCCCGCCAACTGCAACCAGGGCAAGAAACTCTACAGGCGTTCCTATGGATTCCCCATGCAGGATCACGCATGGTCAGCAAACACATCCATGGAGTACGGAATCGACTGGCGACGGCTGAAAAATGACAAGATGAACCAATACGATGACGGCACAGACCTTGGCATAGCGGTAAAAATACAAAAAGATGATCTTGCAAAGTATGATGTGAGAGCTATTCCTGTACGCCTTCTTGTCGCACATTGCAGACACATCAAGCCAGACTTGAAAATTCAGTTCGACTCCTGGCATTTCGCCGCCTGGGCGGATGAAGCTGTGGGAACATTCCTATACACATTACAGTCAGGCCGGTGCCCCATGAGCGACGAACCGGAAAACAAAGATACTGGTGACTGGAACAAGTGGCTGGGAAGGAAAATCGGCTATGAGACAGCTTGGAAGATCTCGAACCTGACGACTCGGGCACCTGGCTTTCAGATCAAGCCAGGCTCAACAAGCCCAGTAATAAAGGCGGGCGGAACAGATAATATATCTATCCGCTTTATGCTGCCCCCCACTGACGATATCTCGGTAGGTGTTTACGTGGACAAGACGGGAATAGTAGATGTTTCAAAGAGGCTTCTGACGTTCACTCCGGAAAACTACAACACCGCCCAGACCATTACAGTAACAGGAAAGCCTGGTCAGCCCGGAAAAACTTCACTCCTGCGCTTCGAAACCCGCTCTAAAGATCCTGTTTATGACAGACTGCAAGATGCATGGGCTTATAAACTTAAATAACAAAACACCAGCGTCAACATTTACAATAAAAGATAAGAAATCTATTTGTCTCCGATCTGCCCCCATATCTGCGCAATCTGCGGGCCATACTCCCCAAGAACTAACGTTTTTCCCTCTCTCCCAACGGAAAATACTGATTGTTTTCCGTTCTGACCTCCGTGCAGTCAGTTGTCTTTATCGCCTGTTGATCAGTTAGTGTCTGTTTAGCGTAAACAGTGTTGCCCGTGATCTTCAGATTCTTTGTGCTCTTTCCTTTAACCATGTTATTGCCGCGAAGCACAAATTTATTGTCTGTAATCCGGATATTCTGGTGTACCGAATTGTTCCGTACATTATTCTGCGGATTGATATTGATCACCGGTTCGCCGCAGGAAAGGAAAAGGTTATCATGTATGGTCATGTCCCTCACTGTACCTGATTCATACCAGCCCTTAGCGTCGTCCTCCAACAGGATCGCGCTCATATATGTTTTGTGAAACTCATTTTCCTTAACAACCACCTTCCGTCGGGTGGTAATCAAGAAGCCTCGTGTCGGGATCCGCATGACCTTGCATCCCGAGATCTCCACTTCGGGTGTCCAGGTTACGTTCTCTACGGCATCGTTCCTACGGAACTCCGCCGGAACCGGCTTCTCCAGGGTCAAAACCATCTCCTTCGGGGTCTTCAACACCGCGGCCGTGACCTTGTTGGGGCCATAAGTCTCCAGCGAATCGTAGTGGACAAAGGTGATCTCGTCGCCCGGATTGAAAGCCATGAATCCATAGGTCTGATGATGCATGAACCCAACTCTAATCTGCTTCTCAGATATGCGCTCATGTACCCGTAGATGCGTACCGTGAATGTTGATTGCGTCATCATGCGAGCCGGAGAAGGTGCAGTCCTTTACCACCAGCTTGCCGCGACAGCCGGAAACCTGAATCCCGTCGGCCCATGCGGAGCAGGTCCGACCACTCTCCTTCTCGGGGGCGATGGCGACCCCATCAAAGGTCAGGTTCTCACTGAACTGGTTCACCAGGCCCATGCCGTGCAGAAAGTTGAACTGTACATCCTTCCAGAGGATATCCTTACTGCGACGGGTGAAGGTTCCAGCACAGTCACGCCGCGTCTGGCGAATCTGATAGACACGCCCCAACTTCATACTGTTCCGCCCTTTCCCTCGCAAATGAAAGGGTCTTACCTCCTCCAGCCTCAGTCCCCTCAGTGGGTCTCCACAACGCCAGATCTCGTTAGACTCCAAATCGAGTTCCTGCGCCAGACCGGTATTGTAATGCCAACCCTCGCCGATCCACTTAATGCGGCCATTCTTGATTTCGTACTTCGAATCCTTGTGTACTTCAATATCGACATGCCCCTTTTCGATAGCTGTCGGCCAAAACTCGGAGACAGTCGGGCGATGGTAATCAAAAGCAAGCTCTGAGATTGCGATGTTCTCACAGCCATCGATGCAGACCTCAATCATTTTGCCGCGATAGACAATCCGTGCACCGGCGCCGGACACCTTAACGTGCTTCGCGCCATCGAAGAGCATTCCGATTGCCTTCTCCCCTCCGGGGTCATCGTTCGTGTTGGAGATATGATATTTCCGCCTCAGGGCCTTCGTCGGGTAGAAATCGTACCGCCCCGGGACGAAATGAACCACGATCGGCTTCTTAGCAGTGCCGCTGCCAGTGATCGTTAACGTCTGATCAAATGACCCTGGCGCAATAATATTTACACGGTCACCAGCCGCGAGAGTCAGACGATTAATCGGGGCAAATGTCTTCCACGGCTGCTCCTCCGTCAATCCCGTATGTGTGTCGCTGCCGCCTGCCGGATTTATGTAGTAGCTTGCCTGTCCGGGTGACATCGCACGCTCTGCAGCACTGCACAAAGTTGAGCACATAATCAGTATAATCGCGACTACTCTCATTTAGTTCCTCCCGAGCCCCCTCTTAATCATAGGCAGAAGAGGGACAGACCCATTATATCGTCGTGTTATTTTGCAGGTGATTCGAATTTGAATCGTCCTGAGCTTACTGCAAATACGGCCTTGTCACTTTTGACACCAAGGACCTTTATGAACTGTGAGTCAGCTGCTTTCTTTCCGTCAATAGTGACACTCCCGGCTTCCCTGGCAGGCAGATATACAGTCGCTGTTGTATTTGGAGGAACGGTCAGGTCCAGAATGAATTTTCCGCCTTCGATTTTCCAGTCGCTGATAATTGATCCGCGTATGGATTTATATTCACCTTTTGCGGATGTTACATCGCCGCCGGGCATTGGGTTGACAACAAAGTGCTTCCAGCCCGGTTTGCTCTCTATCGGATTGAGTCCGACAACACTCCGCCACACCCATTCGCCGACCGAGCCGAACGCCACATGGTTAAACGAATTCATAGTGGGGTCCTGAAATCCGGAGTCTTTTGTATACCCATCCCAGCGCTCCCAGATTGTTGTGGCGCCATTTTCCAACATAAAACCCCAGGATGGAAAAGTCTTCAAGTTTACAAGCCTGTAGGCTTCCTCATTGTAACCGTTGTTCGACAGCTCCTTGATGAGCCTGTGTGTTGTCTGGATGCCGGTAGACAAATGACCGTTGTACTTTTTGAATCCATCGACCATGTGTTTTGCGGCTTTTGGCCTCAACTCTTCAGGCAGCATGTCAAACTCCAGCGCCAGAGCATACCCGGCCTGTGTCTCACCCTCCAGTTTCCCATCAGGTTTAACAAAACGTTTGTTAAAGGCTGCCTTGATTCCCTTCGCTCTTTCCGCGTATATCTTAGCATCTTCCTTGCGACCGGTCACCAGCGCCATCTTGGCTACCAGTTCTGTTGATTTAGCAAAGAACGCGGTTGCAAACAGGTGATTAGGGACAGAGCCGCCCTTCCGGGGAACACTATCATTTTTGAATGTATCAGAATTCAGCCAGTCATTGTGATTTCTGCCAAGATCCTTTTGCCATAGCAGGTTCTTGTTATTGCTGTACACCCAGTCCACCCAGCGCCTGGCGGCATCATAATGTTCATCGAGCAGGCGCACATCGGCATAATTCTGATAGATACGCCAGGGAACGATCACGCCCCCGTCAGCCCAGGCCGGTGCAGCTCCGGCAAACCGCTCCACTTCCATCGGAACGGTTTCTGCGAAACGTCCGTCAGGATGCTGGCTGGCGCGTACATCGCGAGCCCACTTGCAGAAAAACGCGGACATATCCATATTAAAGATCGCTGTTTGCGCGAAGGCCTGGGTATCACCCATCCAGCCCGAGCGTTCATCGCGCTGAGGACAGTCGGTAAGCAGACTGTGCATGTTTCCGCGCTGGGTCCAAAGCACGATATTCATCAGCTTGTTGATCTGTTCGTTGGAACATTTAAATGTTCCTGTATCAGGAGCTGCGGACTGGACCACGCAGCCGGTAATATGTTTCAAGTCAGGTTTGTAGATCCTGCGTGACGGTTCGTAACGCCAGGGAATGTTCGTCCTTCCTGTAATCTCAAGATACCGGAAGCCGTGATAGGTAAACTTCGGCTCAAACACTTCCATCCGATCGCCGCGCTTGATGTAAGTATCCGTCTGCTCGGCTCTGCGAAGGTTCATGGTGTAGAGCATGCCGTCCTTGTCGAGCATTTCTCCGTACCTGATCTTGATCTCTGTGCCTTGCCTGCCATGCACCTGGATGCTGCACCAACCAGCCATGTTCTGGCCCATGTCTATTATATACACACCCCGTTCAGGCTCTGTTATGGCGACCGGTTTGATCTTCTTGACCACACGCATCGGCTCATTCCTCTGCCACTGAAGTACAGGCTTGAACGGCATAGGCTCGTCCTTGAAGTTCCTGGGATTCTCTATGTAATCAGCGATAATCACAGGCCGCCACAAGCTGTCATCAAATTCACCGGTATCCCAGCCGGGCCATTCAAGTCGGGCGTCGTATTTTTCTCCGTCATAGATACCGCTTTCACGAACAGGCCCTTCGCGGGTCGATTTCCACGACTTGTCACTGACGACTGACAGTTTCTTTCCGCTTTCCAGCTCTATATCCAGCTTAAGAAAGAAGCCGCGGCGTCCCTGGAATGGATTCTGGGCAAGGTTTATGGCCAAACCGTAAAAGAACTCCCCGTTCCAGCCTGTCGCGAGCATTGCTCCGATACCGTTATCGCCGCTTTGCAGCATCTTCGTCACATCATAGCTCTGATAGGTGATTTGCTTGTCATAGCTTGTGCACTCGGGCGCTAAGAGGGCGTCCCCTACTTTACTTCCGTTGAGCCTCAGCTCGTACACACCCAGCCCTGTCGCGTGAACCATTGCGCGCTTGATCTCTCCGTCGACCTTGAAGCTCTTTCTGAGCATTGTCGCCGGCATCGGACCTGTACGGTTGATTGCGGCATCTTTAGGATCGGCAATCCATCTGGCTTCGCCCCAGTCTTCAGGTGTCAGCAATCCCATTGACCAGATTGCTGTCTCACTCCAGGGAGCGACTTTGCCTGCCATATCCCAGGACTGAACTTTCCACCAGCATTTCTGATTCGCCTTCAGCGCTTTCTTCCCATTGTAAACCACGTGGAGTGTCTTGCTTGATTTAACCTTACCGCTATCCCACAGATCGCCCTTATCGGCATCAATCTTTTCCCGGCTGCTGGCTACAATGATACGGTATGCCGTTTGTTTCTGACCGCGCTCCGAGGATTTAACGATCCAGTTAAAGCGCGGCCTGGCTACATCAACACCCTGTGGATTGATTCGATATTCGCATCTCAGTCTGTCTACTGTGATGCCGGTTGCCTGAGCGGCGGTTAAATATCCGCCTGCCGCAAATAATAAAACTGTTAAAAGGAATATCGTTAATCGTTTCATAGAACTTCTCCGTTTTTATTAAATAGTATGAGTTCATGCTCCAAGAACACTCCTGTCGCATGTACAATCAGCTTACTCACATAATTTACCGGTGATCTTAAATAGATCTTTAATAAACATCGACATTCAAAACGTGCAGACCTTCTATACGGCACTCATTTCTTTTGCTCTCATCCTGTGACCGGGCTACGCTAACGGATACCCGCCCCACCCCGAAGGATGATCCAGAGCAGGAGGGTTGGACATTCATTCCGCTGTCTACTTTGCGGCCTTTATGTCGTAGCAAAACAGATTGCTCTGATCGCGTAAGTAGAGTTTGCCGTTTGAGATTACCGGATGCGTTCGGGCTGGCTGGTCTGAACGGTCCGGTTGCTCAAATTGACCTCGCATTTCGAAGCCTTCCGGCGTTGCTTTGACCAGAGAGATCGGGCCTTTTCTATCTCTGCAGTAGAGCATTCCGTCAGCGTACAGCAGACAGCATTTGCCTGGTTCTTTTGACTCCCACAGGACCTTGCCTGTTGTGAAGTCTATACACTTGAGGTATTTCGGATCGCTGCAGCCGTACAGCTTGCCATCAAGCAATATTACGCCGCCATGGTGGTTCTCCATGGCCTTTGAGAACCATACCTCCTCGACATCAAAACCGTCCGATGTTTGCTTCACCTTCGCCACACCACCACCGGTTTTATAACCTGAGGATGCAAACACATGACCGTCTGACCAGATCGGGACCATGACGTTGACTTCGCCCCAGCTCTCATGATGTGCAGGGTTGGTATAACGCCACAGAAGCTTGCCGTCTTCTGCTCGTATGCCCACAACAGCAGCGGAGGTGAAAGCTATGTACTGTTTGACTCCTTCGTGCGACACCTTGATCATTGAGGAATAGGATGCTTTTTCGCCAAATTGTGATGCCCATATAGTCTTGCCGGTCATTTTGTTCAGCGCGACAACTGTGCCCTTATCACCACCCGGCAGGCAGATAACCTTATCACCATCAATCAGAACCGATTCGGCGAATCCCCATCGGGGAACTACACCGCCAAAGTCATCTTCATAATGTACCTTCCATATCAGCTTGCCTGATTGAGCGTTCACGCAAACAAGGGTACCCATGGTTTCGAGTGCATAAACTCGATCGTCATCGATGGTCGGCATGGGCCTGGGGCCTGGGAAGGCTCCTTCGTACGTCGCTTTGCAGATTGGTGTTTCCCATATAATGCTTCTGTTCTTTTCAATGTCCAATGCCAGTACAGCTACGCTACCGTTCTTTTTGCCCATTGTGTAGATTCGTGTTCCTGCAATGGCCGGAGCGCTGTGGCCTTCACCAAGTCCTTTGGCTACCCACAGCAGCCTGGGGCCGCCGTCAGGCCATTTCTGCAACAGGCCCTTTTCTGTGCAGATTCCATCACGGTTAGGGCCACGCCACTCAGTCCAGTCTGCGCCAATTGCAGATATGGTATTCAATAATAATATCGTGATCAGCAGATGGTAGTTCGCCTTCATATCATTGCCTTAATTAGCCGTTAAAATCATTCGGAATCAGCATTGTGCAGAAAAGAAGCAGATTGGAATACATTGTCTTGTGTTTCCAGTTCAGAAGAAAATGGCTTATTTCACCAGATCTTCAAACTTTATGTGGGGTGACAAACTCAACAGCGGCTTAACAACTTCTCCTTCGGCCTGCTTCTTCGGCTCAGTATAGGCACCGTAGAAATTGCTGTTGCAGTCGATCCAGAGGGTGATTCGCCTCAGCTCTTCCGGCGTAAGTTTCAGTCCGTGATGATCTTTGGAAAGATGCTTATAAAGCTTCGACACGCGGGCTCCATCCTTAGCCGGTAGTGAATATGATCTTCCGTTACTCCAGATGATCGCACCATTACCGCCGGCCTTGCCCCACGCCATTCCCTGCAGCTTCTCAAACGCTTTAGACCATCCGTTCCTGCCAAACTCCTTGCCGCTCAAGTTCGGTCCCTTTTTGCCGTCAACACCCTTCTCATGACAGCCAACGCATTTCTTATCCAGAACCGGCTGAACAAGTCTTGCAAATGTCAGAGGATACGACCCCTCGCCTTCCGGCTTGATCTTCGACGGCGCACGCTTCATAGCCAGCGGCGCCTTTGCTCTGAAGCTCTTTGGCGTTGTACTCTTGGCCTCATGACATCCAATGCAGCTCATCGACTCACCCGGATGCAGGTAGGTCTCTGACTTCATATTCATCACACAGAGCCCCTTGTCATCAATCGCCTGAAAATACACCGGTATCTCTGTCGGCATTTTAAAATGCACGCTTCCGTCTTCTTCAACCGGAACGGTCCCCAACACGCCACGCGCCAGCGATTGTGCCGCCTTACCAATGTTCGGGTAGTTGATCGTCAGGTTAGGTTTGGAGAAAAGATGAATGATCCTCAACTCTTTGATCTTCGTTCCTTCAGGGAACGGATATTCGCCCTCGTAAATATTCATAACCGTAACAACACCCTCTGAACGATCCTCACCCTTAACGCTGTCAGCTTTTGCCTGTGTCGTCCTTACCGGTATGACCGGTGGCCGCTTACGTGCCCGAAGCGGAATCGGATCGAGTGCACCTATTGTGGAGTCTTTATATAGGAGTTCTTTATTACCAAAGCTATCGACAAGGTATAGGCCGTGCACCTTCTGGGCGGCATCATAGACAGCGAGATAATAGTCCTCACTCAGCGGCCAGGGCTGACCATAGACCTCGCCTCTAACCCTGTGTTTACCTCTGCTCATGGCTTTGCCGGGCGCATCTTCCGACTCAGGAAAGTGAGCTTCGGGTGTGATTCTCTTAACCTGGGACATCTCCTTGTCATCTTCTATCCTCAGATCAATAAGTACAAGCGATCCGTAATTCTGGCCATGATGCGGTGCGGCCACTCCAATGTACTTGTGAGAATTCGGTATGGCCCTGTTTGCCAGCTCCATCCAGGGACGCATTTCTCTTTTGTCGGGCCAGTTACCATGATAGCTGCGCGGATCACGTCCATCCGGGAAGCAATGCCAGATGTGATGAGCTATGTCCGAATCACGATCAACATAATCCCAGCGCGAATAGATAATCATCCCATCATTATCAACACTCGGGTGCCACTCATTGGTATCGTGATAACTAAGGGGTATAATATCACTGCCATCCGGCATCATCGCATGCAGAGTGTACGTACTGCACATTCTCATACCGCAACGCTGGTTCCCACCTATGCGTCCGGATATAAACACTATCCGCCCACCAGGAAGGAAACACGGATCAAAATCATTATATCGACCGAAGGTTAGTTGCCTGAGATTCTTTGCCGTGCCTGTCTCTGGATCCAGATCCGCCCTGTAGATATGCCACACCCGCTCCGGTAGCCACAGGTAATGACCATGACCCGCTTTCCTCTCAAGAAAATGACCGTTCTTCAGGCGCTCAGCCGGGTCGGTAATGGATTTGGGATCAAAATCCTTCGGGATAGACCTCTGAGCTTCGGTAAATGCGAAGAGAATACTCTTGGCATCGTAATCAAGATCAAGTGAGATGAACGAGCCCTTGTTATCGATCAATTTATCCTTGAGACGCCCGTTTGTTACTGGCAGATCTTTCAGGATGCTGACCGCTTCGGCTTCATCACTGAACGCATTGTTCAGAACAAACACTCCGCCTCGCGGATCCTGGTTAAAACCAAGGTACTGATCGACCATATGGTTATCGCCGCCCCTCTGCCTGTTATGTTTAACAAACAGTATCTTGTCAAAATCCAGCAGAGGGTTCTGGAAAGCGACCTTACGACGCAAAGCCGTCACTTTCACAAAAAGCTCCTGCTGCTGTTCTCTTGTCAGATCAGGCTTGTTCTCTTTTGCAAGCGCCGCCAGTTCCTTAGCTTCATCAGCCAACTTCGGCCCCTTCTTCATCTCCTTCAGATCAGCGATCAGCGCTGCTGTTCTTCTGATCACGATATCTACCGGTGTTTTATCAGTCTCAAGAACAAGCGCTTCCTGCCTGAGTGTCTCCTTTTGAAGTCGCTCGTTGTTCCATCTCGGACGCGCCGAAATCTGATTGGCTAGAACGCTGAACTCACCCGTCAGCTTGGCGATCTGTTGCTGCCTGGCTGCTGCATTCGAAGGCTTGGCGCAAGACAGAGTGATACCTTCGATCTTCTTTGCCGCAACAATCGTTCCCCACTTATCTTTCGATGGAATCTCAAATTTTGCGCCCTTCTTGACGGTAGCTTTATAAAACGCGCAGGCGTATGATCCATTGACCTCTACTGAGGTCGTACCAACCTCTTTCCAGTCACCTTCCAGTTTGAGCTCTTTCGGGGTTCCACCAGAAAAAATGCATAGATAGATATCTCCGTCCTCTTTGATCTCAAGATCCATATTTGAAGGAGCCCTGTGGTCATGAAGCGTGTACTGCATACCCAGCAGCGCTTTGGGAATCGACTTAAACGTATAGTCCCTGTTTTTGTTTACAAGCGACTTCTCTTTCAGTTCACCATACTGCAGCGAGTTGCTGCTTTTGATCTCCACCCTTGCCGCCACCGCTGAACAGGCAATAAACAACAATAAGACTAACAAAAAATACTTTTTCATGACTTTTGTCCCTTAAAACACAAGAACTGATAGCAATCAGCTGTTCTTCAACATTCTTATGCCCTGCAATGAATTGTTAAACACGTTTTATAATCGAATACTAGGTGCGCAAGTGAAAAAATTCAAGGCTGAAATGAGCATTTGATTTTATATGATTTTATAGCAATAGAGTCTGTCGTGGTATCTAAGGTAAAGACGCCCGTTCCAGATTACCGGATGTGCCCAGGCGTCTCTGACTTTCTGTTCGTGGCGGACCAGGCGGAATGAGCCTTGACTCTTGAGGCCGGCTGCTGTTGGCTCCAGCAGTCTCATTATTCCCCGTTCTGAAAGGCAGTAGAATCGCCCGTCGGCATAGGTCATAGGGCCTGTGTCGTACTTCCTGGTATGAAAGCGTGTTTTGCCGGTCCCGGCGTCGATAATATGTAATCCTTTCCTGCTTCTGTATCCGGAACCGTAGAGTAGACCGTTAAGATATATAGTCCCTCCGGTCAGATTATTCATGTCGCATAGCCAGAGTGACTTTGCAGCGACCTTACCATCGGCAACATCAACCTGATAGAGCTCCCCCAGGCGGTTGTAAGCACTCGATATAAAGACACGTCCTTTTCCAATATAAGTCGGTGTGCAGGAGACGGCCCTGTATTTAGATGGGCGCGAAATTGACCAGAGAAGCTTGCCCGTGTCGGCATTGACGCTGAAGACGTGATCGGAGGAGCAAGTGATAATGTAACGAATGCCGCCGTGAGTAAAAAGTAGCGGCGATGAGTAACTGGCGGTGTCACCGGGAATCGGCGCCGCTGTCCATAATGTCTTACCGGTATCGAGAGAAAGGGCTGCCATTGACGCTTTTTTGCCGCAGGGAGTGACGATGAGATTATCACCATCGATCAACATACATTCGCTGTACCCCCAGGTGATCGGTCTTGCGTCGAATCGCTCAATAATGCTCACGGACCACTTTTCGCTGCCGTCTTTTGCATTGAGACATGTAACGCGACCATGGCCATTCATGTTGTATAAGCGGCCACGATCAAGTATGCAGCTGGCGCGCGCACCGGGGTAGCTTCTTTGCCATGAGCGTCCATTGGACGCCTTCCATTTCAGCTTACCGTTGAGGTCGAGGCAAAAAATAATCAACTGCTCTTTGATATCGGCTGTGATGTAGATAGAGGAGCCGGAGATGATTGGTGATGAGTAGCCTATGCCAAGGCCTTCCCTGACCCAAAGCTGCTTCGGACCGCCTTGCGGCCAACTTTGGAGAAGTCCTTTCTCGTCGGAAATACTGTCACGTTTCGGGCCGCGCCACTGAGTCCAGCCAGCTTCTTTATGGGCAGGAAGGCCCTCTACATGGATACCTGGCTGTGCTGAAAGATTGGAGGATAGCGTGGCAACGACTGTGACCAGAATCAACAGACGCAGGGGAATGAAAATCTGGCTGACAACTGACCGAGTTCTGCTTCTATATTCAACACTCATATTACCCTCTTTTAGCGCGCATTATTCATGAATAATGCGCGCTAGGGCTAGCCTTTCTGTCAAGAATTTCTCAAGGTTTTCAAGAGAGAGGCATAAGCATTGTTACCCAGCACGTTTAAGCCCCCCTGCGTGGTGCCGATTTACCCATTTCCTACCTCCTGCTGACGTATTGCTTCCTCATGGATCTCTTCAAAAAGTCGAAAAATAAACTCAGCAGCCAGGCCCAGCTCGCTACCCGTAGCGGCCCTACTAACAACAATCTCGTTCCAGCGATGCGGCTGCAGAGTAGATATGTTGTTTCTGCGTTTGAGATCGCCCATCTCCCTGACAATTTCCATACGCTTGCCAAGCACCTCAATAAGCTGCTTGTCGAGACTGTCTACCTCGATACGAAGCTCTCTGATTCTCGCCTGGTACTCCTCGCTCTTTATCAACTCGCTTTTGACCGTCAGGCGATCCATCAGCACACGGAACTGATCAGGCGTAAGCTGCTGTCTGGAATCGCTCCACGCATTCGGCGGATCAACGTGGACCTCGATCATCAGGCCGTCATAGAGCAAATCAAGCGCCTCCTGCGCAACGGAGAAAATCAAGTCTGCTTTTCCGCAGATATGGCTTGGATCGCAGAGGATAGGAATATCAGGCAACCTGCGCTTCAGCTCAATGGGTATTTTCCAATGAGGGGCGAACCTGTAGAGGACCTTCTTTGAACTGCTGAACCCCCTGTGAATCACCCCAATCTTCCGCAGTCCCGCGCTGTACAGTCGTTCGAGAGCGCCGATCCAAAGTTCCAGGTCCGGACTGATCGGATTCTTCACGAAGACCCGCATATCCGTTCCGCGCATGGCATCTGCCAGCGACTGAACGGCAAAAGGGTTAGGAGTGGTGCGAGCGCCAATCCAGACGACATCGACGCCGTGCTTAAGACATGCTTCTACATGTTCCGGTGTCGCCACCTCGATTCCAACAGGCATCCCACATTCATCCCTGACCCGCTCAAGCCACTCAAGCCCTTCCAGCCCGACGCCTTCGAAGGAACCAGGGTGCGTTCTCGGCTTCCACATACCTGCTCGAAAAAAGGAAAGCCCGGAGCCTTTCAATCCCCGGGCGGTGGCCAGTAACTGTTCCTCCGTCTCGGCACTACAGGGACCAGCCGCAAGAAAGACATTTCCATCAGGCAACCCCCACTCGCTCAAAGGCGTAACGTTCAACTCCATATCTTCAGTTCCTTTCATCGCCACACTCCAACGGCTGCCTGACTTCTGACACCCCCGCTCAACTCTCATCAATTCGCGCTAATGTACCGATTGTGGGCTTACTTCTTCTCGGAAGTGATTACCTTCTCCTGGATGGCTGCCTTTTGCGCAAAAAGCCATTGCAGAAAAACCGGCTCCGCATCACAGGCCTTACTGCTGATTTGCGTTGTGCCATCATCGGTAAAGACAACAAATTTTCCGGAGACAGAATGCTTCTCACCCTTCCATACCGTGAACTTCATGTTACCGCCAATTCTCTTCATTTCTTCAAAGACTTCCCGATCCCTCTGAACCGGACATACCCGATCATTATCCCCGTGAAACGCCCATATAGGAACGTCCTTGATAATGGAAGGGTTGATGAAACTCTCGCCCCTGCGCAACCCGCTTCCAGCTGACGGAGCCGCCGCCGCAAAATAGCCGGGATCCATCTGTATCAGTCGATAGGTACCCTCGCCTCCCATGGAATGACCGAGAATATATATCCGCTTCATGTCGACAGACTCCAACCCCTTGATGATTTCCTTACACTTATCCAGGTGCTCTTTATTCCACATGCCTTTTGACTGCGGAACAAGCAGGTAGCACGGGTAATTGGTGCGGATTTTCTTGTCGGCAAGCTGAAAATTCCAGTCTTTGAGTTGTTTCCTGTTATCGTCTCCTTTGCCTCCGGCACCATGAAGAGAAAGAATCACAGGGTATTTCCTGGTGGCATCAAAGTTCGAGGGCGACATCAGGCGGTACGGCATGCCTTTGTGAATGTGCGCCTTGAACAACTCCAATGAAGCTCTCTGAGCCGTCAGTCTATTCTCTCGAGCCAAAGCCGTGGTACATGCCACAAAGAAAACCACTGTCAGGGATTTCACTATCGGTATTGAGGTTATCATTATTCTACCTTTAATCTTGATCATCTGTTATTTAACATTTCTTTAACTCCCCCATTCAAGAAATGCATTCCCCGGCGTCAGCCGATGGATCTCTTCACTTCTTTCTATTTTTGAGCGAATGAGAGAACATCCATTCCATGAGCCCCTCCTGGCTCCACGCTTTTGCGGCTGATTGGCCATGGTTTGCGCCTTCGATATTGGTAATCCTGACCACCTTGGATCCAAGTTCATCAACCAACTTTTTCTTAACCGCATTGGCAGTTCCTGCGCGGGAATGGTCGCCTGTTCCGACCATAGCCCAGATCGGAAGATTTATCATTTTTTCAGCATCATCCAGATTGGCTTTGAATGCTATCGGGACTATCGCTGCAAGGCGCTCTTGCGATGGAATACGCCCACTGTAAAAAACTCTTTTCCCTTTATCTTCCTTGTGTCGAGAATTTCTTTATAAACTCTCTTCCTTGGTAAAACCTCTCGTTTAAACCATACGTATACCGAGTGTTCCAATATCGCTGCGACTAACCAGAACCTTTATTTCCTGCAGGTTCGGATTGACAAAGATTGTGGAGCCCGTGTACCCGTTTCCACCGAACGATCCATTCTCCCAGCGCAAAGGCATTTCATCCCAGATCAAATCATGCTGGGCCATGAAACACTTCCAGTCGACCTTGTTCGGAATATCAGCGGCCTGTACACATATCAATAAACCAAACAACACAACCAATACCGCACTCAACTTTTTCATTCCACGTTCTCTTTTCGCTCTTATTTCTTTGCGCTTCTTCGCGGCCTTCTGTTTAAAATCAACTCCTTCTTCAATATTAATCAATAGAGCAAACACAAGGAAAAGACAAGACGACCCATCAAAGCTCTGAAGACATATTGACGGAGAAATAAAAGATACGCTATGGTTCGGGTAATGTATTCACCAAAGAGAACGACTTTGCACGACGTCTTCGGGCCGGGATCTTCGACTTCTGGTTACAGGAAAGATAAAGCCAAGTCCTTCATATAAGAACGCGCGGATACAGTCTTTCTTGCATTTATCACAAAACGAAAACAGGCAGGATGATTACATGAAAGTTCAGCAGATTCTTAGCACCAAGGGAAGTATGGACGTCTTCGCCATCGCCGCCGATGCGACGATCACAGCGCTTGTACGTCAGCTTTGCGATAAACACTGCGGAGCACTATTGATCACCGATGAGGCAGGGCAGATAGCCGGCATCGTCAGCGAACGTGATGTAATCCAGCAACTCGCCGCAGGGACTGACCTGGACAGAGTTTCAGTTGGCGAGATCATGACACGAGAGCCTGTCTCAATAAGTCCTGAGGAAGATATCCACGCCGCCATGGACCTCATGGTGAAGCGCAGAATCCGACACTTACCCGTTGTATCCGCGAGCGGGCCATGCGGCCTCGTCACCGTTCGCGATCTGATCCACGCGATGCGGGAAGCCGATCACAGCGACGTCGCCAAACTCGTTGATTACCTTCAAAGCGAACTCGAAACGAGATAAACCGTCCCTCTCCGCTACTGAGGGCCGGCCCCATGTAGCAAACGAGACGATCCCACCAAGAAAAACTACGAATCGGATTTCACAAAGAATCGCCCGGCGAACGTCCGGTACTGCACGCTTCGCATGCCGGACTCCCTCCAAAGTTAAAGCGGCGATGACTCGCCGCACTCCAAAATTCGCTACTGCACATCCCTCGCTTAACGCTTCATCCTCTTACAAGCCTTTTACATCCTATTTACATGCTTCTGACCCTTTCCTTCGGAAATAAAGAGAAGATTCTGACTGTCGAAGACGTCTCTACAATGATGTCACGGTTGTTCTAAACAGGAAAGCAGGAGGATGCAGAGATGAAAAGGAATGCAACATGGGTCGTAGCGGTCATGGTCGCGGCAACGGTATTCTTGCACGGGCCAGTGGCCAGTGGCGAAGCAACCACATACAACGCTGAGGCGGCTGACGACACAGCACGTACTCAGAAACACGCGTCCATCAAAATGACAGTTCGGTTGTCGGACGGGTCATGCATTATGGGCGCACCGAACTTAGTCTTCATCAAGCTCGACACAAGGCTTGGAGAAATGACCATTCCATACGAGTTGATCAGTCACATTGAGATGGACG
The DNA here is from genome assembly GCA_016783565.1 of Kiritimatiellia bacterium. Classification (GTDB taxonomy): domain Bacteria; phylum Verrucomicrobiota; class Kiritimatiellia; order UBA8416; family JADHWI01; genus JADHWI01. The sequence continues at coordinate 20,501 of JADHWI010000036.1, forward strand.
ATGATCATGAACGCGCACGGGTTCGCCTGGCGAACGGCGACCGACTGACAGGAGTCCTGAACGCGGGCAAACTCGAACTGACGACGCGTCTCGGTCCCCTACCCGTGCGTTTTGCGCATGTCAGAAAAATCTTCGTCACCCTATCAAACCCGCTGAGAGCAAGCTATCTTGACGGCACAACGTTGATCGCGCGTACAAGCCTGAATAAGATTGAGGAACGGGATCATTCGGACACCGTGGTCTGGAGTTTCACCGGTCTGAAATCGCCATACGGTGCGAAACGTCTTCGCAACGGCAATACCCTCATCAACGATTATGGCAACAGCCGTGTAATCGAAGTAGACCACAAGGGAACCATCGTATGGACCTACAACACGCCCTGCCTGGACGCGTACCAATTGGCAAATGGCAACATCCTGATCAGCGGCTGGGGCGCAAAGCAAGTAATTGAAGTAACACGAAACAAGAAGGTCGCGTGGTCATACAAAACCCCCGGCCATTGTGGTGGTGCCTACAGGCGCCCCAATGGCAACACGGTGGTGGCGGCATACAACACCATTCAGGAAGTAGCAGCCGACGGGACCGTGGTATGGGAATGGACCGGAGCAAGCAAAGCACATGGCATACAGTGTTTGCCTAATGGCAATATCCTGGTTGCAAATACCGGCGCAAACAAGGTCATTGAAATCACGCAGGACAAACGTGTGGTATGGGAATACTCAGCCACTACCGTAACCGACGCTTTCAGACTGGCGAATGGCAATACACTGATCACCCATTCAACAGGCACCATTGAAGTCACACCCGACAAAGAGATTGTCTGGTCCCTCATGGGTCACACGTCAGGACGGGCAAGGCGGTAATACCCCAAACACGTAAACCTCGATAGAGTTATAAGAGAACTCGCCGCTCATCACGTCCCCTCAACCCGTGACAAGTGGCGCGGCCCTACAGGGAGATGCTGCTCACCATGCCTACGGCTTGGCAGGCAGTGCGGTTGTTACAGAAGGTCCACTGTAGTAGTCGCTCCGTGAGCGACAGGGGCGCAGGGGGCCAGAAGTTGCGCGTCTGATCGGCAATATTGATTACAAAAAAACACATTGGGTTAGCTTAACCCAGTCAAAGTAGCGAACACCCAGCTGCAGAGCCGTAAAACAGCTCTGCAGCTTCTATATTCTTATGAGATACGTTGCCGTTGCCGACTATTTCTTCCAGCAGGACTTCATCTCGTACACACTCAGCAGCTCAACGGTAGCGGTGCCGCCTTCGGCCGTGACCTTTACCTCACCGATCGGCTTGCCTTCGCTGCCGCCACCAGCAGTCAGGTAGCTGGCGCCATTACCGGCAATAACCTCATGCATCGGACGGTCAACAATGATGCGAACTGTCCCTACACCGTCTTTCAACGGAGCTAGACGATTATCAACCTTGCCGGCGTTAAGATCATATGTTGCTTTAAATCTCCCAACCTGAAGCAGCACTTTAGACGCAGTGCCCTTCTTGACCTTAAGCACGACATCAACCAGATCACCTTTTACGTTTGTGCTGATTGATGGTGCTTCAGCCGTAAGCTCCTTACCCTTGATTTTCTCAGGTTTGGATTTGCGCAGCGTCTCAAGTTCCTCTACCGGATTAACATGCATGCGCACACCGTCCGGCGTGTTGTGAAGCGTCATGCTCGCGGGCAACGTGAAGGCCTGATTGAATGGCATGCCCGGAATGTTGAAGCGTGCCCATCCAACTTGGATCACACGACCCTTCGGGTCACCGCTGAAACACTGCGAGGCATAATACGAACCCCAATGAACCTGGTGTTTGCCTTCGTGTTCGGGCGTGAACGTCTTGCCATCGAAATCTCCGATTGCATACTTCGCATCGGCCGCAAAGACAACCCACTTCGTGTTTTTCTTGTTGCCATCAACAGGCAACTCAAAAAGTTCCGCGCACTCGAAGTAACCGTGCAGATGGCTCTCTACTTTCCACTCTTTCAGGTCTGTCGAACTGTAGATGGCAACATTGTTGCCACCCTTGGTGTCGTAGACCGCGATAACCCAGTGGCCACCCAACTTTTTGGCTTCATCGTTGATCGGGGTATCATTCTTGTCGTATGCATACCAAATGAGTTTTGGATCACGACCACCATGTTTGATGACAGGGTTGCCTTCGTAGTATTTCCAGGTGCGTCCGCGATCGTTCGAATAGGCAAGCGCCTCTCCACAACCCGTATCGGTGAACGCAACCACCATGACATCTTCTTTGCCTGTTTTCCATCCAGCCGTGTTCTTGTAGTCAACATTGCCGCTCCCGGAGAAACAGTGCTTCACAGCCATGGAAGGGTGTCGATTTGTTTCGCTTCCGCCACCATGCCGGATGGCATGCGGCAGTTCCTCCCAATGGATCAGATCTTTACTGACCACATGACCCCAATACATATTGGCCCAACCGTTTCCAGCCGGATTGCTCTGCCAGAAGAAATGATACTCGCCATCGTAATAGACCATCCCGTTGGGATCATTGTTCCAACCACGCATCTGGCTCATGCGAAGCTGAGGCCGATGCGATTCGTCATAAAGCGGCAGAATATTCGGAAGCTCATCCGCGAACTTGATTATCTCGGCAATGCCTTCGCCTGCCTTGACATAAAGCTTGGCTGTTTTACCTACGTACTCAGACATGTCGAGATAACCCCACCAAGCCACAGAATCCGGATTGGGCGCAAAGGTGCAGCTCAGGTTATGCACGAGCTGGTCATCAACCTTGACGACAAGATTACCTCGGCCTTTGCCTCCTGTGCAGGGAAGAAGCAGCATCTTGCCGGTCACCTTCAGTTCTACCTCCTTGCCACTCAAGGCAACATGACCGCCTTTCCTTGCAGGTGCCTTCTTCTTCTTTGCCTTCGTATCACTCTGAACAATCTGGTCAACGTTAACGTGTCCCCATCCGCCTGAATGCTTATCAACAATCTGAATGACAGCCTTCTTGCCTTTATATTTCTTAACGTCCCAGTTTTCCCAATTCAGAAACTCATTACCGCCGTCACCAACATTCGGTCCTGTAGCACTGAGTATAACCTTGCCATCAATCAACAGGTTGATGCAGGTTTTCTTCGGATGGTGCCCACCACCGATAAGAAACTTGATGTAGTCACGTTCAATCTTGAACTCGGGAGATGTGAGCGTCCCCGTCGGGCCGTCATCATCTATGAAGGTATTCACCAGTCTTTTTCCCATAAAGCCGGAAACGTGCTGTTGACCACCAATCTTTCCCTTGGCGGGACTGGAACCGAATGCATTCCCTTCCACCTTCCAGTCACCGTAGTTGTCAGCTTCAAAACTATTGATGACAATATCATTTGCGGCGACAGCCGTCATTGCCATACCCAATACCATCGCGACTGAACACACGACCACAGCTTTAAACATTTTCTTCATCGTCTCTCCTTCTTTTGGCAAACAACAGATGCTTGCTTCTTCCCACATCTTCACCCTCTTGATAAAAGATTTCTATTCTATGCCTACGAATGATCGCATGACAAGCGATCAAACAATAAAACGCGCAAGCAATACCTCACGAAAATGATTCTTGTATTGCAGGCACTGCATCGTTATACTGCCTGCATGAAAAAACCAAAGACTCAATATACGATCCGCAATGTACCCGAGCGCCTTGACGCCAAACTCAGGGAAACCGCAATCGAGTACGGGCAAAGCCTGAATGAGGCATCCCTGGCCGCCCTTAAAAAGGGCCTTGGTGCCGCCGACGCCCCTCCCCCCGCGTATCACGACCTGGACGACCTGGCCGGCACATGGGTAAAGGACAAAGCGAGTGAACGCGCCCTGAACGAAATGCGACAGATTGACAAGGAGATGTGGAAGTGAGATTGGCCATTGATACAAACTGCTACCGGGACTTTTGCGAAGGAAATGAATCCACGCTTCACGTACTACAAACTGCAGACCTGATTCTTATGCCGTTTCCCGTGCTGGCCGAACTTCGCGCAGGCTTTTCATGCGGAACGCTTGCGCACCAAAATGAGCGCGTCCTCAGCCTCTTCCTCGACCGTGAGCGTGTCGATATGCTGCTGGCTGATGAGCAAACCACATTCCATTACGGCCGACTCTATGCTCAGCTCAGAAAACAGGGTACCCCCATCCCTACCAATGACCTGTGGATTGCCTCGCTCGTCGTTCAGCACCGCCTGACCCTCTTTACCCGGGATGACCACTTCCGGAATCTCCCCCAAATCCCTACAATCTGAAACCACTCAGGAAAACGACGCGATCCGCCCGCGCTATTCAACCCTCATCTGCTTAACCCTGTTACTCTGCATGGCTTTTGCAGAGAACGCCTTGAGCAGAGCCCTGTCTTCCGGCGTACAGGACGTGTCACCCGTAATCGTAGCGATGTTCTCGTCAACCTCACCCCTTATCCGCATGCCAATGACCAATTGGTCAATCCGTTTGTCATCCAGCACCCAGCGAATGGCCGCTCCAGGTAACGCACGGAGATCTTTGCGATCGTATTCCGGCACAACACGAGATGCCGTCCAGCCCATCATACCGGCACCAATCACCTTCATGGCAGCAATGCCCATGTTGCGCTCATGCGCCTTGGCAATGCATTGCTCACGCAACGCCTGCATCCGGGGAGAAAAGATGTTGTCATGCCCCCGCGCAATATAACCATACGCCAGCATACACAGGTCGAATCCGCCGGACTCAATCAGAGCCAGCGCTTTGTCAAAGTAACCATGCGCCGACAAACCAATGAAACTGGTTATCCGTTCATCCCGCAGCTTGATAAGCTCAGCATGAATCTGCATCGCTCGCTTAACCGACATCTGCTCAATGCCCGGCGAACCGTGTATAAGAATGACATCAAGATGATCGGTCTGAAGCTCTCTCAATGCTTTCTCAACCTGCCCTCGAACCTTCGCTGGATCCGTCGTCTCAACCTTTGAGACCAGGCACACATTATCACGGATGCCCTTTAGCCCCTCGCCCATAATCGACTGGCTTTCCATGTAATTGCCGGCCGTGTCGAAATATCGAATACCCCGATCATAGACATAACGCACCAGCTTGACACGATCTTCAATCGATAGCGGACTGCCCCACATCGTCGGTAATGCGGCACCACCAAAGCCAAGAACAGGCAACCGCAGACCGGTCTTACCAAACACCCGCACCGGAATCTTTTTACCCATCGCCGAGCCTGCCGAGGTCAATCCCGCAGGAACTGCTACTGCCGTGGCGGCCGTCTTCAGAAAATCACGTCGTTTCATCGTCACCTCCATGTCGAAACTATTTCGGCGTATCTTCGCAATGCGGATACCGATAATCCGCGCCCGTCTCCGTCGAGACTTTTCGCGTAGATCCATCTTTCAGTGTATACAAATAAAGACCACCCTTGCCCGTCTTATTGGCATGATACACAATCGCAGTCTCATCCTTGGTCCAGCGCGGGTACGCATACCAATGCGGCTTGCCCAGCTCATTGGCAAATGCCTTGGCATTGGTGATGGACCGCTTCTTCCCGTCAAAGTCCGCAACATAAAGCGTACGCCCAGTGTCTTTGTATTTGAATCCCCGCTGGTACTCGAAGCAGACCTTCTTTTCGTCCGGCGATACACTGACTCGATCCAATAAACCCGCTTTTGCAAGCTCGCACTCAATGCGCTCAAAACGAGACTTACCCGTATCATTCATCGTCATCAAGTAATACCCCCATCCCTGCTTCGGGTGAGTGCACTGTACAAGAATTCGACCATCCTTCAAACAGGTATAGGCCCAGGTATGATAACGCTTGTCAGAGACCGCAACTTCCTGGCCCGGCTTATTGCCGACCTTGCTCTTCATCACGATAAAACCGCCCGTCTCCGGGTTTTTGCGATTCCAGATGGGCGTGTTCGATCCGTCGCGTGTCCAAGTCTGATTAAAGTCGGTATGCGTGCCGTCGCTCAGCCTATGCAGACCAGACCCATCCGCATTAATCACATGGATCGCCGTCTTCCAGTTGGTCACAACCGGATCGTTTTTCAGCCTGCGGAAGAAAATCAGCCTGTCACCGGTTTTTGACCAGGACGGCTTGAAATCCTGGTGTCCGCTCGTCAGCGGCTTACCCTCCGGAGTGCCATACGTGTTCACATGGATTTCGCCGTTTTTGAAATATGATCCTCTGAAAATAGTCGGTTCAATATTATTTTCCGGTTCCGATTTCTTGAGCACGTCGGGTTTTCCTCCCAGCAACTTGACAATGGCAGGCCGGTCTGCACTCGGGATCACTTGAACCCTGGCCGCACCCAGAGGCGTACTGCCGTTCGCATCCTTTTCCTTCACATTCGCGCCCGCCTTGATCAGAAATCGAACAGCATCAAGACGACCGACAAACGCCGCCCAGTGAAGAGGAGTCCCTTTATGTTGGTCCACCGCCCTGGCATTGATATCGGCACCCTTTTTCAACAACAGACCCGCAGCCTCAAGCTGTCCGGATACCACAGCAAGATGCAACGGCGTGCAACCCGATCCCGGTTTGCCGGAATAAACCGATGTCGCGTTCACATCCGCACCCGCCGATAGTAGCTTCTCAATGACCGCCAGATCGCCTTTAGCGGCCGCCGTCCAAATATTATCAGTGGAGGCCTCCTCTGCACACGCACTCCCGACCAACATCGCCAACAAACATATACAGCCAATCACTCTCTTTTTACCCATCATATTTCCTCTCTCTGCATTCGATTCTGATCAACACACAGCACCAGAAACCTAACACACATACAGCCCCTCGGCCATACCCATAACAGGAATCGCCATTCGCAAAAACCGACTCGCGCCGCGAACCATACTTACGTACGAAATGGATTATTCGGAGCATGTTCTCCTGTTTTCCATGAAAATGCAATAATTCGGCGCGACGGACGTTTGTAAGATGTACCCGCCGCAAGGTGGGCACAGACCGTTACACCAAAAACATTGTCACTCATTCTGGAAAACTATTAACACCATGATTTCGTCCAACCGCATAGAAAACCCGCCCGACATGAGGTTGCGTCATGCACTCTCATGTAATATACTTACAGTCATGACTATGAGATCACTTTATCTTCTGGCAGTGACTGCAATCCTCGTTCTAGGCGGTTCGCCGTTACACGCCATTGCAGATGAGACCGTTCCTGCCCCATTCACACCGACCTGCAAACTGGATCGCCTGCTGCTCAAAGGGCTCGCAAAAAAGGGACTCACGCCTTCTACGCGTTGTTCTGATGCGGTCTTTCTGCGACGCGCCTATCTTGCGCTGACAGGCACCATCCCGACACCCAAAGAGGCGCGTTCATTTTTTGATCACAAAGAGGTAGATAAGCGTGCCCAATTGATTGACGCCCTGATGAAGCGCCCGGAATTTGCCGATTACTGGACATTGAAATGGTGCGATATCCTCCGCGTAAAGGCTGAGTTCCCCATCAACCTGTGGCCCAACGGGGTGCAAGCCTATGCCCGCTGGATTCATGATACCATGACCAACAACATGCCGTATGACCAGTTCGCCCGCGCCCTGCTGACTTCCAACGGAAGCAATTTCCGCGTGCCCCCCGTCAACTTCTACCGTGCAGTCCAGGGAGAGGAGCCGGCAACGCTGGCTGCCGCCGTTGCTCTCACCTTCATGGGCACCCGACTCGAAAACTGGCCCGACAATAAACGCGCCAACCTGGAGCGCTTTTTCTCCCGAGTCGCCTTCAAAGGCACCGCCGAATGGAAAGAAACCATTGTCTACCCGGATCCCGCCCAGACAGACCCACTGCGCGTCATCTATCCGGATGGAAAAACAGCAACGCTTCGCGGCCACCATGACCCGCGGGTGGCATTTGCCGATTGGCTCATAAGTCCGGATAATCCCTGGTTCGCCCGCAACATCGTCAACCGTTCCTGGTCATGGTTCTTCGGCACCGGTTTGATTGATGAACCTGACGATA
>JADHWI010000037.1 GCA_016783565.1 Kiritimatiellia bacterium
TTTATATAGCGTAGCATCTTGACGCAATCATCCCGTATCACTAAGCTTGTCTTTCTGTGTTTCAAGAACGAGAAGTTCCGCCGCCGCATAGAACGCAGGGCGTTCAGGAACAATAAGTAATATTTATTTGAGATATGAGTTGCACGAATGATCCAATCATAACGGGCCTGGATGATGTGCGCCAGACGATCCTGGCAAACATCATGCAGACCGCCATGGCCCCTCTTCTAAGTGATCTGGGACCCAGCCTGGGTGGCGGCAAGATGCTGAGGTCCCGCCTCGTCCTCGCCGTCGGTCTAGCCACCGATATGGATAGAGAAATCTTGCTGGCGAATGCGTCCGCCGTAGAAATGCTCCAGTCTGCAAGTCTGCTCCACGATGACGTGATTGATGGCGGTATCGTGCGCCGCGGCGAACCGGCTTTTTGGGTAAAGCATGGCTCCAAAGGAGCTATTCTCATGGGCGATTTTCTGGTCAGCCGCGCCGTCGGACTGGTACAAACCACAAACCCGCAGTTCGTTTCCATGCTTGTCGAAACCATTCAGGAAATGTGCGAGACCGAGGCACTTCAGGAATTTCTCATTAATGAGGAGAATCATAATTGGGAAACGTGCGTCCGTATAGCCCGCAGCAAGACAGGCAGTCTCTTCGGTTACGCAGCGGCCTGCTGCCACTCTGACCCGAAATCAAAACTCACTCTTGCATTGCGCGAGGCCGGTTATCAGCTCGGAACAGCCTATCAACTCGCAGACGACATTCTTGACACCTCTGATACCCCCATGGCAGCGGACAAAACGCTGGGAACCGATAGCCTGGGCGACAAACTGACGGCAGCCTCCTTCAATAAGCAGGCAGACCCCAACATTGTCATTGCCAGTATCTCAACACATATCGAATCAGCAAGAGAAAAACTGGCAGACTGGCCGCATGTGCAAAAAGCATGGGATGGCTTTGTTGAACGCGATGTACAACCCGTCATTGAGCTATTTACATCATGCTCAAGAAGTGAGGATGCCGCATAGAACAACTTAGCAAAACAACAAATAATAGCGATCATTCATACCGTTTTGCTTGCATCAACTCGCAAAAAATGGCCAAATACCCGCCGCTTAAAACAAGCAGGCTTTGTTCGATTTGCGCCAACGAGGGATAAACCGTGGATTTCAGGATAAATAGGGGCTTTGATATTGCGCTGGCAGGAAAGCCGGTGACCGACATCACTGACGTTGCGCCTTCCGCAACCGTGGCCGTTTTCCCTCTGGAGTTTGAAGGCATCCGCCAACGTCTCATGGTCAGCGAAGGTGACGAGGTACGGCAGGGCGCAATTCTGATTGAGGACAAAACAAACGAAGCCTTCAAACTGCGAGCACCCGCCGGCGGACAGATCACCAGCATCGTGAGAGGTGCCCGCCGCTTTGTCGAAGAAATTATCATCGCCGTAGACACGAATGCCGAGGCGGAACGCTTCCAATCATTCTCAGCCGAGGCCCTGCAATCCCTGGACCGTAAGACCATCCTGGATCAACTGACAACTACAGGATACCTCTCACTGATTCGACAACGACCTTTCTCCCGAATGGCGAACCCAAATACGCGACCCAAGTCCATTTTTGTCAACGCCATGAACACAGGTCCGTTTCAGGTGGATGCAGAAACAGCCGTCGGCGATGACCCTTCCGCCTTTCAGGCAGGACTCGACCTGTTGACCCGCCTTACGGAAGGAGACGTTCATCTCTGTATCGGAGAGACTGCCGCAGACACCTTAAATCAAGCACAACGCGTAACGCTGCATCGGTTCTCCGGCCCCCACCCCGCCGGCAATACCAGTATTCATATCGACCGCGTAAGCCCTATGAAACCCACAGATACCGTCTGGACCATAAAGGCAGCAGATCTGGTCGGCATCGGTCGCCTCTTTCTGGATGGCGCACTGCCGCCACACCGCATCGTGTCCCTCGGCGGACCCAGCGTAAAACCTGAAGCCCGACGGCATTACCGAATCCGAACCGGCGGCGATCTCGCAACACTACTCGACAGCGCGCTCAACGAAGGTGAGCACCGCGTGATCAATGGCGACGTGCTTTCGGGCACTCGCATCGAGCGTAAGTTCCACCTGCATTTTCATCAGTCTGCAATCACCGGGATCCCGGCAGATCGCGAACGCTACTTCATGGGATGGACCATGCCGGGACTGCAACAGATGAGCTTTACACGCACCTTTGCATCCACCTGGCTTCCGGGAAAACGAGACTGGGACCTGGGCACAAATATGCACGGAGAAGTACGCGCGCTGGTCCTGACCGGTCACTACGACAAAGTCATGCCTTTAAACATTATGGTCGACTTCCTCATTCGTGCCGTCATGGCCGGGGATACCGATGAAGCCATCGCTCTTGGAATTCTGGAAACCGACCCGGAGGACTTCGCGCTATGCGATGTAATCTGCCCCAGCAAGGTGGAAGTTCAAGACATCATCCGCCAGGGATTACAGATGATCGAAGAGGAGGGAATCTGAACATGAAGTTCATACTGAAACTCCATGACAGCATTCGTCACCACTTCAAGCGCGGCGGAAAATTTGAGCACGTCGGCCCTATTTTCGACGCCGCCGACGCATTTACCTTTACCCCGCTTGAAGAAACACACCTTGGCGCTCATGTGCGGGATGCTGTTGACATCAAACGCGTCATGGTCACCGTCATCTACGCATTGATGCCCTGCTTCCTCTTTGGCGTCTGGAATGCAGGTCACCACTATAACCTCGCTCACGCCGTGGCTAATGCCAGCTTCATTCAAGACATGATTCGCGGACTGATCATCGTCATGCCCATCGTGTTTGTTTCCTATGCCGTCGGCGGATTTTGGGAAGTCCTGTTCGCTTGTGTACGCAAGCACCCGATTAACGAAGGTCTTCTGGTAAGCGGATTCCTCTTCCCGCTGGTCCTGCCTCCAACCATTCCGCTATGGCAGGTGGCTGTCGGTGTCAGTTTCGGCATCGTCATCGGTAAGGAAATCTTCGGCGGCACCGGCATGAACATCGTCAACCCGGCACTCCTGTGCCGCGCGTTCATCTTCTTCGCCTACGCCAAGTCCATGACCGGAAACGTCTGGATCGCCTCGGCAGGCGACGTGGTTGCCGACGCCGTCACCGGCGCAACCCCGTTGGGCGTACTATCATCCCTGACTGACGGCCAAACAGCCGCCGATGCCATTGCCGGCGGCCAAGTCAATTTCATGCGAATGTTTATCGGAATAGAACCGGGCAGTATTGGAGAAACCAGCACCCTTGCCTGCCTGATCGGCGCAGCCATGCTCCTGGCCAGCGGCATCGCATCATGGCGCATCATGACCGCCTGTGTACTCGGGCTGGTATCCTCCGCCGCCTTAGCCAATGCCTTCGGCGCTTCACCCATGGCTCAGACCCCCGCGCACTACCATCTCGTCGCCGGCGGATTTGCATTTGGCACCGTTTTCATGGCCACCGATCCGGTTTCGGCCGCAGCCACAAATGCCGGCAAATGGATTTACGGATTTCTGATTGGTGTCCTCGTCATCATTGTGCGAATCCTTAACGCGGGTTATCCCGAAGGTGTTATGCTTGCCATCCTTTTCATGAATCTCATGGCACCCTTGATTGACAGTTTCGTTGTCGACCACCACATTCGAAGGAGACGGAAACGTGCGTGACCAAGCCAAAATCATAGGCTTTGCAACGGCCGTATGCCTCGTCTGCAGCATTCTGCTGGCACTGGTGTCGACGGCGCTTGGACCACGCCAGGCCCGCAACAAGGCCAATGACGTCAAAAGTAAGGTCCTGCAAGTCTTTGGTGTGCAAGTCACCGATGCCAGCGGCAAACCGTGCGTGTCGCCGGAAGAGCTGGATACGCTATTCAAGCAACGCATCACAGGGCTCGTTCTGGACTCAACAGGAAAACATCTCCCTGAGAAAGCCGTAGCAGACCTGAATCCCCGCGAAATCAGCGAGCCAGACAAGACATCAGGCCTCAAACCCTTCTATCCACTCTACATTTATGAAGACCCCGAAACACAAACCCGGCAGTACGCTATTCACGTCAGCGGAAAAGGGCTCTGGTCAACGGTCAAAGGATTCATGGCTCTGAAAGCCGACCAATCCACCATCGCTGGAATCGTCTTCTACGAACATCAGGAAACCCCCGGACTGGGAGGCGAGATCGAGAAACCGTTTTTCCTGAATCGCTTCAAAGGTAAACAGTTGCACGCAGACGGAACACTTCAGGCCTTTCGCATCACGAAACCGGGTGCCCAGACGGATATGCACTCTGTAGACGGCATCACCGCCGCCACCATGACATGCCGAGGCGTCGAGAATTTCCTCAATACCGATTTCGCGGTTTACGACCAGTATTTCAAGAATCAGAAGGCGGTCAACTGATGGCCAAACTACGCAAGATTGTTTCAGACCCTCTGGCGGACAACAACCCCGTCACCTGGCAAGTGCTCGGCGTCTGTTCGGCACTGGCCGTAACCACGAAAGTATCCACGGCCGTCGTTATGAGCCTGGCCTTGACCGCCGTGCTCTGCTGCTCCAACGTCGTCATCTCGATGCTGCGTAAAATGATCCCAAACAAAATCAGAATGATCGTGGAACTTTGCGTCATCGCTACCCTCGTTATTCTGGCCGATCAGATCCTGCGAGCCTATGTGTACGAAACAAGCAAGCAACTCAGCGTATTCGTAGGCCTGATCATTACCAACTGCATCGTGATGGGACGAGCCGAAGCCTACGCACTACAGAACCCGCCATTCAAATCACTGCTTGATGGACTGGGAAACGGACTGGGATACAGCATCGTCCTTATTGCCGTAGCCTCGTTGCGCGAACTGCTGGGCAGCGGAACATGGTTCGGGCTGACCATTCTCAGTGAGTCCTGGTACACAGGCAATACACTTATGCTGCTTCCACCAGGAGCGTTCGTGATTATTGGTCTCCTGATCTGGGGACAACGCACATTTGTCTCTAAAACGCTCAGGGAGGAGGACTGATCATGGGTCTGTTGAACCTGGCTATTGAATCCATCTTTATTCAGAACATCCTTCTATCACTCTTTCTGGGAATGTGCTCCTACCTGGCGCAATCCAAGAAAATGGAGTCAGCAAAAGGCCTCGGCCTGGCCGTCATTATGGTGCTGACCATTGCCACACCACTCAACTGGCTCATCCGGCACTACCTGCTCTCCCCCGGCGCCTTGCAGTGGACTCGTATTCCAGCTCTGAGCACACTGGACCTTTCATTCCTGACATTCATCTGCTTCATCGCAGTGATTGCGTCCCTGGTGCAGATCGTTGAGATGGTCGTCGATCGGTTCTTCCCCGTACTCTACAACAGCCTCGGCATCTTTCTTCCGCTAATTACCGTAAACTGCGCGATTCTCGGCGCTTCACTATTCATGGTAGAACGACAGTACACGCTGACTGAATCCGTGGTATACGGTGCATCCTCCGGTGTGGGATGGGCTCTTGCGATCATGGCGCTTGCCGCAATTCGAAAAAAGATCCGTTACTCCAATATACCCGCAGGCCTGCGCGGACTGGGCATGGCGTTCATCATAACCGGCTTGATGGCTATCGGGTTTCTCTGTTTTTCCGGAATTACTTTAGGAAACTAAGTCCATGTTGCTTTTTGTCATATCCAGTGCTGTCGTCTTTACCGGCGTGATTGTATTACTGGTTGTTCTTCTTTCAGTAATATCAGAGCGTCTCTCACCTGGCGGCAACGTGACCATTGATGTAAACGACAGCAAGAAATCACTCATCACAGAACCAGGACAGACCCTTCTGTCCGCACTTATTGGCGCAAAAGTGTTTATACCCTCAGCCTGCGGCGGCGGCGGAACCTGTGGAATGTGCAAATGCAAGGTCACAGAAGGGGGCGGTGACATCCTTGCCACCGAGCTGGGCTTCATCAAAAAGCCTGAACGACGCGAAGGCGTGCGCATGGCCTGTCAGGTCAAGATTCGTGAGGACATGAAAATCGAAGTGCCGGAAGAAGTCCTCGATGTCAAGAAGTGGGAGTGTACCGTTGTCTCTAATAAGAACGTGGCAACCTTTATCAAAGAATTTGTGGTCGAACTCCCCACTGGCGAAAATCTGGATTTTCAGGCAGGCGGCTACATCCAGATCGACATCCCAAAATACAAGTTGCAATTCACATCCTTCAACGTAGAAGAAGAGTACCGTGGGGATTGGGACCACTTTAAATTCTTCGACCTTCACGCGGAAAATGATGAAGACTGCTTCCGAGCCTACTCCATGGCAAACCACCCCGCCGAGGGCAACCGCGTCATGCTAAACGTCCGCATCGCAACCCCACCACGAGGAATGGACGTCCTTCCAGGCATTGCATCGTCATACATATTCAACTTGAAACCCGGCGACAAAGTGATGGTCAGCGGGCCCTATGGTGAGTTCTTCATGAAGGAGACCGACAAGGAAATCGTATTTGTGGGCGGCGGCGCAGGCATGGCTCCGATGCGCAGTCATATTTTCGATCTCTTCCATACACAAAAGACCACCCGGAAAGTCAGCTTCTGGTATGGCGCGCGGTCAAAGCGAGAAATCTTCTACGAAGAAGACTTCCGGGCCATTGAGCGCGAGTTCGACAACTTCTCATTCAACATCGCACTCAGTGAGCCACAACCCGAGGATAACTGGACCGGATACGTCGGATTCATTCATCAGGTTCTATTGGACAACTACTTGGATCGACATCCCGACCCCACGGAAGTGGAGTACTATCTCTGCGGACCACCCATGATGCTCAGCGCCGTTAACAAAATGCTCTACGACCTTGGTGTCGAAGAAGATACGATTGCATTTGATGAATTCTAAAGAGACGAATGCTTCTTGCTGAAGCGACCCATCGTGGCCACAAATGACGGACCTGCCAGCCCGGAAGAGTCTTCATCATCACATAGATTCAGCCGCTTTTTCGAGCACGCATCACACCCGATATCAGGGGCATCAGGATCATGCGAACTACCGCAACCTCCTCGCATCACCTTGCCGCGCAAGATAAGCCCTATAGCCATAGCCGCAATAGCCAGCCCAAAGAAAATGACTGCAACTGTCGCAGTTGTTAGAAAGTCTTGCATAATTCTCGCCTTATCATAAAACTGTGAATGGAGGCATACATGAAAATAGCACAGGACCTGATTGAAGACAAGAAGAGTGAGCTTGTCAGCGTACCCGAAACAACCACAATCTCAGAAGCCGTAACGCTGATGGATAAGGAGAATGTAGGCTGCCTGCTGATATCAGTAAATGAAGCCATTACGGGTATATGGACAGAGCGCGATCTGGCGCGAAATTTTGTCATTGATGGTTTCAACATTGAGACAGCTACAGTCGGTCAATACATGAGCACACCGCTTATCACCTGCGAATGGAACGAATCCGTTTATCACCTTATGGATAAATTCCTAGGGTGCAGGGTGCGCCACTTGCCGGTGAATAAACATGGAGAAATCATAGGCCTACTATCAGTCGGCGATGTTATGAAAGCCAGCATCCGCGCAAAAGATCAGGAACTGGCGCGCGCAAATGCGCAGCTTAGTTGGGATTACTACGAAGAGTGGAAACACAAATAGAAAAAGCAAGCAACAGCGCCATACGGCAGATCGCGCTTCTATGAATCATTTTGACCTGAATCCCGTACGCGAAGCCAGCACGCAACCAAAGATAGAAGCCGAAGGTTTGGGTAGCGCGGTGCTCTTACACAATGCACGCTGGTTCACACGCGTCCGCTGGGCCGTCATCGCAGTTTTCCTGCTCGCAGGCATCCTCTCATTGCTCCTGCAACAGCCTCTACAAACACTGGGCATCCACTCTCTGACATTTTTAGCAGTAGGACTCGCACTACCACTTATCGCAGCAAACACACTCTTCTCACTCGCGATTAACCGAATGCCACCTAACGCCGAGCGCCGCGTTGTAGTCCGAAACATCTGGACGCAAATCATCGTCGACCTTCTCGCCGTCACCGTACTGGTGCATTTTATAGGCAGCACCTGTACGCCAATTCCCTATACCTATTTGCTGCACATCACGCTTGCCTGTATTTTTCTGTCCCCTCGAAACAGCTTTCACGTCACGCTTCTGGCAACCGCGCTTTACTTCTGCTGCGTGACGCTGGAACTGACCGGCATGATTACCCGACACAGCATCCTGATAACAGCTCCTCACAGCCAACTTGATGCAACCATACCGTGGCTGGCACCAGCCTATGCCTTGAGCACTGTCTTCTTCTGGTTCCTTGTTTGGTATCTTGTGTCTACATTCTCAAAGGCAGTACGCGACCGCGATCAGCGTCTCGACCTTGCCAACAAAAAGCTCCTTGCCGCAGACGAAGAAAAAAATACCATCGTCATGCGTACAACCCATGACTTGAAAGCGCCATTTACCGGCATGGAAATGCAAATTCATATGCTTAGACATCAGTACTGGGATGAGCTGTCTGAACCCGTTCAAACCATTATCGAGAAGATTCTTACTCGTGCCGCAACGCTTAGAGAACGCATCAAAGACATCATGACACTTGGCAGCATACGCTCAGACGAAGCCAAACATACCTCGCTGAAACCCGTTGAACTGGATGAGATTCTGGGTGCAGCGGTTCTCGATGTCAGCGAGCGCGCAAACCACAGAGGCATCACCATCAATCGGGAAAACACAACCGCGTCCATTCATGCCGACGCACGCCAACTCCATATTCTGTTTGCCAATCTTGTCGCCAATGCCGTGTTTTATTCCCATGATGGAGGCACAGTGTACATTGCCGTCAAACAAGCCCCCAACGAAATCAAGGTACACATCAAAGATGAAGGCATAGGCATCGCCCCTGATGCGCTCCCACACATCTTCGACGAGTACTATCGTACCCGCGAAGCCGCCGAGTTCAATAAGATGTCAACAGGCCTTGGCCTTGCCATCGTAGGCCAAATTGTCGCCAACTTCGAGTACACCATCCACGTCGAAAGTGAACAGGGCAAAGGGACCACGTTCGAGGTTTGCATGCCCCTAACCAGGCAATAGACGCAACATGACTACCATGAATTAATAAACGTACAAACCCATACGTCCTCATCCTCATTCGTTTTTCGATTTTTCTGCCATCCGTTCTTGACAAACAAATTAGGGCGCCCTAAGCTTCTGCGAAAATTTTTTTGAGGAGGACAATGCCGGCAACCCTTAACAACCTGTCACACCGCCAACAGCAGTACATTGAGGTAATTGACGAACTCGAACGCGACGACCTCGCTGTCGGCACAAAACTTCTGGCGGAACGCTTATGCGTTAAGATGCCTTCAGTAACAGAGGCGATCAGGCGCATGTCAGATCAAGGGTTAGTTCGTAGAGATCAAAGCAAAAGAATTCATTTAACGGCCAGCGGCCAGAGGGTTGCAAGGCGTCTGCACGAGCGACACATCATACTGAGACGTTTTATGACCGATGTACTGGACATGGAGCCACGCACTGCAGACGAGGAGGCTTGTCGCATCGAGCACGCAACGCGTGGCGCTTTTGTGGAAAAGTTGGAGAAACTGACCCGCGCACTGACAGACGGGCCGTTAAGAAAATGTCAAAAAGCACTCAGTCAATGGCAGGATGAACAGAAGAAACAGAAATAAACTTTTTTTACACACACCCACTTAGGGCGCCCTAATCCAGGTCAATCAACAGGCGCAAAGCTCAAATCAGGAGAAACTGCAAAATGAATACAAAAACAACAATGATAACGACGCTTGCAGCGATGCTCACTACAGGCGCTGTGGCGAGCGCCGCCGAAGAGGACGTCTCAAAACGAATCACCGCACTTGAGGAGCAAGTGCGCGAATTACAAGCAAATCAATATCAACTGCTCTCGGTTCCGGATGTACACCTGGGGGGATACGGAGAATTGCATTATAATGATCTCTCCGGCAAGGGGGGCGCTGATGATAAGGAAGAAATCGACTTTCACAGGTTCGTGCTCTTCATCGGCTATGATTTCTCGGACCGCATCCGCTTTGTTTCCGAAGTGGAACTTGAGCACTCCGTGTCTGGCGGGGACGAACCAGGCGAGGTAGAACTGGAGCAAGCCTACATTGATTTTGACCTGATGGATACCCACACGGCGCGAGCCGGCCTCTTTCTGATGCCCGTGGGGCTCTTGAATCAGAGCCACGAGCCGCCTCGATTCTACGGCGTTGAGCGCAACCCCGTCGAGAACAAGATCCTCCCGACCACGTGGTGGGAAGCCGGCGCAGGACTCCATGGCAACTTTGCTCCGGGATGGGACTACGCCGCCTATGTGCATTCTGGCCTGAAGACCTCAACAAACAGCAGCTATGCCGTACGCTCAGGACGTCAAAAAGCCGCAAAGGCAGACGCCTCCGATCTGGCAACCACTCTGGCCCTCAACTGGAGCACTCCCGGATTACTTATCGGCGGTTCTGTCCAATACCAGTCTGACATGACCCAGAGCGAGGATCCCGCCGCTGGAAGCGCCTGGATGGGAGAACTGCATACGGATGCCAAGATTGGCGCCTTCGCAGTACGTGCGCTTTATGGTCAATGGGAATTGGATGGCGATGGACCTGAATCCATGGATGCAGATCAGCAATATGGCTGGTACATCGAACCATCGTACCGCATTTGTGATCCAGTCGGTGTATTCGTGCGTTACAGCGAGTGGGACAACCAGGCTGGCAGCAGTACCTCGGAGAGTGAGAAGACCGAGGTTAGTGCAGGCATCAACTGGTGGCCACACGAACAGGTTGTCCTGAAAGCGGACTACCAGTGGCAGGATAATGAAAACGCCAAGGAACAGAATGGTGTCAACCTAGGACTTGGTTTTGAATTTTAGCGTTACGCTACTTTGCATTGTCGCAATTGCCACGCAAGCCACCGCATCCGAAGCGGATGCGGAGCTTGCGATGGAAACGCTTATACAGAAGCACTTTGGCGACGATCCGCCCCCGGCAGCAGTGCTGAGCGTGCAAGGTGACCACGCTGAACTGGCAAAGCAGATCCTCGGCACCCCCTACCCTCATGCGACAGCCCGTTACCGGCGGCGTGGAAGTCGGTCACTTTGGGTCTTACCCGCCCGTGGAAAGACGCATGTGTTCATCACGTGCTTCGTTGTGGACAACAAGAAGATTATCGCCTCAGAAATACTAGCTTATCATGGAAAACGCGGCCGTGGCATACTGTCAAAGCGCTTCACCCGTCAATTCCTCGGGCTCTCACTAAAGCGGGGGGACAGGCTGAGCGAACGCGTCCACGGCATTACAGGAGCCACAATTTCATCAAAATCCACGATCAATACGGCACGTCTCGCACTGGCATGGGATGCCACGGTGGGACGCGAAAAAAGTAACAGCAAAGAACAGAACTAATGCATAAGCACGCAAAACATAAACACCCGAGTGGTATAGAAGAACTGTTCGAGTTCCGGCACATTCCTCTAAAGAAGCTCTGGATTGCGCTAGCCATTACACTGGCAGGCATGATACTTGAAATTGGAGGAGGAATCGTCTCAGGCAGCTTGGCATTGCTCAGCGATGCCGGTCACATGTTTACCCACCTATTTGCCTTGAGCATCAGTGCAATTGCCTTGCGATTGACCAGGAAAGCCCCATGTCATCACCGTACTTTCGGTTGGCTACGAGCTGAAGTGCTGGCCGCGTATACCAATGCACTATTTCTATTCGGTGTGACAGTGGCCATTGGCTACGAATCCATAATGCGCCTTGTGAACGCTGAGCCTATTCTCTTCCGGGAGATGTTCGCCGTCGCAATCATAGGACTTGTTGTAAACATCATCAGCATTGCACTCCTTCACGGACATAATGACAATATCAGCATACGCAGCACCGTGGCGCACATGATCGCCGACACACTGTCATCGGTCACCATCGTGGTTGGCGCAATCGTCATGCACTTCACCGGCTGGTGGTGGATCGACGCCGTATTGAGCTTTGGTATTGCCGCCGTAATTCTCGTTTGGGCATGGCGCCTCTTTATAGAATCTTCCCATATCCTGATGGAGATCGCTCCAGCCCACATCAATACTGATGACGTCACAACCTTTATACTGACAGAATTTCCAGACATCATTGACGTCAAGCGTGTACGCATATGGTCCATTACTGAAGGCATAACATCTCTGACTGCTGAACTGCGACTCAAGGGGACGCTTACGGGCAACGAAACTGAGGTAATACGCGCGTCGCTCAGCCATGAACTCAAACAACGCTTTGCATTTACAGAGACCACGCTCGAACTTGGCCACGAAATATAAACCTACATCCGCTCATCAATCACGGGATTGCGTAACACGCCCACATTCTCGATTTCGATCTCCACTACGTCACCATGCACGATCTCGCCCACTCCGGCTGGCGTTCCCGTTAATATGAGATCCCCTGCTTCTAACGTAAAATTCATCGAAACATACGCCAAAAGCTCAGGTATTTTAAAAATCATATCACGCGTGTTACCGTTCTGAACGGTCTCGCCATTCAGGCGACACTGAATGCGAAGCTCCTGCGGATCTCCAACAGCCTCCAACGGCACCACACATGGACCCACCGGACAGAAGGTATCAAGGGATTTTCCGCGGAACCAACCTGACTTATCCAGCCCCTGGATATTGCGCTGGCTCACATCATTGGCACAGGTAAAGCCAAGAATATAATCAAAGGCTTCTTCAGGTGGAACATCCTTGCACCGATGCTTGATAATAAACGCCAACTCGGCCTCGTAATGCGTGCGAATACGCTCAAACCCGCATTCATGCACAAATGCCGGAAGCACAATCGGCTGCTCAGGCCCGATCAATGTATTTGGCGTCTTCGGGAACAAGATGGGTTCTGAGGGCAGCTCATCATCAAAGCTGCTGCCAATCCCGACCTTATCTCTCTCGGCAATATGATCAAGGTAGTTACGCCCCATGGCAATAATCTTACCAGGATTCACAGGGTGCGTAGAAGAGGTTCCTATTATGGGCAACGCAATCATGCACGAAGAATAATTCAACCAGACCTGTCGGTCCAGCCTAGCCTTTCATCATACATCACTTCTCGCCGGCCAGCGCTTCGGCAATATTCAAAGCATGGTCTTTGACCCGACGATACGCATTGAGCATATCCGTGAAGATCAAGCTGGCCAGCGGCGATCCACCATCGGTGCCCGTGGCCTCCAGATGCGCGTTGCGCAATTCCTTGACCGCATGTGTCAATGCCTGTCCCTGACTGCGCGCTTTACTCAGGACCTCTACCGCCCCCTCTCCCACGCCACCCTTCACCATGGCAACATACTCAGCGGCCTGAGTATGCAACTTGAGCATTCCTTCACATTCCGCGACAGAAAACTTCAAGCCCGCCTTTTCCTTTTTCAGGTACAATTTGAGGATAGTGGCCACGTAATCACTGATAGACTCATATTCGTCGGCGATTCGCAACTGGCGATGCGATGCCTCAACCACGTCATGCGGCAAGTTGCCCGACAGCACATGATCGAGAAACTCGGTCACTTCCTTCTGAACTACGTCCAACACCTCTTCACGGTGGAAGACCTTCTTGACCAATTCCTCATTTACTGCCTCTGACGACATAATCGACCGCAAGGCGTCCAGCATTTTCGCCACATGGTCACCCATTCGGTTCACTTCATCAAGCGACTGCTGAATCGCAATCGACGGCGTTTCCAACATGCGGACATCAAGGAACGTGAGATGAGGAATCTCTTTTCGTTTCTCCTTCACCAGCCACGTCACCACACGAGACAAGACCCCTGTAAAAGGAAGGAACAAGATGGTGTTGATCACGTTGAATCCCGTGTGTGTCAACGCCAGCTTTGCCGTCAACACCTGAGCCGCTTCACCTCCCGGCTTCAATACATTCACAATCCCTTCGACAAGCTCGACGTACTTAGGGAAGAATGGTAACAGCCACAACGTGCCGATAATATTGAAGAGAATATGTGCATAAGCTGCACGTTTGGCATTTGTCGAAGCACCAAGGGACGCCAAAAAAGCTGTAATAGTGGTCCCGATATTCAAACCCAATATGATTGCCGCACCCGTCGCGAAATCCATCGTCCCCGTCATACCCAATGCAATAGTAACGCCAAGCGTCGCCGATGAAGACTGCACAATCATTGTCGCAATGCACCCAACCGCCGCACACTTCAGCATTCCGAGATATGTGCCTGCATCCATCAGCGAGAAAATATTCTCAAGAACCTGTTTAACTGCGTCATTCTTGAACCCAGACGACATTGTCTGCAATCCAAAAAACACCATCCCAATGCCCATGATGGCCATGGCCGTAAATCGAAGACGTTCACGCTTTGAGAACAGATAAAAGAAAGCAGCCACACCCAGGATCGGCAGCCCCCACTTCCCTATCTTAAGCACCAGGATCCAGCCCGTTATCGTGGTACCAATGTTTGCACCAATGATCACGCCGATCGCCTGAATCAGCGTCATGAAGCCACTGTTGACAAAGCCCACTACCATCACGGTCGTGACAGAACTGGACTGAATCAGACAGGTTACCGCAGTACCGACAAGGCACGCCATAATTCGATTATTGGTTACCGCACCGATCAAACTACGCAAACGGTTGCCTGCCACGGCCTGCATGCCCTCGGACATATGCTTCATTCCAAGCAGGAATATGCCCAACCCTCCGACTAGCTTCATCAGAATTTCAATCAGAAGTTTTGCGTCCACATTTCCTCCACATGCTCTACAAAATTAATTAGACTACAATTATTACGCTTATATCACTCCCCCTCATCAAAAGGAAGGGAATGTTAACTCCAGACTAATTTTATGCTAACATTCGCTGAACTATTAAAGATCTAACAGACTATTGTTAGGATTATGTTAGCTCCACGAGCTTGCTTGTGGATTTTCCGCCGACTCCACAGTATCTCATGCGCAAACAGTCATCCGCCAGATCACTTCACTCTGCTTCAAAATCGACAGCGCAAGCGTCACATAGTATAAGGACAGTGGAGGTAACGCATGTTGACATTACAAGAACTCGGCGAGCTAGCCCTCGTGGAACGCATCACACAATGGCTGCCAGGCGATTCCCGCGTTATTACGGGACCTGGCGATGACTGCGCCGTAGTACGAGGCCATACTGATGCACAATTAGACTGGGTCCTAACCTCTGATCCCCTTGTACAAGGAATCCATTTCGCCGACGATGCGACCGCAAGAGCCATCGGCCACAAGGCTGTCGGGCGCGTCCTCAGCGACTTGGCCGCCATGGGAGCAAAACCGGCATGGGGCCTCGTGAACCTGGTAGCACCAGGTTCCACAAATGCCGAAGTCGTCGATGACATTTATAACGGCATGACGTCGCTGGCATCAAAGCACGGCTTCCTCATTGTCGGGGGCGACGTCGCTCAAGGCTCGGTAGTGGAACTTCACGCATTCGGAATTGGCGAACTCCCACGCGGAAGCGCCGTTCTTCGCAGCGGCGCAACCATCGGCGATGTGCTGTTTGTCACCGGTGCGCTCGGCGGCAGCCAGGCTGAAAACCATCTTTGCTTCGACCCACGTGTGCAACAAGGACAATGGTTACGCAACTGGGCCACAGCTATGATCGACGTCAGCGACGGTCTCGCAGGTGACCTGCGACATCTCTGCGACATGAGCAAAACCGGCTGCGACCTTAACGCCTCGGCTATTCCTGTTTCCCTCGCCGCAAAAAAACTGGACGATGGAACTCCACCTCTTGATCATGCGCTGCACGACGGGGAGGATTTTGAACTTCTCTTCACCATTCCTGAAGACAATCTGAACCTATTTACTGAGGCCTGGGCTAAGGCCTTCCCGAACCTGACCTGTTCCATGATCGGCATCATGACAGAACAAACAGGACTGATCCGCTGCATTTTCCCGGACGGTGAATCCGTGGCCCTTGAACATGGCGGATACCAACATTTTAACACTCACTAAACAGCAATCACTCACGACAGCAGATTACTCTTACTGATCTCAGGCTTCTCTTTCTCCGGGCAATTAGTAATTCTCAGCCAGTCTGACAAAGCGTGCAGCGCAAAGATACGCGGGTACAAAGCTTCAGAATACCATAACCGGGCAAAATACAACCCGATCGGTGCTGCGGGGCACACGGCCCCATCCTGCGTTGCCTTCAGCAACCACTCAACACCGCGTTGAGCACTCTCCTCTTGCCCACACAAACACAGTGCCCGCACAGCCAGCGCCGTTTCCTCAATTGAAGAAGGCGCTCCCTTTCCACCACCCCATCCCCCATCCTGATTCTGTACGTCTATCAACCAGTGCACACCTCTTTCTACCATGCCTCCGGCATCCTCCCGAAGCTCGCGCGACAAGCCGGACAACGCAATCACTGTCTGCGCCGTTCCATAAGTACAATTTGTCTCGTCGGACACAAACTGGTTTCCAAACCAGAGCGGCGTCCATGATCCGTCCGAATTCTGATTCCGATCCAGAAAACGGATGCCCCGCCGCACGGCTCGATCCACGCGCCGCTGCACATCAATCGGAAACGCATCCCGCCACTCCGAAAAAGCGCGCAAGGTATGCGCCGTAATATCCGGACAACTTCGATCAAAAGGTAGCCTCCCCCATCCCCGAGTAAACGTCGGCATGCCGCCATCCCTGTTCTGCAAGTTCAGCAACCAGACAACCGCAGACAGCACAGAAGAGCGCACATTTGAATCCTGCCGCGCGCACAATCTACGGAGTGCTAGCAAAGCGCCCGACGTGTCATCAGCATCCGGCATGCTGCCCGGCAGATCAGACCACCCCCACCCCCCCGGAGCAGCAAAGGTTAAGGGATGCTTCTCTGTTTCCTGCTGGGCCAGCAACCACCTACGCAAACGCTGACGGTCGTCGTCTTCCAATACACCGACGCTCAATGGCCCCTCCGCCAGTGCTCCCACACTCAACGTACTAACCCAGGTCGCCAGGTTCGTATCAATCGGCCACCCACCATCTTCCCGCATAGACACACACAAGAAATCCACCGCACGCGTCACGATCAGACTCCCGCCCTCCCCGGCTGACAACAGACACATGGTCACAAATGCTGTAATCGGCGTGGCCTCTTCATATCCCCCGTTAGAAGGCTGCATGTGCTCCGCAATCAAAAGCGCTCGCCGTGTCACGCGATTGCGAATCCAACGCGAAAGTGGATTCCCGGTGGGATGCTTCCGATGTCTCACCAAACCTACCGCGATCAATGCAGGCAAAGCATAACTCACCACGGAAAGACGGAACCATCGGAACAGTTGTGCGGGAAGTACTGCCAGCTCGAACGGCAATTGCGGAACCTTTGACCATGCCGCATGCCCTTCCCCAAGACACCCGGTTAAAGTCAGCATCGTCAGAATTGGTCCTGCAAAAGTCAGGTCCGCCCCGTAACGCCTGCGCACCGCCTTCCGAAGCAAATCAGGATCAGTTCCACCCGCAACCCCTTCAAGCCAGGCGGACGCGTTAACCACGGCAGCATTTGCCGCACAATCGTCAGGATCACCACATTCCCGCAGCGCGGCCCAGCACAGTAAAGTAGCAGTCAGGTTGCTCGGACTCTCTGGAGAATCCCCCCACCCGCCATCCTCATTAGCATGCGCAAGCAACCATCGCAACCCTGCCTCTACTTGCTCGCGATGCCGCTCCGCGTCCACACGATGAAGCGCCACAATCGCAACGCATGTGGCCAGGGCACTGTTACTGAGTTGCCCCTCCCAAAACCCGCGAGCATTACGCAAATCCAAAAGGGAATCCCGAAGGAGATCATGGCCCGCACGAACTCTCTGAAGCAACGATTCCTGCATTTCGTTCCAGACACCTCTCCGGGAATTCACAGGGTTCTATTCCGCTTCATCATGCTCATGATAGCCATGAATCATCGCCTTTAGATGGGCCGTAGGCGTCTTGCCCAGCGTAATCAGATACCCATGAATGATCAGAAAAAACACCAACACATACGACAAGAACACGTGAACCGTATCAATAACTCTTATCCCACCCAGAATAAACGAATGTTCATGAAAATGCTCAAGTGTCCATAACGCGATCCCGGATGCGACTTGAGCAGGAAGGATTATGAACATCAATGCCGCGTAGGTAACCTGTTGAAGCGGATTGAACTTACGTTTGGGGGTAACCGTGTGCGGATTCGGTTCTCCTCGAAAATAACCCCAGGCGTAATACCTTCCCTGCTTAACCATATTAGGGATCAAGGTTAAGGGATTAGAAAAATAGCCTGCTATTGCACCTGAGACAAGGTGAGACAACAGCCAGAAGACTGAAAGAAGAATAAAGATTAATGCGACTGCATTATGCAAATGAACGGCCTGCGCCATGGTCAAAAACGACAGTCTCTCAGAAAAACGAATCCTGATCCCGCTCAGCAATAACAAAATAATTGCCAAAGCCTGTAACCAATGCCAGATCCTAACAGACAGCGTGTGCAAATAGAGACCTTTCTCTTCACTCATGCCTACCTGCCTCCTCTTCTTTCCTTAGTCGTCTTCTGAGATTCATCGTGAACAGTCTGAGAGCACAATGAAACCCCACACCCAAAAGTCCGACAAACAACAGGCCACCCCCAATTTTATCCAACACCCTGACACGCGTACTACCCATTACATAGAAGTGATTGACGTAATATGACCCCAGGACCTCTCGCGAAAGCCGATGCCGATCTATTGAGCCATCCGCATGATTAAGAGTGATATATACATTGTCAAAATTCGATGACTCAGGATGATGGCAATTATTGCAATCCCGACTGGCTCCACCCCTCTCAATCTTGTGCACATCAGGCACAAGATCCACAAGCACTTCGCCATGAAAAGTTCCCGACACCCCCGCTGTCTTAATCCGCTTCACCAAGTGCGCCATTTCGCTCATACTAATAATCGTGTCACCATCACGATCAATCAGTTCAGCGAATGCGTCATGATCCGTTTCAAGCTTGGCCAGGAGTTCCATCCCCGACAGGAACTTCTTCTCGTTGTTATCATAGAATCTGAGATCAACATACCGCGGCACATCAACATGCACATGACAGACCGCGCATTCCACATGCTGAAAATGGGTCTTTTTCCTCGGCAACCATCCATGAAATTTATCTGGGTCGTGACACTTCAGACAAAAACCATTCTTCCTCTCCGAGACTGTCGCCGCGTCCAGGTGCGATGCATAGTGATATTCATGACAGGCATGACAATGAATGGTCACGCCTTTCCCTTTCGCCTTCCGGTGAACACTATGCTGATAAGCCTCACCTTCATCAGAATGACAGTCCTCGCACGTCACCCGCTTCAGGCTAACTGGATGCGGCACATCACTGTCCAAATCAAGCTCTACAATATCGGAATGACAATCCACACATTGAATTTCATTGGCGTGATGCACCGACTGCTCAAACCGCGCATTGTCTACAAACAGCTCGTCACGCATCCCCTCGGATTCTGAACGAACCGTCTCCTTGTCTTCATGGCACACCATACACTCATCATTATCAATGGCCGGCACAGAGCAAACGGCTAACAGCCATAACGACAACGCAACTAAGATTTTTCGATCTATCATCATGTATTGATCATAATCCAAAACAGCCACCTAACTCAAAAGTAGATTATCTCAATCCTTCATACCACATTACTCTTCCAGACACCCCAACACGAGCAAAGCATCAAATGTATGCTCACAATCCGGCAATTCATCCAGGCAATGTCCACAGAATCCACCGGCATCATCCCACAGTCCCGACACAAACTCCCGACACCCGTCCCGATAGGCATCCAGCGATACCCCTGCCATACGCAATGCAAACAGCGCCGTCGCGGTCGATACCATGTCCGGCGCCGTAGCACTCGGACCGGCAAAAAAACCACCTCCCGAACAATAACGATCCGCAAGCCAGCATAACGTCTTTCCAGAAGGTTCTGCCGCAAGAACACTTTGTATCAGCGTCGCTCCAACCGCAGCATTCGTCGACGGGGCCACTCCCGGCCCATCCACGTATGCCCCATCATCCTGCGCAAGACGCGCCACGCATGCCAAGACTCCATTTGCATCAACAATGGGCATCCCTACATCCAACAAAGCCGACACTGCAAGGAAGCAGCCATAGACACTTCCCTTTCCTGAAACGGGATCAACCGCATACCCGCCATCTGCCGTCGCATAGCCTGCAACGCATTGCGCAAGTCGCCCGGGAACGTCATGTTTCTTCGAAGGGGTCAACCGGGACCAGCAACGCGCCAATCCCGCCAAATGCAACAAATCAAGCGTGTCCGTCTTCAATGCCCGAACAAGCGCTGCCCGAATACGTGATTCAAAAGATAGTTTCTGTCCCAACGCTAACAAACAATCCAAACCAAAGATCGTGTAATAAAGATCGCCCCGATTTGCGCGATTCGCAAACTGCCCCGATTCGCGCAACTGCCCTTTAACAAAAGTCACGATATCTGCCGCACTGTGTGCCAGCCACGGACGTGCATGCGCTGCGCACGCTAACATTTCACGCGACACGTTGCTCTCAACACCACACGTCCGGCTGCTCCACATGCCTGCCCCCTACTCTTGAACCGGCGACGTCGCAGAAAATGTTCGTTGCCCGGTGGAATCCAACACCCGATGCCATTCCGGACCATTGGGATCAATCTGCTGGCGCGCGCGGGTCACAAGCTCAATCGGCATATTGGTGAAGTATCGATTCCATAAACCCACAACCATCCCGGTACGGCCTGCCATCCCGGCATGAACCGCATGCTGTCCCAGCATCAGGCAGTATTCTGAATCAAAAGCATTCGCGGGCAAACTGCGAATCGTGTAACTCGGATCAATATATTTCATACTGAATTCCATACCGAGCCCCTTCAGATGCGAGTCAATCCGTTCCCGCATATAAACTCCGATATCCTTCAGCTTCAGGTTCCCGGATTTATCACGTTGCTGATTCTCTTCTGCTGCCACAAGATCCTGCCCCGCACCTTCGGCAACAACGATCACCGCATGCCTTCGGCTCTTCAAACGATGCACCAACGCCTCTAAAAATCCATCTTCACCATCCATAGAAAACGGAACCTCCGGCACAAGACAGAAATTGACATCCGAACTTGCCATAGACGCATGCGCAGCAATAAATCCGGAGTGCCGCCCCATCAACTTGACCAACCCCACTCCGTTGAGGGCTCCGCGTGCCTCAATATGGGCGGATTGAATGGCGTTACGCGCTTCCTCTACCGCCGTCGTAAACCCGAAACTCCGTGACACCCACTGTAGATCGTTATCGATCGTCTTCGGCACGCCGATCACACTGATGGACAATCCTTGTCGCGTAATCTCCGCAGCGATATCCCGCCCGCCGCGCAACGTCCCATCGCCACCCACTACAAACAGAATGTCAACCCCGTGTTTTTTTAGCGTATCTACGATCTCACATTCCGGTTGAGGCCCGCGCGAAGACCCCAACATGGTTCCGCCTTGCTCATGAATATGGTCCACTACGTCATGCGTAAGCTCCACGGGCGCCTCACTATCCGCAGCCAAACCCGCATAACCATAACGAAAACCAAGAACACGCGGCACGCCATACCCATGAATGGAGGTCAAGGTCAGCGAACGAATCACATCATTCAGCCCCGGACAAAGCCCCCCGCAGGTCACAATGCCACAGGTAACTTTGGCCGGATCAAAAAACAATGGATCTCTCGGACCGGCACGCTCGAAAGAGGGCGGCATCACGTCCTGATCACGAAACGCCTGCTCCTCGTGCGTCTGCGAATGCAGAAACACCCGTTGCTGTTCATCCACAAATCCGTCCGGGCGAAAGCTCCTCAAAGGCGAAGACACCTCGGCATTCCCCAACGTCTGCACCATCGTCTCATGAGCTACAGGAAAATTCATAACGCTCTCTTTCTCTTTCTCAACTGTCCCGTGCAAACACAAGGCGTGCAATGCGAAACAGAGTCATTTTGAGCACTGGTTCACCCAAAGGGGCCAAAGCGCGCAACGCACGATCCTGGTAATCGCACAGCAACGCCTCTACCTGCTCAACCACCCCCAGATGTGCAATGATTGTGCGAATCTCGTTCGCTCGCTCCTTGTCCACCTTCCCCTTCCAGACAGATGCAATTCGCCCACGCAACTCCGGGGATGCCATTTCATGAGCCAGTGCCAACACAACCGATGGCCGCTGTGCAAGGATATCGTCCACATCCCCCACCGCAGTAAAATCATCCAAATCATCGCGTATCTGGTATGCCACCCCAAGCTCTTCGCTATAGCGCCTGATGACATCACGCGTTGACGCATCCGCTCCAGCACAAATGCCTCCCAATTCCAGAACCACCTCGAATGATGGTGCGGTCTTCTCACGAAAAATTTGAAGAACCTCCTCACTCGTCAGCACCGAGGGTGAACGCGTCCAGATCAGCTCATCCCCCTGGCCAAGACAAAGCCGGCAGTGACCATCCGTAGCCTGGAAGAGCATATCCGCTTTCTGAGCGTCTGTAGCGCCACATTCGGCAAGCAAACGGTACCCTAAACCAAGAAGATAAAGGCTCACCGTCATGGCCACGGGCACACCATGCACCTGGTGCAAGGTTGGCGCGCCATAACGCATGTCGTCTTCATCCTGAATGTCATCATAAACCAGAGACGCCTTATGAATACACTCCATGGCAATCGCCGCCAACCGCACGTGATCAGGAATGGCCGAGGCATTCTGCTTCATCAACGAAAGACTGACTGCCGTCGTCAAAAAAGGCCGCCACCGTTTACCCGAGCGCGCCAGCCACTCAAAACCAATTTGCTCTACATCCGAGTCTCCAACGCGCAACACATCACGCAGTGCAGCCAGAGCAAACCATCCATGCACGACCGACTGCACACCAGCCAGATCCAACAAACCAAATCCATCATCATCCTCATCGGTTGGCAGGAGATGCAACGCTTCGCTCACCCAGTCACGGTCAACCGACGTATCCGCGCAACCATCCTGAAGTAACGGTACCGCCACTCCCGGAACCGCAGAAGCCACCATGCGCGGAAATGTACGCTCCAGAGCCGCCATGCACCCCACACCGATCACCGCATCCACCTTGCCCTGTTCCACCAGCGCCCCCACGATAGTCGTGCCTTCCGCCACAAGCACCGTATAACCCATATCTTCAGCTTGCTCCGACAAATCACAGATTAAACAGCCCCCACATCGATCGCAGAGTAACCCCAATTCATCAAACGTCGCTTTACAATGCCCTGTTGCACGCAAGCACGGCGGTAGCATCAACGTCCGACGTTCACAGGGAATATGCCGCACTACCGGCACCCAAACTGCATTGTTGATCAAAATGAACAAGAATTCACGATACACAGAATCAACACCCTGTTCCGCAACAATGCAATCAGCGTGCGCTTCAAGTTCGTGCATCAAAAGGGGGGCCACTAAATGTTGGTCCGCAACATATGCCAATACGATTTCGCGCAATCGAAGACGCTCTTGCTGCTCGCGAGGCACCATGTACGTCGTCCCACACTCCTCTTTTTCGGTTTCGGGGCCATAAAGCAAATCCTGTACTTCAGCGCTCATTGATGCTTGTTCCCTTCGCGCGCCTTGCGAAACGCCTCAGCACGCGCACGGCGCTTCTCTATCAACACATCAATATCCACACTCTCACTATCGGAAGTGGCCTTCCCCTCGGTCTGAGGCTCTGCACCATTGATTGGCTCTTCGGAACTTTTTGAAAAAATGATCGCTTTAGATGGGCACATACGCGCGCACGCCGGGCAATTATTCTTGCAGTTAGCAGGTTCCACCACTTCAACACGCTCATCCGGCGTCACCCGATATACCCCAAACACACAAAAACTGGCACATTGCCCACAATGACTGCAACGATCATAGTCAATGACCGGAAACCATGGCACCCAATCGCCATCTGGCTCGACATTCAAAGATTGATGAGAGCCTTCGCACGGCTTCCGAGCGACAAGCGACGCAAGAATATCTTCAGGGCGCTGCTCACGCATATTCAGCACTTGTACACCCTCCGACAGCGCCGCCTTCCCATAACGAAACAACCATTTTACGGTGCGGGGATAGCAGGCCACAATAACCAGATCCTCCTCGCCTGCCCACTGCTTGAGCCGCTTATCCTGCTTCGCCGCAAGCTTACACAGATCCGGAACGCCCTCCACTCGCCAGCCTGATCCAGACAAGTACTCTTTTATCTGCATCTTAGCCGTGTCCGTCACCAGCGAACTATACGCACAATCACAATAAAGAATCAGTCCCTTGCCCATACTCATCAACTCAGCATTCTCAACTCAATTCGCAATCTACACTTTTCCTCTAACCATATGCGCCAAACCCAAAGAACCATTTTCGCTTCGCCAACCGATAGAACCAGCTCTTTTCAGGAATCTCGCAATCCGCCTGATGGTGCCCGGGATGTGCTTGCATGGCCGCCAATTCTCCAATGCCATCCGGCCGACCACTGGTCGCCCGTGCACCGGATGTCTCGACAAAGGTTTTCAACTCCTGAGGATGCTCCAAAAGCACACAACCACGCGTATGCTTACTCGCAAACTCAGAAAAATCACCAAGGAACTCGGATCGACCAATCAGCGCATCGATACGCCCATCCTTTACGTTTTCCGTGGCAAACTGAATGGGCGGACAAGGCTCAATATCACCGCCGGGATTCACATGATAACTAATTCCCATCGCCGCCGGGCACAAGGCTCTCCCCCTGTCATCCCAATACGCATCAATCACCACCAGAGGTACACGCATGCGCACATCCACGATAAACCGTCGCAACGCCACGATTTGTTCTGCAGACAACGCCAACTCCGGACTCGGATCCGGACCGGCCGGACGATAAATATAGTACCACAGATACTGAACGCCAAGAGCCATAACATCGCGTACAAAAGTTTCGGTCACGACCTCCTTGAAATTCGACTGACATACACTACTGGCAACCCCCGTGATCAAACCTCGATCCACGCAACGCTTTAAACCGTCCATACTGCGACGATACACGCCTTCGCCCCCACGCCGCTCATCGCTGGTTTGTTCCAGCCCCTCAATACTCACAAGCGGCGTAATATTACCCATGCGGCGCATCTCATCCGCCACCTGATCCGTAATCAGCATCCCATTTGTAAAAAGCTGAAAATAGCTGTCACGATGCCGTCCCAGCAGTTCAAGAAGCCCGGGATACAGCAATGGTTCCCCACCCAGAATACCAAAAAAACCGCACTTTTGCGCTTTGCTCTCACACAGGATGCGGTCAAACGTTTCAGACGTCATCTCAACAGACGGCCGCGAGCGACTCACCCAACACCCCTTGCACGTTAGATTACAATTGTTTGTCAACGAGATGAAAATAAACGCTGGAAAGCGTTTCCCCTGGCGAAGACGCCGCTCAAAACGGTTTACCGCAAGCATGCCCTTCCATCCTGCTTGCACAACAAACTTCCAGAGCAAACGCGGGTGCGTGCCCCTCAACATTCTCCATCCAATTCTAGGCAATAAATAACGCATGCCGTGTATGCTAGACACAAACCGACCAAAAAAAAACCACAATGTGCAGCCGATTCACCACAACAAAGGCAAAAAAAGGATTTGACCCCGGCTCGCGCGGCGCTATGATGTGGCCCGATTTTTATTTTTAAGAGAAAAATCAGGAAACGATACAGGATACATTATGCCTAATACCAAAAGCGCCAAGAGAATGATGAAGACGTCCGAAGAAAAAAGACGTCAAAACCTGGACATTAAAAGCGCAGCGCGCACAGCGCGTAAACGCGTTTTTGAGAGCGTAGCAGCCGGCGACAAGGAAGCCAGTGCAGAAAAACTGCAGGGGTTCTATGCCGCAACAGATAAAGCGGTCAAAAAGGGAGCCATCAAAAAGAATACCGCTGCACGCCAGAAAGCTCGCACCGCTAAACGCGTCGCATCAATCTAATTCTCAGAACATCTGATACACGTTCGGTCACGCAACCGATATCATACGGTTGCGTGGCCTTTTTTCTACCACGCCTCAACCACGGCCGAGACCACATCACGAGCCAGATCTTGAGCTGCATCCGGCAATGCCTGCTGTTTTGACAGAGACATGCTTCCCGACGGTAAAAACGTGGCTTCGCCAATCAATTTGCGCGAAGTAAGCACACTTCCATCTGACGTTCGAATACATTTCAGGCGCGCATCTAATCTCAAGCGGTACTCACGCGTCTCCTTTATATTGTTCTGTTGAAACCGAATAGGTTCCAAGCGGTATCCGGTGAGAACAACGTTCAATATCAGATCAGCCTGCACCTCAGAGACCACACTCAACGTGCCATCTTTTTGAAACTCAGCAATTGCCGCAGAGGTCGTTTCCGACTCCACCAACGGTTCACCCGTCTGATTCACAAATATCGGAACATGAATCGTCTTGAGTCCCGGCGGCAATGTAGATCCCAGACGGTAACCCGCACATCCTGTCCCCATGAAAAAAACACAGACCATGACCACAACGGGAGAATACATACGCGCAGCCCGCGCCAATACTCGACTAACCTTCGTTTTCATCTCTTCCAAGCTCCTTCGTCAATATCTGGATTCTCAGAGAAGCCTGCGGGGCTAACCTCGATGTGGGATAGCGCTGAATAAAATTGCGATAAGCAATTAACGCAGCCGCAGACTTTTTTACCATTTTGTCATAAAATTCAGCCTGCTGAAACGCCAACGTTGCCAAACGCTCCATGAGCTCAGTAGACTTGCCTGCAGCACCCTCAACCCCATCATGGTCCGGATAACGGGACAAAAACACTTCAAACGCACGCATGGCTTCAAGCAGTGCCTTCTCGTTACGGGGGCGCTTCAAGGCAAGCGTTTCAAGGCAATAAGCCCGGCGTAACGCAGACTCAGCCGCAAATACGGTTTTTGGATGACGCATTCCCAGCACTTCATACGCTTTACAGGCATTTTCTACCTCACCTATCTTCTCTTGAATCTGCCCTATGCGAAAACGCACCTCAGCGGCACGACTCCAACGAGGTCCATTCGCCACGATCTTCTCATACAGCGGCAACGCTCGCTCCGGACGTGTCCACCCATTAAAAAAAAGCACATCCCCGCGTTTGCCTGCCGCTATCAGATTGGCAATCCGATACTGCTCGTTTAACGCCTCCTCGTAATCGAACTTTCCAGGAAAGAAATCAAACAGATACTGCAACTCGTCAAAAGCATCTGCGTGCTTTGCGCGCTTTTCCAAGGTACGAGCAAAGCCACGCTGCGCAATTAACGCCTCAGGCGATTCGTGCCAAAATGATACGAGCTCCCGATACGCTTTACCTGCAGCCTTGATTTTACCCTCAACTTCAAGCGTCTGCGCGTACATCAGCTGCTCAGTTGCGGTTTCCATCTTCGGGCGAAACCAAAAGCGAGACCGCTTGCGCTCAGGCCCGGCATCCTCAACCGTCCCCCCTTGAGGCCTCGTATCAAAATCATTCATCTGCGCATAAGACAAACCAGGGATGGCTGCCGCACACATGGCCAACAATAACAGTAAGTGCATACAATATATTCGCATTCTATTCTCAACCTATCGCAAGCATTTCCGCCATGTCACCGTTCTCACCTGATCGCGGTACCACACCCCTATGCTGTTATCATTAATTCTGATTTGGGAAATTCATTCGAAGACGACGCTGAGTCGTTCGATACGGTGACCCATCTTCTTTCTCATATTTCTGATCCACGAATCGCACACCTTCCATCTCCGACTTAAACTGGGTACGAATATAACAGTCAGCAGCACACTGATGCCGCACGGTCACATCCCCCTGCAAGGTCGTCTCAAGTTGCGGCACAGAAGAACGCACAATCTTCCCAAGCTCAAAAACACCGTAATTAAATTTGCTCGGCACCTCATCCACTCGAAGAAATGCAAATTCATACAGGCCACGTTTCCAATACAATACGCGATACGTGCGCCGCGCATCATCAGACCCCGGCACC
>JADHWI010000038.1 GCA_016783565.1 Kiritimatiellia bacterium
CACATTAAGTTGTTAAAAAAAATCTCCTCAGGATCCTTCCGCCTTCGCCAAGGCTACGGCGGACCAGCCTATGGCTGGAAATCCTGCGCGTCTGCCAGTTTCGCCACTCGCCCACATTAAGTTGTTAAAAAAAATCTCCTCAGGATCCTTCCGCCTTCGCCAAGGCTACGGCGGACCAGCCTATGGCTGGAAATCCTGCGCGTCTGCCAGTTTCGCCACTCGCCCACATTAGGTTATTAAAAAATGCTTTTCTATGTGACTGGTGAGAGGTGGTGTCGCCAATCATCAATTCTACAGTTTGCCTGCAAATCTTTCGATACGGTCGAGGCCTTCTTTGATGTTGTCCATGCTGCAGGCGTAGGACATCCGAATGTTTTGCGGCGCACCGAAGGCTTCGCCGGGAATGACGGCTACTTTTTCCTCTTCAAGTAATCTGCTGGAGAACTCCATCGCGGGAAGCCCAAGGCGTCCAATGTTGGGCAGGGCATAAAATGCACCGCCAGGTTTTACGCAGGAGATTCCATTGATATCTGCAATTCGTGCAAGAAGATAGTCGCGTCGCTCGGTGAAGGCGTTGACCATCTCGGCAGTGGCCGCATCCGCTTCGGGGCTCAGGGCAGCCAATGCGCCGTGTTGCGCAAAGGTGTTGGGTCCGGAGGTGCTGTGGCTCTGTAGAGCGGCCATAGGCTTGATGATGAACTCGGGGGCGGCCACGTAGCCCAGGCGCCAGCCGGTCATGGAGTTGGCTTTGCTGAACCCGTTGACTGTGATGGTACGCTCGAATATCTCTTTTGAAAGGCTGCCGACGCTCGTGTGTGTGTTGCCATCGTAGAGGATCTTTTCGTAGATCTCGTCGGAGATGATGGTGAGATCATGCTTCACGGCGACTTCGGCCACGGCGCGAAGCTCGTCTGCTGAGTAGACCATGCCGGTGGGGTTGGATGGGCTGTTGAGTACAATGGCTGTGGAGCGAGGGGTGATGACCGCCTCAAGTTCCTCGGGGGTAATCTTGAACCCGTTGGCTTCCTGTGTCGGAACATGTACGGCTTTGCCGCCTGCAATTAATACCATTTCAGGATAGCTGAGCCAGTAGGGGCCGGGGATCACGACTTCATCGCCTTCGCGCAGGAGCGCCATGAAAACGTTGAAAAGTGAGTGCTTGGCGCCATTGCTGACGATGATCTGCTCCGGTGCATAGGTGAGTGCGTTGTCTCGTTTGAGCTTCTCGGAAATTGCCTTGCGGAGCGCAGGTAGTCCTGCTGCCGGGGTGTACTTGGTCTGGCCGGAGGCCAATGCTTCGGCGGCAGCTTGCTTGACAAACTCCGGCGTGTCAAAGTCCGGTTCGCCGGCAGCAAAGCTGCAGACGTTCTCTCCTGCGGCTGCAAGGGCTTTTGCCTTGCCTGTGATGGCAAGACTCAATGACGGTGATATTGCGCTGATTCGTTGATTCATGTTTTTGTCTCCCATTTATTCAAGAAGCATTATCTGAAAGCTAAAAGGTGAGTATCCTAAGAATGTCAGGCGCGGATGTCTATTCTTTATCGTCCGCGGCGTCTGTTATGGCATCCTGGGGCTTGATTCCCCCACGTATTGACTCGATCAGGTAAACGCCGCCGCCGACCAGGCTCCAGGAGAAAGTGGTGCCCCAAATCAAAATGGAGAGCATGAGTGCAAGAGAGTCTTCAACACCCATTGTGCCCAGCATGAAGATGGCGGTGGCTTCGCGGGTACCGAACCCGCCAGGTGTCAGGGGAATGGCAGCGACGGCGTTAATGATGGGGAGTGTCGTCATATAATCCCAAAAAGGTAGCTGTATTTCGAGGGCATATCCCAGGGCGCAACCGGATGCGATGACGAGCAGGTGATTGGAAAGTGACAGCAGGAGCGTGAGCCACAGTACCTTCGGATGTTTGACGACAATTTGGAAGGCGGAGTAGACGCGGGCCATGATGGAGCCGAAAGCCGACTTTTCTTTCAGGCGTCTCAGAATCGCAAAGCGCTCGAACAGATCCTGATAAAAGACAAGAAGTGTGCCGCAGATGCCGGCGATGAGAAGTCCGAAGAAGAAAGCCAATGCAAGGCGAGTCTCCGGGTGAGAGAGAAAGAAGTTGAGTCGCGCGAGCATGATCACGACGACTAATGATACAAGGGCGAAGAGCCCCATGATCCGGTCCATGGCGATGGTTGCCACAGCCTCAGTTTTCTTGTGATGTGTTTCTTTGGCTGCATAGTAGGCCTTGACGATATCGCCCCCTGTTGCGCCGAGAAGGAATGAATTGAAGAAATGACCAATAAAATATAGCTTCAATGAGCGCCGAAAAGTGAGGTTAAGTCCTTGTGCTGAAAGAAGAAGTTTCCAGCGTAAGGAGACTAAAAAGAGGCAGGTTCCAAATAAGCACAGCGCCAGAATTACGGTGGGCCAGTGAGTGGCTGCAGTGCGGATAGCTTCAAGGAGTTTACCCTTATCCTGTATAGACGAGAAAAGATAAGCGAATAATCCAATGCCAATCGCAAGTTGTATCGCAGGAATCAGTTTCTTCTTCACGCGGTGTGCTTTCTGCTTGTGCTTCTATTTAATGATAAGAGTTATGAATCTTAGACGTTTTTTAGAACATCTTCCAGTGTTTGCTCCATGGAATATGAGGGACGCCAATCTGTTTCGGCAAGTATTTTGGTGCAATCCAGTTCTGGTGACCGATCTGTGGGTCGCCAGAGAGCAGGGTCGGTCTCGGTTTCCACATTGACGTTTGCAAGGGTGTATAAGGCATCCAGTATGTTGCGCATCGGCTGCGGCGCGCCGTTGCAAATGTTGTAGATTTCACCCGTGCGGCCCTGCTCCAGCAGTGTAACGTAAGCTTGTGTCACATCCCGCACATCCATAAAGGATCGCTCGCTGTCAAGATTGCCTACACGCATGGGAGTGGTCAATGTGCCGTCCGTCGAGGCCTGCTTGATCTGCCGGGCAAATGCCGGGACGACATACTGTAGCGGTTGTCCTGGGCCGGTATGATTCGTGGGGCGGGCAATCATGGCATCAATGCCACATGCTTTTACGAAGCCGAGTACGGTGAGTTCTGCGGCAACTTTGGATATGCCGTACAGGGTGAGAGGGTGGGGGGGAGTGGTTTCGGAGACCGGCTCGGGTGCGTTGCCGTAGACCTGGGCTGTGGAGGCAAATAAAAGGCGCGTTTGAGGGGAATGGTCACGAATGGCTGTCAGAATATTGCGCGTTCCGCTCAAATTAATCCTCATCATGGATTCAGGGGCATGTTCACCATCCGGGACAAATGCGAGGGCGGCCAGATGAATGCAGGCATAGGGTTGTTCTTCCCGCATTATGGCTGTGACGGCGGTGGAATCGGCAATATCAAGGGGACGAGTATTGGCGGCACCCTCGAGAGGGCGTGAAACATCGAGATCTGTGGCGATGACGGCATGTGAGGCATCGGCAAGTGTTTTCACAAGCCAGCGTCCCACAAAGCCATTGGCCCCTGTGACCAGTACGTTCATGTTGTCCGATCTCCCTCTAAAGCATTTTTCGCTATATCCCCTGTGAATGCCTCTGAAAAATGCTCAAGAGCCACAGCAACATCCTCCGCAGGTGTTCCGACGGCGGGTTCCAGCACCAGGGGCAACTCTGGGCGCACGTAGGGTCGCAGCAGGGAAAAGTCCATGTCCCCATGCGGCGGCATTACATGATCTCCTGCAGGAAAGATTACATCATGCAGGTGCATGCCCGCGAGATAGTTCTGCAGTCGATCCAGCCAGCGCAGGGATGCTACCATACCAAGATTGTCGCGAATCTTACCATGGCCGACATCATACCAGAAACCCAGTCGAGGGGAGTTGAAGTGATTGGCGATATCAAACATTTCAGCTTCAGAGGGCATGGCTTCCCATGAAGGCAGGATCTCAAGGGCTATTGTGACACCCAGAGAGTCCAGGGCCGGAAGAATGGCCTCCAGGGAGGCATACAGATGCTCTTTGTGGCGGACCGACTTCTTGTCGCGTTTTGTCAGCAATTTCATTTTCAGCTTTTCATATTTGCGATCATCCATACGCCCTTGTTCGGCCAGGTCAATGAGTTTACGTGTGATGGATGGCATTTCCACGCGTCCTGCGTGAACCACGACGACCTTGGCACCCATGCGGGCGGCAAAGGCTGCGGTTTCAAGAGTTTGCGACACTGCACGTTCGCGTACGCGTACGTCAGGGCTGCTGAACAGAAAGAGTTCCGGGTGTCCGTGAGGTGCCCCAATGGGCACAGGGCAGTAGTTATGCACGCTGGAGATGGTTACAACCCCTTCCTGAACGCGTTGTTCCACGCCGGGGACCAAGTCCATGGTCAGATCGTATCCCAGCTCTACCCGGTTGACCCCGAGGGCGAGGATTTCATCAATCATGGCCTCTCCTGAGGCATGGTGATGCGCATTCCAGTGCGTTGAGATGGAGAAATTGATTTGTTGCATGAAATTGCTGCCGTGCGCGTTTGGCCCGATAAAAAACAACTCCCTGCACCGTACGGAGCAGGGAGTTGTCGTTAAGTCGTTATGTGACTGTTCACACACCGCCCTAGCGGGTGCGAGACCTTGCCCGAGCGGATTTGCGTCGTTTCTTCTCGCTTGGCTTCTCGAAGTAACGATTAGCTCGGAGCTGTTTCATCATTCCCTCTTTGTCCAAAATCTTTTTCAGACGTCTCAGGGCCTTTTCAACGGGTTCACCCCGCTTAATTCTTATTTGAATCACTGGTTACAATCACACTCCCTTCGTGGCCGGAGTACGGTTTGGTTTAGGCACTCCTCGCCAATGAACGCGTGAACATAGGGTAGGGGGGAACCTGTGTCAATGCGGTAATTGCAGTTTTTTACGTGTTTTGAACGGCTCCTCTTGCCCTGCAATGGGAATCCTGTAATGATAAAGCTGTGTTGGAGTTGAGTTGAGATTCAGCAGGAGAAAAAGATGCGATTGGTGTGTGGATTGCTTGGGGTGTTGATGTTTACGGGTGTATGGAGCCCGGCGGCGGATATCGAGATTGTGAAGCCGGGTGGGGATAAGTACTTGTTCGACCTGTCGGGTTTGTCGGCAGGGGCGGTGGCAGGGTCCGAATTTAAGCAGACGCTGAGTCGCGATCTGGAGCTTTCAGGTTGGTTCAAGGCGGGCGGGGTGACTACGGCGTCAGTGCTGGTCAAGGGGGCTGTGGAGGTGTCGGGCGGCACGTTGATGGCGACGTGTATGGTTCGTCGACGGGATGGGCATTCCTATCTCAATCGGGTGTTTTCTGGAAAGCCGGATAAGTCGCGTGTGCTGGCTCATGTCGTGGCGGATGCTATCGTGAAGGCGGTTACCGGGAAACCGGGTATTGCATCCACGCGTATTGTTATGGTGGGTTCGCGCGGGGGAACAAAAGATTTGTACGTGTGCGACGCGGATGGTGGTAATTTGTTGCAGATTACGCATGACAAGAAACCGTGTTTGTTTCCCAAGTGGAGCGCAGATGCCAGGGGCATTGTGTATACCTCCTACGTGGGGGGATTTCCTGATGTGTATCATATCGATCTTGTTTCGGGGCGTCGTCGCCGTATTGCGGCATTTCCCGGGTTGAATGCCGGGGCGGATGTTTCGCCGGACGGCCGGGAAATAGTGCTGACGTTGTCCAAGGATGGGAATCCTGATGTGTATACCATGAACCTGCGTACCCGGCGTATTAAGCGTGTGACGCGAACGCAACACGCGGCGGAAGCCAGTCCAACCTGGTCTCCGGACGGTCGTCGTATTGTCTATGTCTCGGACCGCTCTGGTTCTCCGCAGCTCTATGTCGTTTCTCGTGACGGTGGGCGCGGACAGCGGATTTCATTTCATGGAAGTGAGAATGTGTCTCCCGATTGGGGGCCGGACGGGCGGATCGTTTGCAGTAGTCGTAGAAATGGACGCTATCAGCTGGTGCTGTATACCGTGCAGCCGCAGGCAGAGCTGCAAATTACGGGAGAATACGTTGATCACGAAACGCCGTCATGGGCGCCGGATGGACGTCATATTCTGTTTACCAAGACTCAGAACTACCGATCAGACCTCTATGTCCTTGACACAAAGGGAGACCCTCAGATACGTTTGACGCGCTTGCAGGGTGACTGGTATTCCGGGGCTTGGTCTACGAGATAACACGGAAAGTTTT
The DNA here is from genome assembly GCA_016783565.1 of Kiritimatiellia bacterium. Lineage (GTDB taxonomy): Bacteria > Verrucomicrobiota > Kiritimatiellia > UBA8416 > JADHWI01 > JADHWI01. The sequence continues at coordinate 6,173 of JADHWI010000038.1, forward strand.
ATTGGTCGTAACCCTTTTCATGTGGAGTTGCATTGCGCTAGTGTTCAATGAAGAAAATGGGACGATCTAATAGGTCGAGAAGGAGAGATGAAAATGTTTCGATTCATACGTTGGATGGCGATGTCTTTGTGTTTGATGATTTGTTTGTTGGCGGTTTCGGGCTGTGGTGTCACTCGTCGCGGCAAACCGGATGCGGGGTTTGAGGACGATTTGTTGTCGGTCGAAGGTGTCGATCAGTTGGCAGGTGATTACGCACTTGCCGGACGTTTTGGTGAAGATAACAGGATCACTGACGTTCAGTTTCCTCCGGTAGCATTCCAGTACGATAGCTTCCAGATCGCCGGTTCGGAGACCGCCAAGATTACATCGGTGGCAGAGTACATGCGCCGCAATGCTGATATACGATTGGTTATAGAGGGGCATTGCGACGAACGCGGTAGCCGTGAGTACAATTTGTCACTCGGTGAGCATCGAGCCCTGGCAGTTCGCGCATACCTGATTGGTCTTGGGATTGAAGGTTCTCGGATCCAGACGCGCAGTTATGGTGAGGAAATGCCCGTAGACGCGCGACACTCTCCGGATGCGTACCGAACGAATCGTCGCGGTGAGTTTGCTCTTTACCGGTAAGGTTTCTGTATGAACATGCCTCTTGCTTTTCTATCCGGATCTCCCGGATGGGGTGAGTTACTTCTTGTGTTTGCCGTGGTTCTGGTGTTGTTCGGCCCACGCCGGCTGCCTGAGCTGGCGCGCATGATCGGCAAGGCTCTTGAAGAGTTGCGCCGCGCATCTCAGGACTTCCGTAACGAAGTCATGCGTATTGACACCGATGTCAAAGATACCGTCCGTGATGCGGTGTATGCTGATGAGCCAGGGGAAGACTCATGGAATACGATGGACGCGGACTTCGATGACGACCCCTACGGTGCGACCGATGAAGATGGTAATTTTGATGATGGCATGAATGAGGGATCTGAGAGCGAGTCCGAAGAGGATGCGTATCCTGTGATCGTGCCGGAGGAGGAGGTGCTTGCCGAAGTATTGGCCGAAGATGCTGCCGAAGCATCTGAGGATCAACCGGTAGAGCCTCCTGTTGATGTTGCCCCGGAAGAACCTAAGGACCCAACGGAGCGTAAAGATGATCTGGCGGTCTGAAAGTTCTGATGAGGCGAGCAAGCCGTTTGTTGAGCATCTCGATGATTTGCGTCAGACGGTGATCTGGTGCCTGGGGGCATTGTTGGTTGGAATGCTGATCGCCTGGCCGCTGTCACCCTGGATTCTGGGTGTTCTCAAGACGCCTATTGAGTGGGCCGGACGCGATCCCGAGGAATACCTGCGTGTCCTAAAGGTTGCGGGCGGGCTTTCTGTCTTTTTTCGTATTTTGTTTTGGGCCGGATTGCTTATTGCAGCGCCTATCGTTGTGCTGGCTATCGGCCGTTTCGTGTTTCCCGGTTTGACTCCAAAGGAAAAACGCGCAGTGAGCAATGCGTCCGGGTTTGCTATTGTGTTGTTTGCGACGGGTGTGAGTCTGTGCTACTTCATTACCCTGAAAGTGGCGTTGCAAATGATGTTTCGGATCAATGCCTGGATGGGGCTTAGCAGTGAATTTGTGGAGCTGGGCAATTACGTGGCATTTGTTTTGAAGTTGTTGATTGCGTTTGGTCTCGCTTTTGAAATGCCCGTGGTGTTGTTGGCTTTGGGGGGTGCGGGTCTGGTGACGTCTACGCAGCTCCGTGAAAAGCGTCGGCATGTTGTTGTGGGTTTGTTGGTGCTTGCGATGATTTTGACTCCTCCTGATCCAGTGACGCAGATGATGATGGCCGTGCCGCTGGTTTGCCTGTACGAGTTGTGCATCTGGCTCATCTTTGCAAAAGAGAAGCGCTCGGCCTGAGCCGAACGCTTACGATTGTTTTTAGCGCCAGTGCGTGCATAATTGGACGGCAAGGGACTGCCGTCCCTACCTTTTTCCGTGGGCTTTGGACCCTGCAGGTGTGCAACGCCGCTCTGTTTGCACGGAGAGCGCCTGTCCTCCGCTCGTGCCTCGCGTCGGGTCAGACGCACTACATGTCGATGGATTGATGTAGTGTGTAGCGGCCTGTACAGCGCCCCGTTACACGGGCGCTGTCTTTTTTTTCTGCTTGGCTGCTTTGGCCCGTGAGCCTAAGCGTACAGCGGTCCGAGCTCATCACACGCGCGGAAATCGTCCCCGCCGAAGCGATCCCACATCGTGGGGCGGAAGATATCCTTTTTGTCGACGTTGTGCATATCCACAGGGATACGCAACATGGCGTTCAGCGTAATCATGTCGGCACCAATGAGACCAAACGAGTTGGCGTCATGATTGGGGCCGATTCGGGACATGTACTCGAATGAGCTCATGCCGCGAGGGACCCAGTAGGATTCAGGCCATGTATCATTGGTCACGCCGCTAATGTGGTTGGCCACATCGACAGGAAGCTCAACGGTTTCACCTTCGACAACCGAGCAGGTCATACGATCGCCCACGACGTTGTAGCGATAGGCTGTCATCGGAACACCACCCGGAGTACGATAGTGGCTCGAAAGGCCGTCGCCCGGGAAGTACTCAAGAATGCCGGAGAGGTACTTCGTGCCTTCAATGGCACCTTTGATGAGGCGTTTCTGCAGGTTCTGGTTGCCCCGAATAGTCTTTGCCACGTCCTGGATGGGCTTATCCTTGCCATCCTTGACCAAACCGATCACGTCGATGGCGTAATCGAGCGATCCGGCACCGGAGTTGCGTTTGTCGATCAAGCCATCGGGTGCAATGTCGGATACATCCATTCCTGTCGCAGCCTGTATGCTCTCTGCCGTCCAGTTAGTGCGGATATCCGCAAATAGCTGGGGCATTCCGCTGAGAAGGTTGGCCACCAGCATGCCGATGGCATTTTTGGAGTCATTTTCGGTCGCCACGATGTAAGGCGCCCGATACCCGTCCCAGTCGAATGAGCTGCAGAGCAGAGATTCGGTCATGTCATAGTTGGGGTGCAAATCGGTCCATTGGCGTTGTCCCTGTGTGCCTGCAGCAATGGCGTTGGTTCCCTGGGCGAATTCGACATCCGCCTTGAATCCCTGGGCTTTGCCGACGCTCTTCTTTGCCAGTTCGGCGTTGCCAACCATTAGGTCACGGACCACGAGTGTCATCTTGATGCACTCGCGCAACAGATCATCGGGAGGCAAAGGACGCTCACCTTCGCCATAATCGATATCGAAACGCCTTTTCATGAATTTGAAGGCGCGCTCAAGTTCATCGTGGTCATAGAATCCCTTGTCAATTCGCCCTTTGATGCCGACCATATCGTAGGACACAGTTCCCATGCCGAAATAATCAAGCATGAGGTTGCGGCGTACGTCGGAGCCAATGATGCCCATGGAGACGCTACCGACTGAGAGGTAGTTTTTGCCGCGCATTTCCGCGATAGCGGCTGCGCAGCGTGCGAAACGGAGAAGCCTCTCGGCCACGTAAGGAGGAATGTCCCCGTCTTCGGTCTCGAGATCCGGGTTGTATATCGAGAAGATTGGGCGCTTCTTTTCATCCATGGCAGCGGTAAAGGCCTTCAGCCACACGGCTCCAGGCCGGTCGGTCTGATTCAGTCCGTAGGCTGCTTGTTGCCATTCACTGCTGCCCAGCCCCTGGATGGCACTCATCAGCTCGTCGCTATAGGCCCAGGAACGGCTGACCCAGATGTTTGCGCTGACGCCTTCGCGCGTGTAGTACGCTTGTGCCAGCGCACCGCTACGGGGACCGTAGACGATTTCGGGCGCCACCACGAATCGGACAGGGGTGCCGTCCGGGAGGAATACGTTTTGGCTGAGCAGGTCAAAGACCCGGTCTACCATTTTCCAGGTGCCTTCCGCGTTGTCTTCGTAAGCGCCCGTGCGTCCGTCGGCCACCGGGGTGATTGCGATGGTCGGAACATGTCCGACAAGTTTGCGGGGGCTTGCAACAAATTTACGAGGTCGCATTTTGCTTTTTGAGATTCCTGCACTGTCTTTGCTCTTTTGTTTTGACATCATGGTCAGGTTCCTCCGTAGTGATTTTCTCTTAGTATGTTACATAGCAACCGATTACAAATGAGTTGATGGTATCTTCAGTGGTGTTTCCGATGTTTGTGTCTGCTTCCAGGCGTTCAAAACCAGCCTTGATATTGGCATTGTGACCTTTGATGAAATAGGTCATTCCAAGGCGATACATATCGTATGTTCCCTTGTTTGCATCCGCATCACTATCCCAGTACTCGTAAGCAGCCCAGGGTTGAACCTGTCCCATGCGGTAGCCGGTCTGGACGTAGTAGCCTTCACCCTGTGACTGCGTGGCATCTTTGCCCGGTGTTTCAGCGTTAGCATCGTGGTCAAGAGACGTGGCGTCATCGAGATCCAGCGATTGGAATGCCGCTTCCACGGTGAGATGGCCCTTGCCCAGAGGTTTTTGAATGAAACCGTCAACCGTCCAGAAAAGATAGTCGGCATCGCCGGTATCGGTGTAGGCTACTTCGGATTGTTGATCCACTGAAGCAGCGAGAGAATATGTGGTGGATTCATTGAGATGGGTGCTGAGGTGATAGTATCCAGCTTCGGCTGCTCCGAAATTTATTTGTGCGCGAGCCGCGAGCCGCGGGTTATCTTCGGTTGTTTTCTGAATGCCGTCATACGCACCGAGGTAGTATTTTAAATGGATGTCGTCCTGTACGGACTTGGTGCCGAACAGGGTGAGGCCCATATCGCGCACATCAACATCGCCGCGCAGGCCTGCGTCCGCATCGGAGAACGTGCCGTTTGCAAACGCGTAGACAGAGCGTGTGCCCCACGTGAGCGTTTTGTAGTTGATTCCGGGGCGATCCATGCACATCAGTGCGCCCGAGGATGTCAGGTTCTGTCTGCTGGATGGTGCCATATTCTGACCTGCAATGATTTGCAGTAGAGGGTCAACTTTCATTGCGACCCAGGCATCTATGACACGCCAGTCGCGCCCTGCTCCGTCTGCGGTAGAACCCATATCGGTTTGAATGAACGCAGAGATGTTATCAGTGACTGTTGCCTTGAGTCGCAATCTGCCGCGCCGGGCTTTGACGTCGGTATCGGTTTCGAATGACCCATCCCCATCCCGGTCCATTTCTGTGACAACCACCAGGGGTTGCACGCGGAAGCCAATATCGATCTTCGAGGTTTCATCAATATCGATTTTTGCACCACCAAAAGCCATTGTGCCTACCATGAATGTGATCGTTGCTGCACCGATAATTTGACGCATGAAGCTTACTCCCTGTTTGTGTTTTTGTTCTGATGACCAAACGTATTACCGAACAAGATAGAACCATAGGAGCCAATGGCAGGCAAGTGTGAAAAGACTGTAATGGTGATGGTGATATAATGCAGGCAATTTAGCACCGTAGAATCGTCGTGCGTGCTCTGATGCGAACGCCTGGAGTTTTGTCGCATCTCGGGATAGTCCTTCAGAACGTTCGTACGCGCGTAGGGGGCGTTTTCAGGAAGCGGTATTCCTGCAAGGTGTGTGTGTCCCTGTTTTCTGAATCTATTTTCCCTGTGCGGCAAGGCGCAGGGCCCAAAGAATGCTTTGTTCCATGCTTTCTGTGGATGCCGTGCCTTTCCATGCGATGTCATAGGCGGTGCCGTGGTCTGGTGATGTTCGGACGATGGGAAGTCCCAACGTGATGTTGACGCCTTTACTGAAGGCGAGCATCTTGAAAGGGATAAGCCCCTGATCGTGAAACATTGCGATATAGGCTCCCGTACGCTGCCGCATCTCGGTAACAAAAGCCGTGTCAGGCGGTAGCGGGTCCGATACATCCAACCCCATTTTGCGCGCATCCTCAATGGCGGGTTGAATAGCGGTGAGTTCTTTGTGTCCGAATAAGCCCTGTTCACCCGCATGTGGATTGAGTCCGCAGACTGTAATGCGCGTGTTGTCGTGTCCCAGGCGTTGCAGTACGTGTGCGGTCATCGTGATCGTCTGCAGAACCGATTCGCGGGTCAGTAAGTCGGGCACATCGGCATAGCCAACGTGGATGGTGACCAGTGTGACCACAAGGTTGTCTGCCGCGAACATCATGCGTACATCCTTTGCGCCGGTAAGGTCTGCAATCATTTCCGTGTGGCCGGGATACTGAACGCCGGCGAGGTGCATGGCATGTTTATTGATGGGTGCTGTGACGATCGCGGCGGTGCGGCGTTGTACTGCTGCCGAGGTGGCGGCTTTAATGTATTCAAAAGCTGCGCGGCCACATGGTGCCTGTGCCTGTCCGGGAATCACCTCGGAGGCCGTCAGACCGTCGCAATCGATTACTGTGGGTGACGGGGTGTCTGCCGGGTCCCATTGATCCAGAGGAATGCTGCATTGCGGAGCCGGAAGAGAACAGGTCGCTGCCACGCGTTTCAGAAGTGCGGTATCGCCGAAAACCACAGGCGTGCAAATCTTATGCAGGGAGATATTTGCGAGCATTTGCAGGCACAGTTCCGGTCCAACGCCGGCGGCATCCCCCATGGAAATGCCGATGAGTGGTGGCCCGGCATGATCGGATTCCGGATGGGCATCATTCGGATTGTACGCCATTATTTCCCTCTGTTTCCATCTCGTCTATGTCGGCACGTATCCATCCGACATCGGCACCCTTATATTTGAACGTAGGCCCGGGTTCGGGACGGTCGTTGCGCACTTTCATGGTGCACAACACCAGTGCCAGACCGACCAGTACGATGACCGTTGCCACGATGGAAACAAGAATATGGTTTTCCGTGATCCAGTGCAAGATGGGATGGGTTAGTGCTTTGAGCATTCGTTTACGGTGGTCGTCCGACAAGGTCATGCTCACGCCTTCTTCTTCTGCGCGCGCTTTAAGAAAGAGGTCAATTGTGGATTGTATATCGGCTGCCAATTCCCGGCAGTCTGGGCATTTGCGCAAGTGTTCGCGGACCAGATCCGATCGGGCGGAGCCCAGCTCGCGCGACATGTAGGAAAACAGTACCGATTGAATATCCTCGCATTTTAAACGATTATCATGCGTGGCCTGAGCATTGTTTTTCTCAGGTTCTTTATTGTTATGTTTAGCCGCGTTCATATTGTTTTTGCCGATTTTAGATGTGTCGCCATTTTTTTCATTGCATGGTGCAGAATGTAGCCCACATTGCTGACGCTCAGATCGGTTATTTCGCTGATTTCCTTGTAGGACTTTTCCTCGTAAACCTTCAGTACCACGAGTTGCTGCTCGCGCTCGCTGAGCATCTGCAAGGCTTCCGAAGCCTGTGCGGCAGCTTCAGTGATTCTAAATCCCTTTCCACGGTCCGGCGGTGCGAAGGTTGGGCGCTCCTTTGCGTGCTTTTCGTGAAGCTCCCTGCGTCGTGTTTCTTTGCGTATGTAGTCGATTGCACAGTTATGGGCGACTCGATACAGCCAGCTTGAGATGTTTGCTGAGACCGCCATCTCGTCCTGCCATTTCCGGAATAGACGAATGAATGTGTTTTGAACAATGTCCTGAGTGATGTCACTGTTGTTCACCAATCGTGCCACATACCTAAGCAAGGCGGCTTCGTAGTGCTTGACGACCTCTTCAAAGGCTGCCAGTCGCTTTGCCTGGAGTTGTTTGCGTGATTGACTCATGTTTCTGATAGTGAAACGCTATTCGTCGTAAAATTCTTAGATTTGTGAACAGAATAGAAAAAATGTCATGAAACGCAATTCTATGTTGCAATCGCTACGATGTTCTCATATTCTTCGCCCCTCAATTGCAGATCCATGGCTCAATTGGAAGGTTGGAGGTTCGAAAGTAACCGCCAGAAGAGTCGAGGATAGGCAAAAGACAATTTAGTGCGTACCCATGGCTCAATTGGATAGAGCATCCCGACCCACGAGTCGGGAAGGTTGGAGGTTCGAAAGCAACCGCCAGAAGAGTCGAGGATAGGCAAAAGACAATTTAATGCGTACCCATGGCTCAATTGGATAGAGCATCCCGACCCACGAGTCGGGAAGGTTGGAGGTTCGAAAGCAACCGCCAGAAGAGTCGAGGATAAGCAAAAGACAATTTAGTGCGTACCCATGGCTCAATTGGATAGAGCACCTGACTACGGATCAGGAGGTTGCAGGTTCGATTCCTGCTGGGTACGCCATTTTTGTGCCCTGAAGTAATACCACTCAGATTTCTGCTGCAAGGTTGGCTCAATTGGATAGAGCATCCCGACACACGGTGTCGGGAAGATTGCAGGTTCGATTCCTGCTGGGTACGCCATTTTTTTTCCCTGAAACAAAAAAGCCGCCGACAGCATGATTCTGTCGGCGGCTTTCTGTTATTTCCTATATGGGCTTGTTACGCCTTTACACCCTTGAAGTGACCAATCTTCGGCAGTTTGCCTACGATTGGCAGGGCATAGTCGATAAACGACTGAGTCACGTTATTGCCGGCTTTGTTGATGAACTTGTCGGGCACATGGCGTGTGTCGCGGGCAACCTGGCGCAACATGACGCGCTTGTAGGTGACGCTGTATTTCTTGCCCGGCTTACGTTTGATGGCAATGGAGCCATCCGTATTGCTCTTGACTGCGGTCTTCACGGCAAAGGCACCCACTTCGCGGGCTTCCTTTGCGTCGACTTCGGACGTAATGCCGGGGAAGGATCGCTGCAGGTAGCCGAATGTATCGGCGCGCACGCGGCTGATCTTTGTTTTGTCTTTGATCACGCCGGCGAGTGCATCACCCAGAGCGCCTGAGCCGCTGAGCTGAACGTTGCCGTGGGAGTCGACCTCAGATGTGAATTTCTGTGCTATGGCCACACCCTTTTTGTCCGCAATGCCTTCAGAGACGGCGATCACGCAGCGGCCAAGCTTTTTGTATACGGCTTTGACGTCGCGTACAAAGGCCTTTTCGTCGAACGGACGCTCGGGGAGGTAGATCAGGTGCGGGCCGTCATCCGGCTGCGTACGACAGAGTGCGGCTGCGGCAGTCAGGAAGCCTGCGTGGCGTCCCATGATGACGTCGATTTTGACTCCGGGCAGGGCGCGGTTGTCAAGGTCATCTCCAGCCACGGCGCAGGCCACGAACTTTGCAGCGCTACCGAAGCCGGGCGTGTGATCGTTCTGGCGCAGATCGTTGTCGATAGTCTTCGGAATGTGGAAGCAGCGCAGGTCGTACTTGGCGGCCTTGGCTTCTTCGTTGATGATGTGCGCGGTTTCGGCGGAGTCGTTGCCGCCAATATAGAAGAAGTACTGGACGTTGTTCTTCTTGAGCACGTTGAAGATTTTTGTGCAATCGGCTGCGGTGGGTTTCTTGCGAATGGAGCCCAGGGCCGATGACGGCGTGTTGGCGACCGCTTCGAGGTTGGCTGCGGACTCTTTGCGCAGATTGATGAAATCCTCTTTCATGATACCCTGAATGCCATGTCGCGCGCCAAGAATCTTGCCGATCTCAGCATGTTTTTTGGCTTCCACCACGGCCCCGATGAGGCTCTGGTTGATGACCATTGACGGACCGCCGCTTTGTGCGATCAGCATGTTTCCCTTTTTTGCCATTGTTTTCTCCTCTTTCAGCTTGAGTTGTCTGTGATGTAGAATGCTTAATTTCCGAGGGAATGTGGCACTGTTTGGTCGACTTTATCAAGGCAAAAAGTATGCGCGAGGTTGTATCGTAGGGTTGCGGTGTGTTAAATGTTGTTGAGTTCAGGAAGCGGAGACGTTCATGAGGCGCAAAGATAACAATTTGAAGAAGAGCGGATACACGCGCGGTCGTTGGGCTGTGGAACGTGAACGCTGTCATCTTGATATGGCTCGTCCACCTGCGCATGTGGAGGATGGTCATTCTATTTCTGAGAGTCTCGGTTTGCTCGTTGACCGTCTCGGGCTTAAGGAACCCGGTTGGAGTGCCCAGTGTGAGGAAGAATGGGATGTCATTGTCGGGCCCAGCGTGGCTCAGCACACACGACCAGGAAAGCTGATGGGCTCAAAACTTGTCGTCTATGTAGATACGTCAGTATGGCTCAATGAACTGAGCCGCAATGGCAAGATCACGATGTTGAAGCGCTTGCAGGAGCGCTTTGGAGAAGAACGCGTCGGCGCGATCATTCTGCGTCTTGATCCGGGGCGGTAGAGAGTTCCACGCAGGGCACTTTTGTTGTCACGCAAAATGCAGGGGTGCCGTGATTCGTTAAACGTGCTGAATGCATCGCCGTAATGTACAATATTCTTCACTGAATGGTATTGAACGACATTTGGCAATTATCTTACTATATCTTCACTATATGACAAAATGGGGAGATGATGTGAATAGTGCTGATAATGAGAGCCGTACGAAAGAACGTCCGCTTGCCAATCGTGTCGCATTGGTGACTGGCGGTGCGCAGGGAATTGGACGTGCGATTTGCGAGGCATTGGCGCGTGATGGCGCAACAGTCGTCGTAGCCGATCTCAACATGAGTGCGGCTTCAGAGACTACAGCGGCAATTGTGGATCAGGGATGGCAAGCTGTCGCCGCATCCGTGGATGTTGCAAGTGAGCGTTCGGTAAAGTCGCTCTATTCGCAGGTTATCGATATTGAAAACCGAGTGGATATTGTAGTCAACAATGCGGGCATCTGCCGCATGATTCCCATTCTCGACATCGAGGTAGAGGAATGGGATCGGATACTGGCTGTGAATTTGCGAGGCACCTTTCTCGTGAGTCGTGAGGCTTTTCGGCTGATGAAGGACCAGGGGAGCGGTCGTATTGTTAGTATTGCTTCGGCGGCTGCCAAGATTGGTGGTCTTGCTGCGGGTGCGCATTACTCCGCGTCCAAGGCGGGGGTTATTTGTTTCACAAAATCTTTGGCCTTGCAGGCTGCACCCTATCACATCAATGTCAATGCTGTGTGCCCGGGGCCGATGGCAACGGAGATGACGGATGCCTGGGGAGATGAGACCAATGCTGCGTTCAAAGCGAAGATCCCTTGGCAAGACTACGGGCGGCCAGGAGACGTGGCGGATGCGGTTGCATTCCTGGCTTCCGATAAAGCCCGATACATCACAGGCGAGGTGCTGGATGTAAACGGTGGTCTTGTGATGGACTAGACAAACATAACGAACGAAAGAGGAGACCATTAAGCATGATGGACATACCTATCGTTGACACGCACGTGCATCTATGGGACCCGCAGGCGGTGCGCTATCCCTGGCTTGCTGATGTGCCCAAGCTCAACAGGGCTCATTTGCCGGAGGAGTACCAGAAGGTAACGAAGGGGCTCCCCATTAAGAAAATGGTTTTTGTACAGTGCGAAGCTGATTTTGCGATGTTTCGAGAGGAAGTGGCGTGGGTTAATAAGCAAACTGAAATTGACCCTCGTATTGAAGCAATTGTGGCATGGGCACCGTTGGAAAAAGGGGAGGCAGCTCGCGATGACCTTGCAGAGCTGAAGTCAAATGACCTGGTGCGCGGCATACGTAGAATTATTCAGTTTGAGGAGGACCCGGCATTTTGTCTGCAGGCTGACTTCATTCGTGGCGTACAGCTGCTTGCTGAGTTTGATCTGCATTTCGAAATTTGCATCAAGGGTAATGAGCAGTTCAAGAATACGCTCAAATTGGTTCGTCAATGCCCGGACGTTCGGTTTCTTCTTAATCACATAGGAAAGCCATTCATTAAGGAGCGACGTATGGAGCCCTGGGCAGGTTATCTGCGAGCGCTGGCTGCCATGCCGAATACGTGGTGCAAAATATCTGGTCTTGTCAACGAGGCAGACTGGGAGCATTGGACCACACGGGATGTGCAACCCTACATTGAAAAGGTGATCGAGACGTTTGGGTTTGACCGTATCTTGTTTGGTGGAGACTGGCCTGTATGTACGCTGGCAACCGATTACCAGCGTTGGGTCACGACATTATTGAGGGTGCTCAGTACGTGTCTTGATGAGGAACGTCGCAAGCTGTTTTATGATAATGCTGTGTCATTCTATCGACTATAGAATGACGGCAGGAGGCGTGCAGTGGAAGGGAATACGGTCATGGAATGGGCCGATAAGTGACGCTGCATATAACGGGGTGATAGATCTTCGGCATTGAAATGAATGATACTGAGATCAGGGCTGTATGTGAAACGCACGTGCCGCAGTGGGTTGCTGCGGGTGAGCGCGTAGTGCTGGTGGTTCCTGATACGACGCGCACGGCACCCATGGCACGCATGATGGGGTTGCTTTTGCCGGTGTTGCGAGCGAGCGGGTGCGAGATCACTGTGCTTGTTGCATTAGGAACGCACCCTCCACTATCTGCAGACGCATTAGAGGCGCATCTCGGAATAGACCCCAAAGGGGATGGTGTCCGCATTCTGAATCATGCCTGGGACGATCCTGACGCCTTGATGTCGGTGGGGACGCTGTCTGCCGAAGAGGTGGAATCGCTGAGTGGCGGACTCATGTGCGAGTCGGTTGATCTGCGGGTTAATCGGGCCATTTCCGATGCGGACCGCATGCTGTTTCTGCACCCTGTTTTTCCGCACGAGATGGTTGGCTTTTCCGGGGGCAGTAAATATTTGTTTCCCGGAATCTCCGGGCCGGAGATGATTGATATTGTGCATTGGCTGGGGGCGTTGCGCACCACGGGGAAGGTGATCGGGCGCATAGATTCACCGAGTCGGCGTGTTCTCGATGCTGCGGCACAGAAGATGCCGTTGCCGATGCACGGTCTTTCCTTTGTTTATCATGGTGGTGATGTTGTGGCACTGGAGGCTGGCGAGTTGTGTTCAGCCTGGCGGCGCGCGGCTGAGGTGTCGCAACGCGTGCATATCACGACGACTCCGCGCCGTTACCGAAAGCTGCTGGCTTGCTGCCCGGCGATGTACCCTGATCTCTGGACAGGCGGTAAATGCGTGTATAAATGTGAGCCGGTTGTGGAGGATGGGGGCGATCTGATTGTCTATGCCCCACATGTAAAATCATTCTCGGAGGTACACGAAGCAACGGTCAAGGAGTTGGGGTATCATGTCCGCGACTATTTCCTGGCGAATATGGATCGTTATGCACATTTGCCGCGGGCGATCATGGCCTATTCCACAATAGTGAAAGGGGAAGGAACGTACCGGGATGGCGTGGAAACGCCGCGGATCAATGTGTTCTTTGCCACGCAGATTGATCGTGCAACTTGTGAGGCTGCAGGGATTGGTTATAGGGACCCGGATACGATTGATCCGGCTGATTGGATGGGTAGAGAAGCAGACGGGGTTTTGTGTGTCGAGCATGCGGGTGAAATGTTGTATCGGGTAGAGAGTCAACACTAGAAGGAGGGTGATGATGAGTGCATTCGTGGTTGGGATTATTCTGGTTATTGTCGCGGGTGTTCTTGAGGGACTCTTTTCCATGGGGGTGACGCGTACGCCAAAATGGAAGTTTGAGAACATTTGGGGTATTGGTTCACTGATTGCACTGGTCCTGGTACCGTGGCCGCTTGCGTTGTTAACCGTTCCGGAGCTGGGTAGCGTGTACTCGGAAGTAGGCTCGAAGTTGGTTTGTATCACGGTGTTGTGCGGTGTTGGCTGGGGCCTTGGTGGAATTTTCTGGGGTAAGGCAATTGCGGCGGTTGGCATGGCATTGGGTGTATCGCTGCTCATGGGCTTTATCAACGTATTTGGTTCGGTTGGCCCCATGGCCATTATGGAACCGGCCAAGCTGTCGACCAGGGGCGGGATGACTTTGATGGGTGCCGTGGCGATCATGATTGTCGGGGTGATCATTATCTCCATGGCCGGTAAGTTGAAGGAGAAGGAGCAGAGTGAGGGGGAGGCGTCTTCTGAGGCATCGGGCCCCTCCACGCCCTTTATGGTGGGCTTGTTGTTCTGTGTGTTGTCGGGCGTACTGTCGGCTCTGGTCAACTTTGGATTTATCTATGGCGCGCCTGTAGGGGAGGCCGCAGCTAAGACGGGTACGAGCCCCTGGGCTACGGGGTTTGCAATCTGGGCCCTGGTGTTTACCGGAAACTATGCAGTGAACTTCATCTATGCATTGATTCTGATGATCAAGAACAAGACTGCCGGGCTCATCCTCTCTGAGGGCAAACCCATCTATTGGTTCTGGGCGCTGTTCATGGGCATTGCGTGGCCGGGTGGCATTGCCGTTTATGGGATTGCGGCGAATAAGATGGGTGCTTACGGGGCCTATGCGGCCTTTCCAATGATGTTGCTGGTGTCGATTCTCACAGGCAACGCCGCAGGCGCGCTGACGGGCGAATGGAAGGGTACGTCGCAGAAGCCGCGGACATGGATGATTGGTGGTGTTGTGATCCTGGGGCTGGCATTTGTGGTTTTGGGGTTGGCAAACAAGTTGTTGGCGAACTAGTGTTTGTGGCGCATAGATCAGGAGAGTCTGGTGCTTGAGATTCTCGATACGGGTGAGGACTTGTAAGATTCTTCACTGAACGGGATCGAACGCAGGTTACAATTTAAATCGGTATTGTTTGAAAAATTGAAAAAAATGGATGCTGACGGTGCATGTGCATGGTCAGTGGTAATACAAGAGGAGATGGAAAGATGAAGATTGGTTGTTTTGCACTGGTAGAGCCGTTCACTCCGATGTCGCGTCAATTTGAAGCGATCGCTGAGATGGGTATTAAGTATGCGGATGTAACAGATAATCATAATGGAGGAATGCTGGGTGTGGAATATGGGTTTGCTGCTTCGGTGAGCCTTGACTCGCATCCTGCGAAGATTCGGGATATGGCTGCAGCGGCAGGGGTTGAGCTTACGGCATTTTGTGCGCATGCGAATCTATTGGACCCTGCTAGCCCGGATGTGTACGGCACCGCGGATATCATCAAGGCCATTCGTTTAGCGAATCTGTTGGGCATCAAGCATGTCATCACAACAGATGGTGACCCGAAGACGGAATTTGGCGAGAAGCTATCCAAGAGCGAGAAGATCTTTTCGATTTGCGAGAAGTTGTACACGCCGGTGCGCTGGGCGGCTGAGCTTGGCGTGGAGCTGCTGCTTGAGACGCATGGAGAGATTACCGACAATGTCGAGACCATGGGCGAAGTATTGGACAAGTTGGGGCACGAAGCGAATGTTGGGATTTGCCTGGATACCGGTAATAGCTGGCTTGGCGGTGCGGATCCCATGGACTACATCAAGACCATGCCGGATCGGATCAAGCATGTTCACTGGAAGGACATGGATGCTGAGATGGAAGAGAAACGTGGCGAGATGTTTGGCTGCGGCATGGCGGTTATTCCACTGGGTGATGGCGTGATTGATATTCCCGGAATTGTGACGGGGCTTAAGCATGCAGGTTTTGACGGTGCGACGACACTGGAGATTGCCGGTCCGGACAGCGTAAAGCTTTCTGCGGAGCGTCTGGTTGAATGGGGCGCGTAAGTTTACAAAAGATGAAAGAGAAATTGATGAACAGAAGACAATTCATGAAAAGAAGTGCGGCTGCAGGTGCAGTCGTTGGGTTCCCAACGATTATTCCTTCGACCGTTTTGGGTCAGAACGGAAACGTGGCGCCGAGTAATCGTGCGGCAATTGGTTTGATTGCGTGCGGGAGTCGTGCGAGCTACGCGGGGATGTACCAGCGCTACGAGAAATCAGAGATTGTGGCGGTGGCAGATCCGCGCAAGAAGCGGCGGGACGCGTTCAGTGCGAAGTTTAATAATTGTGAAGCCTACAATGACTTTCGCGAGCTGCTGGCGAGGAAGGATATTGATGGGGTGCATATTGCAACTCCGGATCACTGGCATGTGCCAATTGCATTGCTGGCGGCAAAGGCTGGCAAGGACATCTATGCCGAGAAGCCGTTGGGGCACTCGATTGACCAGGATTTGAAAGCCCGCGCGATTGTCGATAAGTACAAACGTGTGTTTCAGTACGGGGCGCAGCAGCGCTCGCAGACGCATGTACGCATGGGAATTGAGTTGGCGTTGAACGGGCATATCGGTGACGTCAAGGAGCTCTATGTGTGGGCACCTAACGGCAGGTCCGGCGGAAACAAGACCCCGGCACCGGTACCCGAGGGTTTTGATTACGATATGTGGCTGGGGCCTGCGCCGGAAGCCCCTTTTTATCCAGACCGTGTAACGGGTAATGGTGTATGGCACATCTATGATTATGCCATTGGCTTTATTGCCGGCTGGGGCGCGCATCCCATGGACATGCTGCAGTGGTGGGCGGATAACCAGGGCAAGATGGATATTCCTGTGAAGTATGAAGGCACTGGCGCATGGAAGCCGGATGACCTGTACAACACGGTCACGAGCTGGGATGTGAATTGTACGTATGCTAATGGAATTCCAATGCGATTTATGGATACACGCAAAGCGAATAGCGCTAAGCCACATCCTGGTGTAGCTGGTGGGCACGGTACGTTGCTTGTCGGCACAGAGGGCTGGGTTCGGGTATCGCGGGACGGCTGGATGACCTCATCGGAGGAACTCCGTCAGAAAGCTAAAAATCCGGGAGAAAAGCGCCTGAAGGTCAGTCGGGATCAGATCCAGAACTTTGTGGACTGCATTCTGACGCGCGAAGAGCCGGTGGATAATCTGCATTCTGCCGTGCGTTCGGATGTGGCGACGCATTTGTCTGAAATTGCCATTCGTACCGGTAAGGTCATTGAGTGGGATAAGAAGAAAGAGCGTATTAAGGACAAGGAAGATCGAAAGCGCATGAAGCGCACGATGCGTAAGCAGTGGGCGATCTAGTTTTTGCATAGGGGTGATGATGAGATGGTGCGTTGTTCCCCCGTCGCCGAAGGCTATGGGGGACAAGGCATCTGCGCTGGCCTTGGGGACAAGGCCGCGCTACTGACGGGGGATGATTGACGAACAGCGAATGACGACCTGCCCGCCCTTCCCGAGACTTCGGGGCATGCGGGGTGTCGATGCTTCCTACTTGGATGTTCAATATTTTGATAGAACGTGGCATTGTTTTTGGGGAAAGGAAGGATGATTGTGGTCAAGACAAGTGTGTATGGAGTTTTGATCGGTATAGTGATGGCTGGCGCAGTAATGGCGGAGCCGGACTATTCCTGGAAAAAGACGGATGAGTCGGTTGCGCTGATGAACGGCGACAAGGTTGTGTGGCAGCACAATCATGCGAAGGCTGAGGGGAAGTCGTATTTTCATCCGTTGAGCACTGTGGATGGCGAAGTGCTGACCTGGTTGCGCCCGAAGGATCACACCTGGCATCGTTCGATGTGGTTTTCCTGGAAAATGCTCAACGGGCTGAACTACTGGGAAGAACGGGGAAAAGAGCGGCTTTCACAGGGGCGTACAGAGATTATAGGCGTCAAGGTGAAGACCAGTAGGAAGCACTCGGCCACCATTAAAATGACGCTGAGCTATCATCCGCCTGAGAAGCCGGAGGTTCTATCTGAGGTACGCACGATTGCCGTATCGAGGCCTGATGAGCACGGTGCCTACTATATTGACTGGCAGTCGGTGTTTACGGCGAGTGGCGACGTGGATGTAAAGATCGACCGCACACCGATCGGTGGCCAGCCTGGCGGAAGAGGGTGGGGTGGCTATGCGGGGTTGTCGATCCGTATGGCGGAAGCTACCCGCGGATGGTCATTCCTCAATAGTGATGGAAACAAGGGCAAAGGTGGTATTCACGGAAAGAGTGCGTTGTGGCTGCATGCAAGCGGAAAAACGCCGTCAGGGAAGGATGCTGGTCTGACCATGATGGATCATCCGTCAAATATGCGTCATCCATCGATCTGGTATCTTGAACCGGGGATGCCGTACTTCAGCCCTGCAGTCGTTTTCAAAGAGCCCCACACCTTGAAGAAGGGTGAGAGCTTTACGCTCACATATCGGGTGTTTGTGCGTTCCTGCACGGTTGAGAAGGAAAGCCTTGATGCGGAGTGGAAGCAATTTTCTGAGAAATAGTGGCTGTTCATATAATAAAAAAAGGAGATGGAAAGATGAAGCAGGGACTCTCACTGATAATGGGGATGGTATTACTGGCAACTGTATCGCAAGCAGGGAACTACAGTCTGCATCCTGAAAAGGTGTCCTATAAAGAGAATTTCAGAGGGCAGTATCATTTCAGTCCAGCATCTGAATGGATGAACGACATCAATGCATTGATGTACCAAGACGGCAAGTATCACATGATTTATCAGTGGGGTAAGCGCATACGTCATGGCGGTTATGCCACGAGTAAAGATCTGATTTACTGGACGGATGAAGGTGTAGCATTGATTCCGCAAGACACCTTTCTTCCGAAAGAAACAGCCAATGTCAGCGGGTCTCAGGTTTATTCCGGAAGCGGTGTGGTGGTAAAGGGGGATGTCGCGGAGAAGATCACCGGATCGAAAAAAGAAGCCATGGTTGCTATCTATACCGGAACAAAATCTGGAACCTGTCTGGCCTGGAGCAATGATGGCGGTAAGAA
Source organism: Kiritimatiellia bacterium (assembly GCA_016783565.1). Lineage (GTDB taxonomy): Bacteria > Verrucomicrobiota > Kiritimatiellia > UBA8416 > JADHWI01 > JADHWI01. The sequence continues at coordinate 24,535 of JADHWI010000038.1, forward strand.
CTGGCATGATTTCAAGGCGAATCCAGTCTGTAATCCGACTCGAGGCGCTGATCCGCGCGATCCACATGTGTTCTGGTATGAGCCGACAAAGACCTGGATCAACGCCATCTATGAACACGGGACCACGTTCTACGGATCCAAGGATCTAATCAATTGGGAGAAGCTGAGCAATATCAAGTTTGGATTTGAATGTCCTGATATTTACGAGATTCCCCTCGATGGTGACAAGAGGAACATGAAATGGATTTTACAGGATGCCAACGGATCCTATCTGGTGGGGCAGTTTAACGGCAAAGAGTTTATCACGGAGCAGGATCGACTGGTCATGGATGTCGGCAATGATTTTTATGCTGCACAGACATTTTTCCGTCCGAACCTACCGACGAAGGATTTGCTTCAGATTGCATGGAACGATCACTGGAATGGTGGCGTAGGGGAAAAAGGTTGGGAGCGCAACGCGACGTTTCCTGTCACAGTGGGCCTTGTGACCTATGAAGGCAAGATGCGTATCACGCGCACACCGATTAACGGGATAAAGAAGCTCTATGAGGGCAAAGCAAAGAAGCTGAAAAAAGAAACCATCAAAGCGGGTGAGAATATCCTGAGCGCTATCAAATCAAAGGCCTTTGATATGACGGTCGTTTTCGATCTTAATGAGACGGATGCAACGTCAATAGACTTTCAGATTGCCCAGGTTCAGTTCAAATATGACATTGCAAACAGTCAGATGTGCGTCGGGCTCCGCAAGGGAAAGGGTAAAGATCTGACGCTGAAGCCGGACAAGAAAGGACTTCTGAAGATTCGCATGCTGGTGGACTGGGCTCAGTTGGAGGTATTTTCGGCGGGCGGAGTGTTTTCAGCCTCTTACCAGTTGGGCTTCAAACCTGACGATTCTACGGTTGGTCTTTCTGCGACCGGTGGTGATGTGAAGCTGGTTTCACTCGACCTGAATAACGTTGGCAGCATCTGGAAGAAATAGTGCAGCGGGTGGCTGCTAGCCTCGTTTTATCACCGGGGTTGTGTGCGGCAAGGTCTGCGGTATTCGCGCGGCGAGCAACCGAATGCCTTGCGGAATACTGTGGCAAAATACTGACTGGATGAGAATCCGCATTCGTGGCTTATCGTGGTCACGCTTTTTTCCGGCGATAGCAATAGCGTTTCTGCAGCGGCTTCGATGCGCAATTGGTTCAGGTGCTGCATGGGGGTCTGGTTGGTGATTTGCCTGCAATAATGAACGAAGCGGGTCACGCCGAGTCCGCAGCATTCGGCCATGGATTCCAGGGTCCATGGGTCTGAGACGCTACCTTTTAAGCCGTCAAAGAACAACTCGGTTGTTCGGCGTGCGCTGGTTAAAGATTTTGACAATGGAACGCGGTGTTCTCGGAACATGTCCAGTAGGTGAAGCAGCAATTCGTTGATGTAGACGGACAGGTGCGAAGCACCGCTGTCATTGCGGTCGTCCTTTACCGTGCGTGCTATCTGGCGGAAGCAATGTTGTATTGCATGGGTGGATTGCCAGACGGGTTGTTCGTTTTCGCGGAGAAAGGTGGTAAGTGACTGGAGATCCTTGCGCGTGATGACCAACCAGGATGGCCAGGTCCATTCCTGATGAGGCTGGCGCACGCCGACATCCAGGATGACCCAGTTCAAGCGCCCGGGGCCGATGTTTGGATTTCCCACACGGTGAGGTTGCCAGGGGCGGGTAATGGTCAAATCGCCAGGCTGTAGAGTAAGGAGTTTGCCCCCAAGGAAGAATGGGGTGGCCCCGGTTTCAAGTAGCGTGATCTCGATGCCTTCGTTTCTATGCCAGGGAAGTCCCCATTTCTGCTCATGGGGTGCATCCCAGTAGCCAACGCTTCGGAGACCCTTCAGTACCCGACCCGGTATAGAGCGCCCTGGATAGGTGCCGCGCCCCAGAGCTTGTAATGTCAGATCGCCACTTTCTGCTGCTTCAACAAGAGTGTCGCATGAGTCAGCATGGTAGGTTTTGCCCGCCTCGCGATATATGGGTATCGTGCCTCGTTTCATTGAGCGATACGCTAGCGAAAGATCATCTGCCAGGGAAGAAGAAACGTGGGCGCATTTTTTCGCTTTAACCCCTTGCTTGAGCGCATGGAATGAAATACATTTCAAATTCGGACGAAGGTCGTTCGAAGGTGCGAGTCTGATGCGGCCGGGTGGCACTTTTGGTAGATGGTGCGAATGCGCAGGAGCCGCGAAACTGTCAAAGGAAGAGGAGTTGGGAATGAAGAAGACGGTATTGGCAATGATGGTGCTGGCAGTCATGGCAGCGGGTTGTGGAAAAACGGAGAAGGCAGCACCTGCGACTACAGCAGAAGAAGGCAAAGCCGTTAAGGCACCGCAAGCGGATGCCGGGCAGCCCAAGGCTCCGACGCTTTCGAAACCCAAAGTCTTTCTGGATCTTCCTGAAGAGGTAAACGGTCCTGACGGCATGACGCTGGGTCCGGACGGGACACTCTACGTCGCCGCTCCGAACTTTGTGGACACCAATTATCCCGGCCTGATTATCGCCGTGGATAAGGACAACAAGTGGGAAGTATTCTGCAAAGCTCCGATTCATCCCGAGACGGGCAGAGGCTGCCCCATGGGCATGGACTTTGGTCCGGACGGCAATCTTTACTATGCCGACAATCAGTATTTCAGTGACAAGAATTACAAGTCTCGCCTGATGCGTGTGGTTATCGAGGATGGTAAGGCCAAGAATATCGAAGTTGCAGTTGACGGCTTCAAACTTTCCAATGCCGTGATTTGGAAGGGCAACGATCTGTTTGTCAGCGATACGTTCTTTGATGTGGAGGATACTCCGGGTTTGAGCGGCATCTTCCGCTTTACGCTCGATGAGTTGAACAAGGGGACCGTGAAGCTGCAGCCGTCTCACAAAGACCCGCATATCATTGCAACGTTCATCACGGTTCCCAATCGTGGCGACGTAGCGGGTGCGGATGGCATGACCATCGACAGCAAGGGCAATCTCTACACGGGTAACTTTGGTGACGGTGTGATGTCGAAGATCACGTTCAACGAAGACGGTAGCGTGAAATCGCAGGAAATTATCAGCAAAGAGATTACGTGTTGCGACGGGATTTTCTGTGACCTCACCACAGACGATATCTACATCACGGATTCCCGCTACAATGCCATTCACGTGATGCGTCCTGACGGCACCATGTTCAAAGATGTTTGGAAGAATGGTGCGAGCGATGGTTCCGATGGCCTGCTTGATCAGCCTTGCGAACCTATCATTCGTGGCGACGAGTTGATCGTGGTCAACTTTGATTTTGCATCGCCTGAATGGGGGCTTATCAATAAAGAGCCTGATGACAAACACAACATCTCTGTGTTCACGATCACGCGTTAAGGACGCGGACCAGTTTTGTTTGTTGAGTATTTTAGGGCAGGCCGTTTCGGCCTGCCCTTTGTTTTGTATTGGGTTAAGCCGCAAAGAGGGGTG
>JADHWI010000073.1 GCA_016783565.1 Kiritimatiellia bacterium
AACTTGAAAGCGGCGGCATGCGCGACCTGATTCGGCGCATCAGCATGACGCGTATCGAAGATCTTATCGCCATGATTGCACTCTACCGACCGGGCCCCATGAACATGCTTCCGGACTTTGTCGACCGCAAGAGCGGAAAGAAAAAGATCAAATACGATCACCCGCTACTGGAGCCCATCCTGAAAGAAACCTACGGAGTCATGGTCTACCAGGAACAAGTCCAGAAAGCCGCCAACGTGTTGGCTGGCCATTCACTGGGACAGGCCGACATGCTGCGTCGCGCCATGGGGAAGAAAATCCCCGAGGTCATGCAGAAACAAAGAGCCAGCTTTGTCAAGGGGTGTAAAGCAACCCACAACATTGATGAAAAACTTGCGGGAAGCATTTTCGACAACATGGAAAAGTTTGCCGGTTATGGTTTCAACAAGGCCCACAGCACCGGGTATGCAATCGTGTCCTATCAGACCGCATACATGAAGGCCAACTACCCTGCGGAATTCATGGCCGCATTACTATGCGGCGAAATCGGCAACTTCGACAAGATTCCCATTTTCGTGGGTGAAGCCGTACAAATGGGGTTGGAAATTCTTCCCCCTGATATCAACCAAAGCAGCGTCCGATTCCGCCCCGACGGAAAACAAATCCGTTATGGCCTGGCAGGAGTCAAGAACGTTGGTTACGGTGCCGCAGAGCGCATCGTCAGTGAGCGAAAGACTGGCGGCACCTTTACAGGTATGATCGATTTCTGTTCCCGCGTAGACGGACAACTGGCAAATAAGAAAGTGATCGAAAGCCTGGTACGCTGCGGTGCTTTTGACAACATGAACATGCACCGGGCAAGGCTCTTTGAAGGCATAGATTTTTCCATGTCTCGAGCCCAAAGCGTACTCAAAGATCGCCAGTCAGGACAAGGCAACCTGTTCAGCATGCTGGAGGAACAGACATCAGAAGGAGGAGAAGGCGACGAAGCCATCCCGAACTGCCGGCCCTGGCACGAAAACGAGCTTCTGGCAGGAGAGCGCGAACTCCTGGGTATGTATATGTCCGGTCATCCACTGACACAACACGCCTGGCTTCTGGAGAAATACCAAACCGCCACAGTCAGCAACCTTAAGCAAATCGCAGACAGAACGCCTGTCAGAATCGGGGGACTTGTTGCAACACTTCACAAGCGCGTCACAAAAGCCAACAAGGAAAGCATGGCAATCCTGGTGCTGGAAGATTTGGACGGCAGCGTCGAAGCCATCGTATTCCCAGAAGCCTACCAACGCTATGGCGCAGCGCTGGATCAGGACGTTGCAGTCCTTATCTGTGGTGAAGTCTCCCACCGGGAGGATCAACCTCGCATCATGGCACAAGAAATTTACAGACTCGAGGAAGCGCCAAAACACTTCACCCAACGCATCAGCATCCATATTCCTGCTGCCAGCATGGACAAAACGAAACTAACCGAAGTCAAGGATGCGGTCCGGTTACACCCGGGACTCACTCCGGTTGTCTTGTGCGTTGAATTCCCCCAGGGAGAAAAAGTGTTTATTCGTACGGATGCAGGCTTTCGCGTCATGCCTACACAAGCTCTAATCCAAAGCCTGACACAAATCCTTGGCGAATCCAGCGTTTACATGGCCATCTCTCCAGAGATCTACACCAGGCCTCCAGCAGGGAGGCACGAACGCAACAGGAACGGGGCATGAACAACAACGCCGAAAAATGGTATCTAAAGATCAGCGACGATCAAGTGTTCGGTCCCGCCTCGCTCGAAACACTCAAAAAATGGGCGGCCGATGGTCGTATCGCGCCGAATCATACCATATCCGATACGCGCAAGCACTGGCGTCCAGCATCCACGCTGACCGAGCTCGAACTCGAATGGGAAGTGCATCTTAACAACGGCGAGCGCTTTGGCCCTACCCATATCCAAGCCATCCGGGACCTACTCTTCAACGAACAGGCCTCTTGGTCGACACCTTTACTTCACATTCCCTCGAAGCGTAAATGTACCATACAGGATAAAACCGAAGACATTTTTGGCACCACAGAGGCAAGAGAACAAACACAGACAGCAGAAGCCACATTGGCTAAGCGTGACCGAGAAATATCCAAGCTTCAGAAACAGCACAAAAATCTGACAAAAGAGCTCACCGATCTACGCAAATTACAAAAGAAAAACGATGATACACTCCAATCTCTGAACGACCAACTCTCAACATTTCAGGGCGAAAAAACAACGCTTGAAACCAATAACACAAGCCTTCTGAACGAAAAAAACCGCCTCCAGAAAACAATCATCGACCTGCAGCATTCCGGCACGAAAGATCAACAAGAACTGCTCCAGAATCTAAAAGCCAGAAAAAAACAGGTTGCCGATTACTCAACACAGATTGAGAACCTGCTCAAACAGGCCGATACAGCCCAAAACGATATCAACGCCCTAACGCTGAAAATCTCCGAACTCCACAAAGAACGGGATCAACTTACCAACACAAATAATGACCTGAATACAGACAGAAAGAAACTCGCAGACACCATCAGACAGCTTGAGAAAGAAGCCAAATGCCTCAACAAGACTCTTGACGAGCTGAACGGCAAAAATGACGAACAACAAAAAGCTTTCGATACCCAGAAAGCTGCATTTGAGATGCGAGAAAAGGCACTCGCCGACCAAAATGCGGAAACAGAAAACCAACGCAAGACCCTTAAGCAGCAGCTTGACAGAAAAGAACAGAATTACCAAAACCTTGAGAGCTCTACGCAAACAGCACTCAATAAACTGCAAACGACTGTCTCGGACCTGACGGCGCAGCTTGACACCACCCATGCCGAACTCACAAAAAGCACAGAGAGCCTCAAAACCGAACACCAACAACGCATAGATGCCTGCAAACAAGCGGAGCGCCTGCAAAACGATCTGCAAACCCTTCGCGATGAGGCATCTACAGTTGAAACCGAACTGCGACATCAACTGTCGTTGAGCGAACAGAAATACCACCAGGCAACTGACGCACACAGTGCCCTGAAAATCGAGATCGAATCACTCCGCACAGAGACCCGATCAGAACTCCAATCGTTCCAAAGCGTACGAAGCGAACTGGAAGCAGAAGTCGAACGTCAAAAAACTGTCATCAAAGAACGAGAGCAACGCGAGCAAGCGCTACAACAAGATTTAAGTCAGCACACGCAGCACATGAAGGAAGAAATGGTGGCATGGGAACAGCGGGAGGAGATGCTGCACCGCAAGATCGATCAACTCCAGGAACGGTGCGAAACCACACTGTCAGAGTCCCGCGAGATCCATGCACAACTCGAAGAAACTCGGGATGCACTCAATAAGGCTCAGAATACACCGACTGAAAATCCTCTGCAACATCTTGAACGACAGGCTCAGGAAGAGTTGAAACGCTGGATAAAAAAACGCTAGTATCCTCCATTGCTGCAAGGAGTTATTCATGACGGAAAACAAACGAACCGACGAAACACCCAACACGGGGGCAGCGGAGCATGCGCATGCTCTCACAGCCCGAACACAAGGCGAACTGGTACAGGCATCCGGCGAAGACCTGCCCGTTTTGGAAGCATTTCAGCGCTTTCTGGATGCAGAACGTGAGCAGGCTCGTAAACGCATGTTCATCATGGCCACATCATTCTCAGCGGTGCTCGTTGTGCTCGTTGCTGCCGGCATCTACTACAGCCTGTCCATGATCCGTCCTGTTCGGCAAGACTTCCGCACACTGAACTCCAGCGTTCACATCGCCGAGAAGAATCGCGAACGAGCCGAAAATCGCCTCTCATCTGCAATAGACCGACTCCATCAGGATGGAAGATCATTCAAGGAGACTTTGGCCCACGACAAGCAAGCACTGGCCGAAGCTCGCGCAGATATCCGCATCAAAACGCAGACGCTGGAGTACCAACTCACGGATACCAAAACAACACTGGCTGAGCTGCGCCAGCAAAATAAGCAACTACAAGAACAGCTTGCAGGTATCAAAAACGAGGTACCTGCTCTCGCACTCGAAATGGAAACCGTTCTAGAGAAGATCAAAGAGCATAACAAGCCCCAGACAACTCCAAGCCCCATGATAAAGTCTGAAATTATTACACCCGAAACCCGCCCCGTACTCATGCCGGGAACCGGTCCAGTCAGCATGACCATTTTTCCGGCAGGCTCTCAGGAACCCATACCGTGGCGCCTTCCTATTCCGGAATAAACAACTTCTGCCCTGCACGGATGGCATTGGCATCGCGCAACCCGTTTTCGCGCACTAGCATATCCACTTTCGTGTTATAAGCGGAAGCAATCTCCGAGAGAGTTTCCCCCTGCTTCACAATATGCTCATAACCGCGTGATGATCGTACTGGAGCAGGCACAGGAGCACTGCTCCTGACAACGGCCGCCACTTTCTTGCTGATCTCACTCACGATCTCAGTTCGCATTTTCTCGAGTTTTTTCTCATGCTCAACCGCCTGCTCCTGAACAGATCGCTCTACAGCAGCAATACGTGTGTTCAACTGACCCTGATTCTGAACCCATTCCCCTCGCACCCCTGCCATCTGCTCGCCTGCGCGATCCTGCGATAGGGTTAATTCAGACATTCGATTCTGCAATAGACCCAACTCACTATTCAACCGTTGCACATCAGCACGCAACTTCGCGGATTCATCCTGCCGCCTGTAATACGTCGTGGTACACCCCGTCAGTACAGGTACCAGTGCAAGAAACACAAACATTCGAACTCTTTGCATATCATCACCCTCTTTTAACGGTCTAAATCTTACCTATACGGACACTAACATCGTCACACAGCTTCGCTCAACTCTTTTCACCATGATGTCTGGGCTTGAACGTTTCAAAATAGAGAGTTACTTTGAAATACTATGAAATCAACCACTCCTTACCCTTTGATTCTTCGCCCCGTTTACAAAGACTACATATGGGGCGGAACGCGCATCTCCGAACGTTATCACCGTTCAGACACCCCCCCCGTATGCGCCGAATCATGGGAAGTCACGGACCGACCAGAGGGGATGAGCATCATTACTAACGGCCCTCTGGCCGGCACGACACTGCACACGCTGGTGTCTGAATGGGGCCAGAGACTCGTCGGCACACACTATACTGCGGGCCCGTTTCCGCTCCTCGTTAAAGTAATTGATGCCGCCAAACGTCTCAGTCTTCAGGTACATCCCAACAATGAGACTGCCGCAATATATGGCGGCGAAGCAAAAACCGAATGCTGGTATGTCCTGGATGCCACCCCGAATGCCTTCATGTATGCCGGGTTCAAAAATAAAATCACGCAGAACATATTCTCCGAAAAATTAAAAACCAAAAGTGCCGAACCCGCTCTCCATGCCATCCCCGCACGAAAGCGCAATACCGTCTTCATCCCCGGAGGACGCGCTCATGCCATCGGCGAAGGATGTCTCCTGCTTGAAGTACAACAAAACTCCAACACAACTTATCGCGTATATGATTGGGGACGCGTCGGGAACGACGGAAAGTCAAGAGAACTGCACGTCAAACAAGCCATGCGCGTCATTAACTGGAACGACGTTCGGCCATCGGGCCATGAACCACGCCACATCCCTTCTCACGGACCCAACCCGCGCTGGGAACTTGTCACGTCCGATTACTTCCATCTTGAGCGATTAGAACTGGTCAAGCAAGAAACCGTGCACCCCGCCCCCTCAAGCGGTACGATACTCTTCGTAGAACACGGCACGGTTAACATAACGTGCGGAGGCATCACAGAATCACTGCCACAAGGCACATCCTGCCTGATTCCTGCCGCAGCGGCCTCATACACACTGATTCCCTCGGAGACCCGTGCCTCTCTCGTCTTAATCCGCCTGTGCTAACGGACGGATGACTTACCCTATAATCGCAATCACATATCGTAAAGCGTCTCATCGCGACGGGGAGGACGATCCTTTGCTGACTTGATACGCCTCATTGCCCCCATAACGAATGGCTCTTCGTTCTCAATGATATCGCCCATTTCCGCTTCAACAGCATCCGGATCTTCGCCCGCTTCCAGTCGACTTAGCGCCGCCTCCATACCGTCACCGAACTCCATACCGGTCATACTGGAAAACTTGCGCATCAATTGCGCCGCCGCGCGTGGATCGTCCTCGTTCATCCCTTCGGCTTCCGACGCCAGGGCTTCCATTGCCGACTCCATCTTCGACTCATCAATCGGCAGATCATCCAGTTCATCATGCTCTTCGCCTCCACCCCCCATAGCAAACAGCGAGACCTGCTTGCACAGCTTCTTTCGACAGGCAGGACAGTTGGGTGTCTTGGTCGTGTTAATTGACTTGCTTAAAAAGTTGTAAATCGTATGACATGATGAACAGTAAAACTCATAAATCGGCATGAAATTCTCCTCTGTAAATGAATAGCCTGACCCATACTTTACGGCCACCCTTGCACCCCGACAATAAGATT
>JADHWI010000008.1 GCA_016783565.1 Kiritimatiellia bacterium
CCGGTGATATGGATGCGCGGCCCGACGATTGGAAACGATTCCAGTTCGCGATCCCAGTAGCGTTCAAGATGGACGGCGTGCGCCTGCGCCTGCGGGCCTACACCTACTACGCCAACAAACCTACGCAGTTCTTCGTCGACCGTCTGACAATCGGAGAGGTGACTCCCAGTGCGCCTATTCCGATCTCTCCGGCAGACGGCAGCGTGGTGAATGTCCTTTTTCCGACTCTGACGGTTGAGAATGCGGTGGATATTGTGGATGACAATGCCAGCTATGAATTCGAGATCTATACCAATGCCAACCTGGATGTTTCGTCTTTGATCAGGTACCTCCCGGTGCTGGCGGCGGGTGATGGCATGACCAGTTGGCAGGTTGACGTGGAGATGATCGATGGGCTGCAGTACTGGTGGCGCAGCCGTGCGACCAGCAGCACCGACCATTTGAGTGCCTGGAGCACCACCAATACATTTCATTGCGTGATTGTAAACAATCCTCCAACGGATCCTGTGATCCTGTCGCCGTATGCAGATGCCAATCTTCCGGATGAAGACGGGGTGTTTATCTGGGAAGGAAGTACAGACCAGGATGCGGCAGACTATGTGGCGGAGTATCAGCTGGAGATCGCGTCGGATAGTGCCTTCTCGAATGTGCTTCTAAGTGCGGTTGAGACCGAAGGTGCATCCATTGGAGTCATGGCGCTTAATGAGATCAGCGGTTATGAATCGCTGCCACTCAATGAGACCTATTTCTGGCGCATTCGTGCAATCGATTCCCAGGGGCTGGATTCGGGTTGGGATGCAGAGCCCTTCGTGTACGGGGAACCTGCTCCGAGTGCTCCGGTTCCATTGACCCCGCTGGATAACAGCTCCGTAGTCGTCCAGCAACCGACGCTGATGGTTCTCAATGCGATCGACCCGCAGGGCGACGAATTGACCTATGAGTTTGAATTGTTCACAGATGAGGCGCTGTCCAATCTGGTGACGAGTGTGTCCACACTGGCTTCCGCGGTGAGTAATACCTTCTGGCAGGTAGATGTGCCTTTGCTGGATGATCAGCCCTACTGGTGGCGCTCCCGTGCCTTTGACGGACGGATATACGGACCGTGGTCAACGGTTTCCCGCCTGTACGTCAATAATCAGAACCAGCCGCCGGATCCGGTCGAGCTTCACGGTCCGCCGCGCGGCGGGATTCTGCACGATCTTACTCATGAGCTCAGCTGGTTCCCGGCCGCCGATCTGGATCTGAACGATACGATCACGGCCTATCATGTGCAGATTGCCGACAATCTGGACTTCACTGATTTGGTGGTGGACGATCCGGCAATCCTGCCGCCGTCTGATATGCCGGAAGGCAACGATTGGGTGCTGACCCTGCAGTTGGGCGAGCTAGAAGGAAGCGCCGTGCTGGTCCAGCATATCCTCTATTATTGGCGTATGCGTGCGGTCGATGAGGCGGGAGAATGGTCGGCGTGGTCCGAAGGAACCTGGTTGTTTGAATTTGGAACACCGGAACTTGAACTTAGGTCATCGATTAGCGGGGGCATTCTTAGCATGCGGTGGCGACTTATCGGAAAACAAGTACAGCTTCAGCACAAAGCTTCGCTGACGGAACCCGATTGGCAGCCGCTCGGAGATCCGACATGGGGTGACGAGTTGGACGTCATCCTTCCTGAAGGAACGCCGCAGGGCTTTTATCGGTTGATTATTGTGGAGTAACGGTCTTCATGAGGATTTGTGGCTCATTACGGAAGTGTGAACGTGCATGGGCGTAGCCGAGATCAAAGGCGATAATGGTGCGCGCAAGAGTAAAAAAAGAGTAGAAAAAACGTAAATTTGTCGTTTGACACATTTGTATGCACTGTTTAAGGTGCAGATAGTTTGCGTTTGCATAGGTATCCCGGGCTAGCCTTTTTTCATTTTTCCCGGACATTTTTCCCAACATACAGAAACACTTGTGACCTTCCGGCACTCATGATCAAGATTGCAATTACAGGCGGTATTGCCTGCGGAAAGAGCACTGTGGCGACCATGTTGTTGGAAGCGGGCGTGCCCGTTTGCGACGCAGATGACGTGTCCAGGGAGGCTCTGGCAACGGGTTCGCCCCAATTCCGACAGGTAGTTGAATTATTCGGAGCAGCCATTCTGCAGCCGAACGGTGAGCTTGACCGTGCAGCCCTTGCGGCGCGCGTGTTTTCCGATATCACGGCCCGGAGGCGTCTTGAGGAGATTGTGCACCCCGTGGTGTTTGATGGATGGACACGCTGGCTGGAGGCGCGTGCAGAAGAGGGTTGTTCGATGGTAGCGGTGGTGATTCCGCTGTTATTTGAAGGTGGCTTTGCCGCAGGGTGGGACGCATTGGTTTGTGTCACAGCTTCGGAAATTGTGCAGATGGAGCGTCTGGTGACGCGCGGACATACGGTGGAGGAGGCAAGGCAGAGAATGGCTTCCCAGATGTGTGTTCGAGAAAAGGAGTACAGGTCGGATTTTGTAATTATTAATGACTCCTCAAAAGGAGTATTGCGCAGACAGATTGATACGTTGTTGAAGCGCATTGTGGAGAAAGCAACATGACGGAAAATGACAAGCCAAGACGTCGCTCATCGGGCCGTGGTCGAAAACGGTCCGTAAATGGAAATGTCGGGGGAGATGGGCGACACCAGCGAAAACAGAACGATGACAAAGGTGATCGCGATAAGAGATCCATGAACGGCGAGAAGGGCGGCAAGAACAATCAGCCCGCTCCGCAAGTTAAGCCGGAGAACGCCCCGCCCGATATCAGTCTGTTTGAGTTGCAGGAGAAGCCGGTTCCCGAGTTGGTGAAGATGGCGGATGCCTATGGGCTGAATGAGCTCGGTGCTGTGCGCAAACATGAACTCGTGTTTGAGATCCTTAAGTCACATGTTCGACAGGGGGGGGCGGTTTTCAGCAGAGGCATTCTTGAGATTCTTCCAGATGGATTTGGCTTTTTGCGATCGGCTCATAGTAATTATTTGCCCTGCCCCGAGGATATCTACGTCTCACCTTCTCAGATACGCCGTTTTGCGTTGCGCACGGGAGACATGGTGGATGGGCAAATTCGAGAACCCAAGGAAAAGGAACGTTTCTTCGCTTTGCTGCGAGTGGAGAAGGTGAACGAACACCCCCCGGAGAATTCACGGCATAAGGTTCCTTTTGAAAATCTGACACCGCTTTTTCCTGATCAGCGCATCAACTTGGAGCGTGAACCGGAAGAGATTTCAATGCGGATCATGGACATGTTCACGCCGATCGGCCTGGGGCAACGTGGTCTTATTGTGGCGGCTCCGCGTACCGGCAAGACGGTATTGATGCAGAAGCTGGCCAATAGTATCTCGGCTAACCACCCTGACGTGCATCTGATTATCTTGCTCATTGACGAGCGTCCGGAGGAGGTCACGGACATGATGCGCAACACCAAGGCCCAGGTGTTGAGTTCGACGTTTGATGAAGCGCCCGAGCGGCATGTGCAGGTGGCCGAACTGGTCATCGAAATGTCCAAGCGTATGGTCGAGTGCGGGCGTGATGTTGTGATCCTTCTGGATAGCATTACGCGTCTGGCGCGTGCCTATAACACCGTGCAACCCCATAGTGGCAAGATCCTTTCCGGTGGTGTTGATGCGAATGCGTTGCATAAACCGAAGCGATTTTTCGGTGCGGCACGTAATATTGAGGATGGCGGCAGCTTGACGATTATGGCTACAGCCCTGGTGGAAACGGGTAGCCGTATGGATGATGTGATCTTTGAGGAGTTTAAGGGTACTGGCAACATGGAATTGTGCCTGGACCGCGCACTTGTGGACAAACGGGTCTTCCCTTCGATCAATATTGAACGGTCCGGAACGCGTAAAGAAGAGCTGTTGTTGCACCCGGATGAGCTCAGTCGGGTTTGGACTTTACGTCGTGCCATTAATGGTGTTCCGCCCATTGAATCGATGGAAATGATCATTCGGCGCTTGAAAAAGACGAAGAGCAATGCAGAATTCCTGCTTTCTTTAAAAGAATAGAACAGCAGGTATTGTGCGAAGGTCCGGAACACGGTCCGGTTGCGGGGGGCGTTTCCCTGTGGCCACGCTCCCTGCTTGAGAAAGGTTCAGTTCAAGATGAATACAAAAGTTGAAAAGTCCGACGGTTGTCGTCGGGTGTTACACGTAGAAGCGGCATGGGACGAAGTCTCGTCTGATTACGAACAGTTGCTGAAATTGTACCGAAACATGGCTTCGGTGCCGGGGTTTCGTAAAGGTAAAGCTCCGGTTCAGGTGGTGGAACGCCACTATTTGAAAGGATTGCAGGAAGAGGCGCGTGAGCGTTTGCTGCCTCGTTTCTACCAGCAGGCCGTGGAAGCTGAAAGCTTGAAGCCGGTCAACGTGATTAATGTTGAGAACATTGATCTTGAGCGCGATAAAGGATTTTCATTCGTTGTGACCCTGGATGTGAAGCCGGAGTTTAAACTGCCGAAATATAAAAAACTCAGCTTGAAGGGCGAAACCGTGGAGATTACGGACGAGCAGGTTACGCAGTCCATCGATATGCTGCGTGAGCGTCTGGCACGGTTTGAGGATGTCACCGGGCGTGCGGTGGAAACGGGTGATTTGGTTCAGATTGATTATTCCGGTTCGGCCGACGGGAAGGCGCTCAGTGAAATGGGTGACGCTGTCGCCGGGGTGGCGGAGTCTACAGATTTCTGGGCGTTGGTTGATGAACCGGAGTTTCTGCCGGGCATGATGGCCGCGTTAACGGGAATGGAGATCGGCGAGAACAAGAAGGTGGACGTGACGTTCCCTGAAGATTTCCGCGTTGAAGTGGTTCGTGGGATTAAAGCGGAGTATGATGTGACGCTTAAGGCCATGCGGACGCGGGTGCTCCCGGAGATCGATGAGGAGTTTCTCAAGACCTATAATGCCGAATCTGAGGAAGCGCTGCGTAAGCAGGTAGGCGAGGAGTTGAAGACCCAGGCGGACCAGGCAGAAAAGAATAATCTACGCGAACAGGTTGGTGAGATTCTGGTCGATAAGACCAAGATTGATCCGCCGGAGTCTGTGGTTGCCGGAGAAACCCGGCAGGCCTTTTACACGCTTGCGCGCAATATGATTCAGCAGGGAATCTCGCGAGAAGACATGGATGCGCGTCGGGACCAGCTGACATCGGAGGCCCAGGAGGCCGCGATCAGCCGCGTCAAACTGACTTATATTCTTTCCGGTATTGCGGACGAAGAGGAACTGACGGCCAGTGATGAGGAGTTCGAAGAGCGAATCCGTAATATGGCGCAGAGCTACCGGATGACGCCTGAGCAGCTCAAGGCCAAGATTGAGGAAAACGATTCTCTGGAGGATGTCCGAGAGGATGTCCGCCGTGATAAAGCGATGGAAATCATCATTGAGAATGCTAAGATTAAACGCTGATTTTGTCGCGGGCTTGTCGCTGAAGTCCGTGAAGACTATGCTATAAAATCTACTTTAGACAGAAACCCGAGAATGGGAGTATGACAAAATGAGTGAATTTAATCAGGCATTGGTTCCGATTGTTGTTGAGCAAACGGGGCGCGGTGAGCGCTCTTATGATATTTATTCGCGGTTGCTGAAAGACCGTATTATATTCATCGGTACAGGCATCAACGATGACATCAGCAATCTGATCGTTGCGCAGCTTCTGTTTCTGCAGGCCGACGATCCGGATAAGGATATCAGCATTTATATCAATTCGCCCGGAGGCTCCGTGACGGCGGGGCTGGCGATTTATGACACCATGCAGTTTGTGAAGTGTGATGTGGCCACGTATTGCGTGGGACAGGCCGCCAGCATGGGCGCGGTGTTAATGGCTGCCGGAACGGCCGGCAAGCGTTATGCGCTGCCCAATGCTCGTATTATGATTCATCAGCCCTGGGGTGGTGTCCAGGGGCAGGCTGCGGATATCAGTATCCAGGCGCAGGAGATTTTGCGTTTGCGTGACCGTATTAACGAGATTCTGGCTCAGCATACGGGTCGCAAGATTGATGTGATTGCCAAGGATACGGACCGTGATTTTTTCATGTCTGCTTTGGATGCCAGGGAATACGGGCTGGTAGATGAAGTCGTTGAAAGCCGCCGTCCAGCAGTCCCGAAGAAAGGGAAATAATCATGGCCAGACGCCCCACACGATTCTGCGCGTTTTGCGGAAAAACACAGGCAGAAGTACGTCGGCTCATAGAGGGGCCGGACGTCAATATCTGTGACGAGTGTATTAAAGTCTGCGGGTCACTGCTTGAGCAGGAGACGAAGACGACAAAAACCGATCAGACTGCAACGCTGAAAGTGCCGCGACCGCATGAGATCCTGAAAGTGCTTGATGCACATGTCATCGGGCATCAGCATGTCAAAAAGGTCCTTTCTGTTGCGGTTTACAATCATTATAAACGCCTTAAGCAGGCCTCTCATTTTGCACCGGGTCATGAGCTGGCTGATGTGGAGATTGAAAAGAGTAATATCATGCTGATGGGGCCGACCGGTACGGGTAAGACCCTGCTGGCACGTACCTTAGCTCGCGTGTTGGATGTACCGTTCACCATTGCAGATGCCACCACATTGACGGAAGCCGGATACGTGGGCGAGGATGTTGAGAATATTCTGCTGAGCCTGATTCAGGCTGCCGGCGGTGATGTGGCCCGCGCAGAGATGGGCATTATTTATGTGGATGAGATCGACAAGGTCGGCCGTCGTACGGAGAATGTTTCCATTACACGTGATGTGTCTGGTGAGGGCGTGCAGCAAGCGTTACTTAAGATCCTGGAAGGCACCATGGCGCGTGTTCCCCCCGGCGGTGGCCGGAAGCATCCGCAGCAGGAATACCTGCAGATAAACACCTCGCACATCCTCTTTATTTGTGGCGGCGCGTTTGTTGGGCTGGAGCAGATTGTGAATCGTCGCAAGGGCAAGGGTGCCCTTGGTTTTCTGCAAGACGAGGACGAGAAGAGGACTCAAATTCAGAAGGCAATGAGTACCAGTGTGCAGCCCGAAGACCTGGTTCATTATGGGTTGATTCCTGAATTTGTGGGTCGTCTGCCTGTGATGGCTACATTGTCGTCGCTGACGGAGGATGACCTGGTCCGGATCCTGACTGAGCCGCAGAATTCAATGGTTCGGCAATACCAGAAATTGATGGCCATGGAAGGTATTGAGTTGTCGTTTACGGATACGGCATTACGGGCACTGGCGGAGATTGCGATTAAGCGCGGTACCGGTGCACGTGGTCTGCGTGCCATTGTCGAAGACTTGATGCTGGATGTGATGTTTGAGGCACCCAAGTGCAGTCAGGGTGGCGTTTTGCGCATCAACAAAAACATGGTTCAGGAGCACAATGCTTCTGCAGATGCTATTCTCAAAGCATTGAAAATCGCCTGATGGGGTCGAGGTTTTCCTGCATGCACTGCCGGCGGGCAAGGGATTGCCCGCCCTACCTTTCGACCAGTAAGCTGAGAAGGTCGGGACGGCAGGCCCTTGCCGTCCGGTGATGCACGGTGTGGCTCTACGGACTGAAAACAAGGCGGGGGCAGCCTGCTTTTATTTCCTCAAGATGATGTCGTTCTTTTCGTCCAGAACCAGTACTTGAGGATGGTGCACCGCGCGTTCTTCGGCTGTGACCTGGCAGAAGGTGAAAATGATCACACGATCTCCTACGTCGCCCTTGTGAGCCGTTGCGCCGTTGAGAATAATTTCTTTTGATCCGGCTGGTGCAGGGATAGCGTAGGTCTCAAAGCGCTCTCCGTTGGCAACGTTGGCAACCAAAATCTTCTCGTAGGGTGCAATCTGTATCTCATCCATCAATTCCTGATCGATAGTCAGACTACCTTCATAGTCGAGCTCTGAACCCGTTACAGTGGCTTTATGTAATTTTGCTTTAAGCAGTGTCGTCAACACAACAGACTTCCTTTCGTTTTAGGGGATGCTATCATTCCCTTCGTTCAGGGCAAGCAAAATGGCCTGATGGGCCTTTCTGTTGCAGGTTATGTTGGAGGGAAAGCGAAAATGAAGGTTTCCGGGTTCGGGGCGATCCTCATCGGCAGTGAGATTCTTGACGGACGGCGAACGGATGCGCATTTCACGTACGCACGTGATTTGCTCGCCAAGTGGAATCTGGAGCTGGTTTATACTCTTTTATTACCTGATGATTCTGTGCTTCTGCGTCAGCAACTGGAGTGGGCGATGTCCCGTCCGGAGCCTTTTTTTTGTTGTGGTGGTATTGGGGCCACGCCGGATGATTTGACGCGCGATTGTGCGGCGCTGGCAGCGGGTGTTAAACTGGTGCGTCATCCCGAGGGTGAGGGCATTCTTCGCAAGCGTTGGGGAGATGGGGTCGCGGAGCAGCGATTGCGAATGGTGGACTTTCCGGCGGGTGCGGAGTTGATCCCGAATCCGGTGAACCAGGTGCCGGGTTTTTCGATTCAAAATGGCTATTTTATGCCGGGTTTTCCTGAGATGGCGCATCCCATGATGGTGTGGGTGCTGGAGACGTATTATAAAGCCGGTGATAAGCGTGACAGTCAGGTGCTTGTTCTTCAGGATATCGCAGAGTCCGACATTGTGAAGATTATGAATGGTGTTATCGAACGCCACCCGACCGTTCATTTGTCGAGTCTGCCCAGAATGCTGGACGACGGTTGCGAATTGCATCTGGGCATTCGAGGGGCCGTCGGGGACGTTGCCGCGGCCATGGAGGATTTGCGTGAGGCATTGACTCGGGCTGGTCTCGTATAGCGAGCCATTTCATGTTTTTATAGAAATCCTTTCTGATTCTTCAAAATGTAAGATTTCTTCAGGAAATCCCTTGACTCTCCTTAGCTTGGTGAGAGAATAAAAATCAGTTAAGAGGTTGTAAATCAACCGGAGTCAATGTCGGATGGTGCGAGGTGCGTCATGCACGGCTTGCGGAATACATCCAGATTGTCGGCTCGGGAACGGATTCTCTGTCCCTGTATTAACCCCTGTACTCTCCCATCATCAAATCATGGAGGACGACCATGAAGGCAAGATCGATCACACTCTTCGTGTGCACAGTAATGTGGTTTTCAGCATCTCTATGCACGGCAGACTGGTTTCCAGGTATGTCTAATAAGTGGGTTCAACATCCGGATCTGACAACTAACGGCATGGATGTGAGTGCCTCGGTAACGCTTGAACCGCCGGTTCTTGTGGCAGATGATTTCCGGTGCGATGCTACAGGTCCGATTACGAATATTCATATCTGGGGATCATGGTTTAATGATGTTGTGCCGGAGGGCAACCCGAGTAACGTAAATTTTGTGTTGAGCATTCATGCGGATATTCCCGCAGAGCAGAGTCCGAGTGGCTACAGTATGCCGGGAGATGTGCTTTGGGCGCAGCGGTTTGATCCATCAATGTTCACGGTTCGCTCCGAGCAGGAGAGGGTGAGTGAGTGGTGGTACAATCCGGCGCTAAGAGAAATTATTCCTGAGGCGGATCAGATCTGTTGGCAATATAATTTTATGATCATGGATCCGCCATTTGTGCAGGCAGGCACATTGCAGGTGCCTCTTGTATACTGGCTGGCTGTTCAGGCGGAACCTTCGGTTCCCGGTGCACAATTCGGGTGGAAGACATCGGTGGATCATTGGAATGATGCGGCAGCGTACGCAGTGGGCACGGCTCCGTATACCAATGGGTGGACAGTCCTGACATATCCGCCGCCTCACCCCGGAGCGCAGACACAGGAGCCGTTGGATCTTGCATGTGTCATCGTGGCAAGCAACCCGCCTCCGGCGGTTGAGATTGATGTGTTTCCTGAGTCCGCAGCAGTGGCTGATCTTGTGCATCCCACAGGCTCCTCGGAGCCTCTCCACCTGATGGGCCCCTCCGCAATGCATGTGTTTTTTGAAGGGCCCAACGAGGGGGATGCGCGCGATGATGATAGGAATGGTACTGACGAAGTTCAGACCGAGATCGTTTCGTTGTCGCTGTCGGGCAGCAGCTCGCTGGGGCCGGTTCAGATGCATGTATGGCCCATGCAGCCAGCCGTGGGACAGATGGAGGAAGGGGTCAATGATACCTCGGGTTTATTGGATGTGGCGCCCTTTGGATCCGGGTCTGGATTTCATATGGACAGCTTTTTTGACGTGTTTGTAGAGATTGAAATCGAGGGTAATGATCCGCTGGTGTCGGGAGGACCTACGCGCATGTCGGCTGTTCATACCCATAAGCCGCCGGCGCAGGATGAGTCATACACGAATGAAACGGGAACGCTGGTTCCGTTGTTGGATGCAGCGGGGGAGCCTACGGGCTTCTCGCTCAGGATCAGAGAATTTACGCCGAATCCGGATCCCGCACCCGATGGTGTGTTGCGTTTGTGTCCAAAATGGATTCAACCGCCGGATTGTGATTACGGCCTCGATCTTCCTTCCTATGCTCAATGGGACCCTACGGGTCAGGGCATTACCAACACGTATCGCGTGGCGGATGATTGGATATGCGATGGACGTCCCATTGATGGTATCCGCTGGTGGGGTTCTTATCCTGGTTGGCTGAGATCGGTTCCGCCGGAGGATGAACAGAGTGGTCGTCCGATGGGGTTTCGGCTGACCTGGTATACGGATGTTCCTGAGGATGCTCCGGAAAATAGAATGGGATACAGCATGCCTGGAGAAGTATTAACAAACGTGTTTGTTCCGCTGGCATCCTTTGGTCAGATTCAAGTGGATACCGGTACGGTTACGGAAACGTATTTTTGTGCAGTGACCAACAAGGAGGATCTTCCCGTCGAGCACGAGTACGAGTATCGGGTTGAGCTGCACGAACCGTGGAACGAGAAGGCGGGACGCATTTATTGGCTGAGCGTTGAAGCAATTTATGTTCCCGACTATGTGCCAGGTGCGGAAGGGGATGGTCCGGAATGGGGCTGGAAGACCTCGACGACTATGAACATCATTGATGATGCGGTCGTCTGGCCTGAAGCCGATATCGGGAGCGGCGCGCCAATCTGGTTCGAAATGATCTGGCCTGATTACCCTTGGCCGTTCTTGTTCTGGTCCCCGAATGATAGCTATACCATTTTCACTGATCCCGCAAACGAGGGTCCTTCTCTCAATATGGCGTTCGAGCTCTTAACTGAGGTTTGTCCGCGGCGAGCGACGAAGTGGTCGCAGATGCCGGACATGATCACAGGGACCGACATGTGGAGTTGGCGCTATGAGGACGATCAACCCATAGGATCTCCCTATCTGCGGGCTGACGACTTTATCTCTGATGGACGACGCATCACGGATATTCATTGGTGGGGATCCTACAGTAACTGGATGTACTGGGTGGACGGGAGTGAGGGGTCTCCTGTTTTGCCTCCGAGCACAAACTTCTATCAGAAGCCGCTTGGCTTCAACCTGAGCTGGCACGATGAGGACCCCGCAGGGGGGTGTGTGCCCGGACCTGAGATCACGAACATCTTTGTGCGTATTGAGGACTGCCATGAAATGTATTACGGCGTCGTCACGCAGCTTTGGGTTAACCCGGAGCCGCCGTACTACTTCGAGCATGAATACCAGTACTACGTGGATCTTCTGGATGTGGCGGAACCCTGGTACGAGAAAGAAGGAGGGCATTACTGGCTGAATATCGAAGCGGTATTCCCTCCGTTATTCCGTCCCATAGAGGAGCCAAATTTGCATGGGGGATGGGGCTGGAAAATCTCAGAGCGCGTTACGAGCCCGTGTTTCTCTGTGGAAAAGCCAAGGCCGGATGGTCCGTGGCAGGAGGCGATACTACCTCGAGACCATATCAATCCAGACGAGCCTTTTGATCTCGCATTTGAGCTTACGACAGATGAGGTCGGCTTGGAGAGCGAGATTATCATCACCAATATCGCCATGGTGACGGTGGGACCCGCAAGCATCGTGAACTCCCTGGGCACATCCGGTGCGGGTACACAATATCTGGAAGCGTGTACGAATCTGCTGAATACCAACTGGGTCACGGTTCTGACCAACCCGTTTCCGCCGCCCATCACAAACGTTTGGTTGCATGCGGGAACAGTGCCTGTCTCTAACCGGTTCTACCGTGTTATTGAGAAATAGATCAGATTAATCGATGTCATACACGAGGAAGTCGCATTTGAGATCGCCGTTGGGCAGGGCGATTTTGAATTGTGGCTTTGCGGAGATCATGCGTTCGTAGTCGGGGGATCCCGCCAGCAAGCATACGCGCCAGCCATGTAGCCGACTGATAGTGGCCGCGAAACGCCTGCAGAAGTCGGGGTCTTTTTCAAG
The DNA here is from genome assembly GCA_016783565.1 of Kiritimatiellia bacterium. Lineage (GTDB taxonomy): Bacteria > Verrucomicrobiota > Kiritimatiellia > UBA8416 > JADHWI01 > JADHWI01. The sequence continues at coordinate 12,259 of JADHWI010000008.1, forward strand.
TCGTACGCCGTAAGGCGGGTTGGTTATCAGAAACTTTGCGGCTTCGTCTTTCTGAAGATCTAATATGGAGCGTTGCTTGAAGGCGGGCCGCACTCCGGCTGCGCGTGCGTTTTGTTTTGCTTTTTCCAGCAATTCAGGATCATGATCGCAGGCAATCACACGTGCGGTCTTGCTCTTGACGCCGCGCCGCAGTTCACCCCTCAGCTCTTTGAGTTCGGCGCGATCTTCTTTGGAGAAACCGCACCATCGCTCGAAACCAAATGTATCGCGTAACAATCCGGGAGCGAAGTTGGCAGACCACATAGTGGCCTCAATGGCGATGGTTCCGGAGCCGCACATGGGATCCATCAGTGGGGATTGTCGATCCCATCCTGATAAGCGCAGCATTGTGGCTGCCAGGGTTTCACGCAGGGGCGCGACCCCGGCTTCACGGCCGTAGCCGCGCCGATGCAGAGGTTCTCCGGAGAGATCCAGATAGAGCGCCGCCTTGTTGTTTGCCAGGTATAGGAACACGCGGATGTCCGGATCGTTTTTGTCGATGTCGGGACGACCACCGGAGGTGGCACGTATATGATCGCAGATGGCATCCTTGACCTTGAGTGCGGCAAAACCGCTATGGGTGATGTCGCTGCCGACACAGACGGCGTTTACGGATAATGTTTTGCTTCGATCAATGTAAGGCGACCAGTCAATGCCGCGAACGGCCTGATAGAGGCTGTCTGCTGTGGGAACGGGAAACCGTCCGAGTAGCAGTTGAATGCGTTGTGCGATGCGGGTGGTCAGGCAGGCGCGCCAGCCGTCCGGCATCTCCCCGCGAAATGGAATGCCGCCACGATTGAGGCGCACACTGGCAAATCCCAGTTCGCGCAGTTCCTCGCATAGCGCTTTTTCGGTGCCGGAAATGGCGGCGGCAAAGAACTCGTGCATTATGCCCCCGCCTTTGTACGCATTTTACGAACGGATTCAAGGGCGTTGCCGCCGCGTCCTCGTCCAGCTCGCCGCTTCAGGATATCTTCGAGCATGTCCCAGTCCTCTTTTGTTGGGTCGCTATCATAGTCCCATGCCTCTTCGTCTGAGCGTTTGAATTGCCATTTGAGCCCATGTTTGGAAACGTGCACGCGCGTTTCACGCTTAATGCGGTTTTCAAGCTTAATGGTCCACGATATATTGTTATGCATGCTGTCCTGTTCTGATTCTAGGGGTCTGCGATTCCTGCCATTCAATCGGATTCAGATGATAGAATGTTTTGAGTTCTCTATAAAGCTCAGGATGTTTCTTGTGCATTTGTTCCGGCTTTTCAAAGAACGTTTCGGTTGCCACGGCAAAGAACTCCGCCGGGTTGGTTGCGCCATAGCGGTCCATCACGGTTTTGCGTCCTTTGCGGGTGAAGCGCTGCAAGCGTGTATATTCTGAAGACAATACACGTGCCCAGGACGCATAGGCCGGGCGGGGGAGGATGGGGGCGCCATCCGCGTTGCCGTCCTCCTGATCCAGTTGGTGGGCAAATTCGTGCATGGTCACGTTGTGACCATCGTCAAAATTCATGGCTCCGCGTTTTACGCTATCCCAGGCCAGCACGACAACGCCGGTGTTCCATGATTCGCCAAGACGCACGGAGCCGTTGCCGTTTCCGCCGCCAAACAGGCCATCGTTATTTGCAACATAGGTGCTGGGGTAGACCAGAATGCTGCGTAGTTTTGGATAGCAGCGAACATCGCGGTTGAGTAACAGAACGCAGGCCTGGGCTGCAATCAGCACACGAATCTCATCAGTGATTTCCTGTCCATCGCAACCTTCAAACTGTTTGGAAAACAGGAATTCCTGAATTTCGTCCTGTAGCTCTGTGCGCAGATATTCCGGTAGATATTGATAGGGCGGAAACTCGTTGTTCAGGATTTCCTCCCATGCGGGAGGGAAGGGTTCGGTTCGCGCCTTTTTGCAGGATTTCGCTCGTGCGGTTTTGCTGAGCGTATACAGTACGGCACAGGCTGCTGCGCCGCTTAAGAGTATGATGATCGTTACTGACATGTTCAGATCTATAGCAGAGGGGGCGGTTGCGCGCAAGAGAAGGGGGCTTTGGGGCGAGTGCATCGCTTCTCAATTGTAACGCGACGATCCCTCGCTGTTCGAGGGCGACGGGGCACACGCGTCCCGCAAAATGTCTGGTGTTTAAGCGGTTTCTTCTCGTACTCTGCGCGCGTATATGAAAGGCAAGTATGATACCGCAAAATTGGACCTTATTTGATCACAGCCCTCAAGGGTGGGCTTTGTTGTTATTTGCCGCCATGGTGGTGGGTTTTTCCAAGACCGGCGTGGCGGGTGTGGGCATTTTGAATCCCGTACTGTTTGCCATGATTTTTCCGGTTGCCGAGTCGGTTGGATTTCTTTTGCCCATGCTGATTATGGCAGATCTATTTGCGGTCGGCGCGTACCGTAAAGATGCCCAGTGGCGCTATCTGCTTTATTCGTTGCCCTGGGTGGTTGTGGGGATTGGTGTGGGCTATTTCTTTATGCGTCGATTTCAGTCTCTGGAGCAGGAGTACGATAGCGTCATGCGTATCAGTATTGGCGTCATCGTGCTTGTTATGCTGGCCCTGAGCTTATGGCTCAAGTGGCGCCAGGGGCGACGCTCTGAGCTGCACCCCCCGGTGTGGATGGCTCCTGCTTTCGGTTTGCTCACGGGGTTTACGACGATGCTGGCAAACGCGGCGGGGCCCATCTACACCATGTACCTGTTGATTTTTGCTTTGCCGAAGAAGCAGTTTATGGGTACGAGGGCTGTTGCTTTTTTTCTGATCAATTGGATCAAGGTGCCGCTGCAGTGGGATTTGGGTAATATCACTGCGGAGTCGCTTGTGCTGAATGCGTGTCTGTTTCCGGCTATTGCCATTGGGGCATGGCTGGGAATTGTGACGTTGAAACATATTCCGGAGAAACTTTTCCGGGTGTTGATCCAGGTGCTGGTCTTACTGGCTTGCTTGCGATTGATTTATTCGGGGATCGTACCATGATCGAGAGTCACACTATGTTTCGCCCTCCGGCCGAAGCGTATAGCCTGCTGTTGCGGGTGGCTAATGGTTGTCCGTGGAACCGCTGTCGGTTCTGCGGCATGTACAAAGGCGTGCGTTATGATGCCTTGCCGCGCGAAGAGTGGATGGCGGACTTGGCGGAGCAGTCTGTCGTAGATCCGGCTGCCCGTCGCGTATTTTTGGCGGATGGTGATGTGATGCACCTGCCGACGGAATCGCTCTTGGATATTCTTAACGCTGTGAACAATGCCTTGCCGCAATTGGCGCGCGTGGGTAGCTATGCCAATGGTGCTTCCATTCTGAAGCACAGCGAAGTGCAACTTCGGCAGTTGCGCGAGTTGAAGCTGCATACGCTTTACATGGGGTTGGAAAGCGGGGACGATGGGGTATTGCGGGCGGCGGACAAGCGTGAGACCGGTGCGGAAATGCTGGAAGCCGCATTGCGTGCTCAGGCGGCCGGATTGCGCATGTCTGTGATGGTGCTCATCGGGTTGGGTGGGCGCTCGAGATATGATGCGCACGTGCGTCATACGGTGGACATTCTCAACCGCATGAAGCCGCGGCAGTTATCTTTTCTGAGAATGATTCCGGTGCCCAATACACCGATCGGCAAGGAATGGGATTGTGGTGAGCGTGACGACTTTCTCAGTGAACGGGAAGCCGTCATGCAAATGCGGGATCTGATTGACGGCCTCACGGAATGCACGTCCGTGCTGACGGCCAATCATGTATCCAATGTGGTTCCCATTGAGGGACGCTTACCCAAAGACCGGGGACGTCTGACGGGTATGCTGGATGCGGTTCTGTCTTCCGATCGCCTCACGTCAGAGGGTCCCGGCGCATTTCCGTTGTCGTTGTAACGGGTGAAATATTATTTTGACGAACGTAGTGTTTTTCATGCAAGTATTTATGTAGTACTCTTATCAGAGAGACTCATGAAGGGATATTCGGGAATTAAAATATCACGCATAGTATGGTCGTTCTTTAGCCCCATTGTTTTACTGGCGGTATTGGCAGTGTGGGCGGTGTATGTGGCGATGTCGGTTCATCTGCCGGCTTTGCGTAGTGAGAATCATCTGGCGTCTGAAGAGGCTAACCTGCAATTGGCGGCGGATGCAATTGCGCACCGCTTGTCGTCAGGAGCGCGAGCAGGAACTCGAAGCCTTGCCGATACACCAGAGATTGTGAGCACGATAGCGGGTGAGTTGCCGCCGGATGCACCCGAAGTGTTGCGTGTGCTGGATACGGTTCAGAAGCTGATTGATGCGGAAATTGTTTATGTGATGAACAGTGCCGGTACCGTAGTTGCCTCGACACGGTACAATGGCGAAGGGTCGTCACTCACGGGGAAATCGTACGAATTCCGTCCGTACTTTATTCAGGCGATGCAGGGGAAAAGCAGCATTTATGCTGCGGTTGGCGTCACGACAGGCCGTCGTGGACTTTATTTCAGTGAGCCCGTTCAATTACCGGGAGCGATTGCGCCGGCGGGAGTGGTTGTGGCCAAGATGGGGCTGATCACTGTGGACGAGATTCTGGCCCTTTTTCATTCGCCTGTTTCGCTGTTATCACCCGATGGGATTGTTTTTGCATCCAACAGGGATGATTGGTTGTTGAAGGCGGCCTGGCCATTGTCGACTGACATACGTGAACGACTGCATCGTAGTCGGCAGTTCTCGGGGGCGGAATTGGTTTCTCTTGAACATGATTTGACCGGCGAACGGGTGCATGTGGCAGGGCAGGAGCATGTACGGTTGTCGGTGGATGCTCCTCTTGAGGGTTGGCGTCTTGTGTCATGCGTATTGCCGGCCCCGTCATATCCTTTGACGCCGCAACAGCGGACATTGGCGGTTTTCTTATTCGGCGTTCTGTTGTTTTTCTTAATAGGGGCTATGGCCATTGCGTTTAGTGTCTGGTTGCGTCGACAGGCCGAAGAGCGTTACCGCCAGGTTGTCGAGAATATGAGTGAAGCGCTGGTCATTATTCAGAATGAGCGGGTGGCATTCTTTAATGAGCGTATGGTGGCCTTGCTGGGATATACTCCCGCAAAACTGCGGAGCATGGGGTTGCTCGACCCGATTTATGCGTTGGATCGTGAAAGAGTGAAAGCCTTTTACGAGGAGCGCCTGGCGAGTGAGTCGAAAAAAACGGAGCGCATTGAGATACGGATGCTGTGCCCGGATGGGAGCACGTTGTGGACATTAGTTAGTGCCGTTCGTGTCGTATGGCGCGGGCATCCCGCAGTACTTGCGTTTCTTGTGGATATCAGCGAGGAGAAGGCGCTGCGAGATCGGTTGAGTGAATCGGCTCGCATGGAGGCTATTGGGCAGCTTGCAGGTGGCATTGCTCACGATTTCAATAATCTGCTTGTCGGCATTCTCGGGTATTCAGAGATTTTGCGCAGCAAGTTGGCTGAGGACGACACCAACAGGACGTTTGCTGAAGCCATCGAGACCGCTGCGCGTCGGGCTGCCGAATTGACCGAACAACTTCTCGGGTTTGCACAGCGCGGCCGACATCGCAGTGAACCCGTAAATATGCATATGATTATCGAAGAATCGGTAGAGTTATTGTCACGAACGTTGGGAGAGAATATTCAAGTCGAGACGCGTTGCGTTGCGACGTGTCCAGCGGTTCTGGGAGACCGCTCTCAACTCAAACAAGTTATTGCGAATTTTGGTGTTAACGCACGAGACGCGATGCCCGATGGCGGTAGGCTTACCATTGCTACTGCGGACATAGATTCGGCCGGAATGCGCACACGGGCATTGCCTTTTTCTGAGGATGGTTGGATTGAGATGACTGTGATGGATACGGGTTGCGGCATATCCGAGCGATTTCTTGGACGCATCTTTGAGCCATTTTTTACGACCAAAGGAAAAGGCAAGGGAACCGGGATGGGGCTTGCCATGATTTATGGTATTGTGGCGAATCATAAAGGGACGATTGGTGTAAGCAGCGAAGTGGGCAAGGGAACAACGTTTACGATTTGTCTGCCGCGAACAAAAGGCATGGATGCTCAGTCCCATGGTAACGAGGTGGATGAGAGTGTTGACGGATTGGATGGACATTGCATCATGGTTGTGGATGACGAAGCGGTGGTGGTGAATGTAGCCGCTGCAATTCTTCTGGAGGCAGGGTGCCGAGTCGAGAGTTTTACAAGCGGTACGGACGCGGTGGGGTATTACGGAAAACACGGTGACGAGATAGACCTTGTACTTTTGGATATGGAAATGCCGGGTATGGATGGCGGCGAATGTTTCCGTGCTCTAAAGGAGATCAATCCGGATATTAAGGTGTTGCTTTCCACCGGTTATGGTCTCAATGGAAAAGCCCAGGGGTTGCTTAACGAGGGCATGCTGGGCCTTATTCAAAAGCCTTATGCCGCGGCCGAGCTTTGTCGGATGGTTCGGCAAGTTCTTAGTGATTGACGATGGCCCTTTCTGCTTATTGTGCGCTCAGGAATGATCCGAGTTGCATGTCGACGGTGCGAATGTGTTTGACCAGCCAGTTTCCCAGAAGGGTGTCAATGGCCACGGCCAGATCTTCCGTGGGACCATCTTCTTGAAAATCCTGAACAAGTCCATCCAGCGTGGTTCTAAATTCTTTGTGTTTGGTTGTGTGCGCGTCCTTGTCGGGGTAGTTGCTTTCAGCCATGCGAGTTTCTTCTGAGGAGAAGTGCGTCTCGGTATAATCCACGAGGAAACTCAACGCCATGGAAACTTTTTCGACACCATGTTGCGCAGCGACGGCCTCGGTAAGTCGATTGTAGAGATCAATCCAGGTCTGGTGTTGTTCGTCAATCAGTTCGACTCCTACGCTGAGGCTCTGATCCCATTTGATCTTTTGCATGCTGTGTTCCCGTTTGTTGTTTCCACTAAGATTAACGCTGACCAGCCCTTCCGTATTGGGCCGACGATAATGCGCGTATAGATCACCTTATATTGCAGCAACTTGTCAAGGGTTCTTCGATGAGAATGCAGGACAAGGGTAGGTATCAACCATTTGACCTTTGCTTTCCAGGTTGGTAGTTTGCAATGGAAATAGCGCAACAAGAAACGGTTAAGTGCGAGATGAATTGACGAGAGTTGATGATTATGGATCGTAACTTGCATGGATAGTCGAGCAGACAATTTTCCTGTGATTCGAGTTCTTATTGTGGATGACAATCCTACGGTGCGTGCAGCGGTCGCCCTCATCCTTGAGGACGAAAACGATCTGAGTACATGTGGCGAAGCCTGCGATATTGCTGATGCTCTTAAGCAGTGTGAGGCGTTGCAGCCGGATTTAGCTCTGGTTGATCTTTCGCTGAGAGGGGAGGATGGCCTTGACCTTGTGAAGCGTTTTCGTTTGTGTGCTCCCTCTATGCGTCTTGTGGTCTTTTCTTTGCACGATGAGCCATTTCATATTGACGGAGCGCGTGAAGCAGGTGCTCATGGCTATGTAATCAAGAGTGAAGACCCTCAGTATGTGTTGGATTGTATGCGTCGGGTCATGGCAGGTGAGAATCGCTTTCCTCAACGGTCACTGCAATGAAAAACGACCTTCGTGCTAAATTCGACCTTGCTGCACATATTTGTCTTGGAGCCGGCTTTGTTCTGTCTGTTCTGCTCGCATTGCGCCTGTATGGGGACGATGACGCCAGTATCCGTGAAGAGTTTGTGCATAAGATTGATGCGCATGTGGCTTTGATTGATAAGCAACTTGGTGAAGATATCGCCATCTTGCGTTCGGTCAAGGCTTTGTTTGACTCCTCGGAAGAGGTAACCCGTTATGAGTTCAATACATTCTCAAGATTTCTGTTGAACCGCTATCCTTCGATGCGGGCTGTGGGATGGCTTCCTCGTGTTCCTGCACATGAGAGACGTGCGGTTGAAGAACGTGCGCAAAACGATGGAATTGATGGTTTCCAAATTACGGAAAGGCAAGAACAGGGCCGCATGGTCAGGGCTGGCGAGCGGGATGAGTACTTTCCCGTATATTTTATTGAGCCGTTAGAGGGGAATCAAGCAGGCTTGTCGTTTGACGTTGCTTCAGATCCGGTCCGACGTGAAGCGTTGTACTCGGCTCGAGACACGGGTGAGACCAGGGCGACGGGGCGCATAACGCTGGTCCAGGAACTGGCTGATGAGTGGGCGGTACTGATTTTTGTGCCGATCTATTACGGGAATCCGACCAGCATTGATGAACGGCGGGCTTCGTTGCGAAGTGTGGTGTCGGGCGTGTTTCGCTTGCATGACCTGCTGGCAGCGTCGGGCGCGCACATACCTGACGATGGTATGATCGAGTTGTGTGTATTTGATGAGCTCTCAGATGGAACAAGTGAACTTCTTCACAAAACGAGACAGGTTGGAGTTAAGTTGATACCGGACTATTCCTATGAGAAGTGCCTGAAACCGGCAGGTGGTCGCCAGTGGAAGGTAGTGGCGACTCCGAGCAAGGCATATTTATCAGAGCAGCGTACGATTACCCCATACGTGAGTTTTTTTGTTGGGCTTCTAGTCACGGGGTGGTTGTCATTTTATCTCGCCAGACTAGCGCAGGAGAAACAGCGTGTGGAACAACTGGTTGATGACCGTACGCGGGCTCTTAAGGTGCAGAGCACAGCGTTGTTTGAGGCCAATGCAAATCTGGAAAGAGAAATAGCAGAGCGCATGTATCTGCAAAAACGTTTTGCGGATGTTACCGACTGTGAGCAACGCCGATTGGGACAAGAGCTTCACGATTCTTTGGGACAGCAAGTCGCGGTTGCGGGTATGTTAGCCCGAAGTGTTCAGCAGCGATTTTCGTCTGAGGATGTTTCATTGGCAAAACGTCTGGGGAAACTGACAGAAAGCATCACAACGGCTCAGGCGCAGGTTCGAGCCCTTTCTAAGGGCTTGCTGCCGGTTGAGATTAATCCCGGCGGCTTGAAGGTGGCCCTGGCAGAATTGACGACTAGTGTAGGTGGTGTGAATCATGCAGATGTGCGCTTTGATTGTGATTCCGGCATTGTTGTAGAAGATAATGCAGTGGCAACGCAACTCTATCGCATTGCGCAAGAGGCCCTGCGTAATGCGCTTGAGCATGGGGGTGTTTCGCGGATTGCAATTGCTCTTAAGCGTGATGATCGAGGCTTGACGCTTTCCATTTGTGATGATGGCAAAGGGTTTGATATCGAGTCGACGAAATCGCCAGGGGCAGGTCTGGCCATTATGCAGCATCGTGCAGATTTAATTGGAGCAACTTTTGATATTGAGTCTCAAAAAGGGCAGGGGACATCGATCATGTGTTGCCTGGCCGAAGGCGCATAGTCATCCTGTCGAAAAGTGACAAGCGTCATGTGCGCATTACCGACTGATGCGAATAAGTAGCAGCAGGAAGATGGGTGCGCCAACAACTGCGGTGATGATTCCGACCGGTAATTCGGTTGGTGCCAGGATGGTACGTGCAAAGGTATCGCAACAGGCCAGTGCGATGCCTCCCATGGCAAAGGCCGACGGCATAACGGCACGATGGTCGACACCTACAAGCGCGCGTGTGGCATGCGGTATCAGCATTCCGATGAAGCCGATTGGACCCGTGACGGACACAGCCGCAGCGGTGATGAGTCCCGCTCCCAGTATGGCCAGATTTCTTGTGCGACGTACATCCACCCCTTGTCCCAGTGCCATCTCGCTGCCCAGTGCAAGGTGGTTGAATTCGCGCGTTTGGGATGCCAATAGTATCCATCCGGGAATTCCCAGAATAAGAAAAGAGCCTAGGTCACTATAGCCCACAGCGTCGACGCCCCCCACCATCCAACGATGGAAGGATAGGAATTCATATGGCGAAATGAAGTAGGAGATGAGCATAATGATGCCGCCTGAGAGAATGCCAATCGTGATGCCGGCCAGTAGAAGCGTGTGTGAAGCAAAACTCTTGGGTGAGCGCGCCAGCAGGTAGACCATACCCAGCACGAGTAGTGCGCCGACCAGAGCCAGGCATTGACTCGTGGCCAGTGGGCCGATGCTGAAGTGAATGGATGGGGCAACCACGGCAATGAAGGCACCCACGGATGCACCGCCGGCCACGCCTAGTGTCCAGGGTTCTGCCAGGGGGTTGCGGAACAGTACCTGTAGTGCTACGCCAGCCATTGCCAGTGAGCCCCCCACCAGCAATGCCATGATGACACGTGGAATGCGCTGATGGAAAAAGATAAACCCTTCCACCGTATTCTCGCCCTGCAGGAAATGCATGATGGATTCGAGGGACAGTGATTCCGCCCCGAACCAGGGCAGGAGGCACGCCGCCATGCCGAAGCCTGCCAGGCAGAGGATGACGCGAGAAAGTTGAGAACGTGGTGTCATCATATGGCACCTTCTGACTTTGTTTTGGCGTCATCAGGTCCCATGGGCAGCACCATAGGACACTGGGTATGGTGAGGATGACTTTGAACAAGAAAATCTTTGCCGTAAAGGGCCGTCACGTTCTTTTCGGATAGAACTTTAGAGGGTGCTCCTTCGACGAAGCGACCACCTTCCCGCATGAGGATCAGTTGATCGCAGAACAGTGAAACCAAGTTAAGATCGTGTGTCACGAGCAGGATACCGATGCCGCGGTTTGCGAGACTCCGTACCACATGAAAGACTTCTGCGGCATGATGGATATCCAGTCCGCTCGTGGGTTCATCTAAAAGCATCAGTTCGGGGTCTTGTGCAAGAACCGAGGCAATGAGTGCACGCCGACGCTCGCCACCGGAAAGGTGAGACAGGGGGCGTGAAGCTAGTTTCTCCAAACCAACGGTTCTCAGTGCTGACTGAACAGCGTTTTGGTCTTCTACTGAGAACAGTCCCATACCTTGCAGATGCGGGTAGCGTCCCATACGGACGACTTCGTCCACAGTATAGTCAAAAAGCATGGGGCTTTCCTGGGGCAGGTAGCCGATACTTCGAGCCACATCGCGGCGTTTTAAGTGTGTCAGGTTTGAGCCCTTCAGTGTGATGTGTCCTGCCACAGGGTTCAGGATGCCTGCCGCAAGGCGTAGCAATGTACTTTTGCCGGATCCGTTGGGCCCCAGGATGCCCACGCAGGATGTTTTCTCAAGTGTAAAAGAGTCCACATTCAGCTCCCACGGGCCGTCGTCATAGGAAAATTGAATGTTATGCATGGAAAGCAAAACTACAGGCCCTCTTTGGTGTGTAAGATGCGCGCAAATACCTCGGCGGTTTGGATCATCCGTGGTCCCGGGATCAATACAAAGTCATTGGTGACACACCTCACGCCTTTATTGGTGACGGCTGCGAGCTGCGGCCATTTCTGCCAATCGGCTTTTATGGTTGCCACAGACTCTGCTGATGTCATCCCCGGATGCAGTTCAATGATAAATTGAGGTTGCCGCGCAAGGAGTGACTCACGTGCCACTTGTGGATATAGCCCATGCGCATCGGCAAAGATATTAATGCCGCCGGCCACGTGCAACAATTCGGTGAGAAAGGTATCGTTGCCGACAGCCGTGAGACCTTTCATGTTGCCGGCTTCCCGACCCAGTAACAGTGCGACGCGTTGAGTGCTGCCTGGCGGTCTGAGGCCACGAATCGTGTTGAGTTGTGCAGAAAGACTTTCGCGGAGTTTAGCCGCTTTCTGTGGTACAGAAAGTTTTTTTCCGATGGCGCTGACAGCCGCAAAGAAGTCCGCCATGCTATCGAGCTTTACCGCGATAAACGTGATGCCATGTGCTTTTGCGAAACGGTGGAGTTTTTCATTCTTACCCTGGCTGATGATGATGTCGGGGCGCAGGGACAGCAGGCGCTCGCGGTTTGGGCTCATCCAGCCACCGATACGGGGTTTATCTCGTGCCTCGGCAGGGAAATTACAGAAGTCACTGACCCCTACGACGCGATCGCCGCATCCCAATGCGTAGACGATTTCAGTGGCAGCGGGAGATGCACAAGCAATGCGAGTCGGTGGCGAATCGATTTCTGTGTCGTTCTTGACTTGTGGTGCTCGTGAGCAAGCCGTTAGAAGAACCAGCAAGGAGCATGTGGCCAGGAGGGGTATTGAGATTTTTAGTTGAGAGGTATTCATGATTCGATTGTGACATCATAAGCTGCGACCACTCGGGATGCAATGTTGCAGACTGTTCAGCATTGTTCATTGGTTGGGTAAGGTTTTGGAAAAAGCTTCCAGTTCCTTAATCCGGTGTGAAGGGGATGGGTGTGTGGAGAACATGTATGTCCATTCCGGCGGCGTTCCTTCTTCCTTCAAGAGCTGAAAGAGGCGATCAACGCCATCCGTGCGCTTGTACACGCGATGCACCAGGGCTATTCCATACTCATCTGCTTCGCTCTCCTGGTGCCGGGAATATCCGCGTTCAACAACGTGCTGCATAATGCGGACCACGGATTCTGCCCCCATGTCACCGCCGAAGACGATGGTAAAGGCCACGCTGAGGCCAATGGCGCGACCCAGTCCACGCAGGTGTGCGCGATCGTGAAAATGCCCCAGCTCATGCGCCAGGACGAATGCCCTTTCGATATCTTCGTGAACCACGTCGAGGAGTCCGCTGGTGACTCCAATAGTCCCGCCCGGGAAGGCGAAGGCATTGGGCTTGGGGTTTTCTATCACGGTCAGCTTATAGGGTAAGGGTGGTACGCTGGGATCGGCAACCAGGGACTCCAGGAGCGGTTGCAAGTCCGCTAATCTTGCGTCGTTGGTTGTCACGCCGGCAAGTCGCGACCACAATGGCGCGCCGAACAGGCGTGCTTCGGTTTCGAAAGAGATGTGCCGCACAGTCAAATCGACAGTAAGTTCTACGACAATAAAGATCACCAGAATAAGACCTGCGAGCCAGAGCATCAGGCGTCGGAGTTCTTTGAAATCTGTCCCTTGTTCGGCGCTGACATTAGCGGTTTGTTGGGGTTGCCGATTGACAATCTTCACGTTGCATTATTCCGAGGCGTCACCTTGTGGGCCAAATGTGATTGCGGTTCCATATGCGAGCACTTCCGTGGATCCGAGGGTTTTGTTTTTCCCCCGTTTCCCCCCCTGTGAGATGCTGCTGGTCTCCACACGTAAATTTACGATGAGGTGAGCGCCCGGGTGTTGTTCCTTCATCCGCAAGATGGCCTCGCGTCGCCCGCGGTCCAGCAGGCTGCAATAGGTACGCATTTCCCCGCCAAAGATATTGCGTAAAGATGCCAGGAAGCGTTTGAAGTAATCAATGGAGACGACGACCGAACCTGAGACGAGGCGGCTGTCGATCACGGGCATGTCATCAGGAATGGCTTTGCCGGTAAGGACCGGGAGTGCACTCAATTGTGCTTCTCTTTCCGCAATGTTGCGGAAGTGACGCCGTTCAAGAATGGTGCCGGTGATCATGGCGATGGTGATCGGCAAAAAGATCACCAGGAGATTAATCAACAGTGCTATGAGCTCGCCCATGGCGCTTACTCCTCGACGCGAATCGCTGTGCCGTATACATAGATTTCAGACGCGCCCTGTGCAACGGAGGATGTGCTGAAGCGAACGTTCACAACCGCATTGGCTCCCAGTTCCTGGGCCTGAGCGATCATGCGGTCAGTGGACTGATTACGCGAATCGTTGAGAAGCTCGGTATATCCCTTGAGTTCTCCACCCACGATATTTTTCAGGCCGGCCATAAAATCACGACCCACATGCTTGGCCCGCACGGTGCTGCCGGAGACCAATCCGTAGTGCTCCAAAGTTTGTTTTCCGGGAACCTGTTCGACGTTAGTGAGAATCATAGTCTACGCCTCCTTATCTACTTATACCGTTCGCAACCCATATTTAACAGTTACGATAACTTGTACCGGGCCACGCCGTCGAGATGTTTTGTGCTAAATGTATCTCAATATGTTTTGTCTGTCATGGGGCACGCGGTGCCAGATGTCAGTTTTTTTTTGCGCATGAGATCGTCGAGCACTTCACCGATGACGCCGATTCCACATCCAATGGTATAGCATGCAAAATCCGACCACAGAAATCCGGAACCGAGTGCAACCGCTCCGACAAACGTATTGCGGAAAGAGTCGAGCCAAGCGGCATGGTAGAGTTGACTGAATTCTATGCTGAATGAAAATGCCAGCACAATGCCGCCGACGGCGGCTGTACTTAATTTTGGGAATACAAACCCTGCTCCCAGAAACACCATCAGAGCCCAGAGGGTATCCCCGGCGTACGTCACGATGAAAGCGGGCCAGGAATCAGATAGTGCTGAACGCGAAGCGCATCCAGCGATGATCACCACGCCGGTAAACATGGCGTAATGGAGTCGGTTTCTCTTTTTCATTATGCTCCAGCCTACATGCACGATTTGAGAAAGCGAGACAAGAACGTGGCACCCGTGAATTCACGCGCTTCTTCTCCAGGCATCCGTGGTGAATCTCTTTGGCGAGGCGGGCAATTATCGAAAACTTGCATTTTATGCATGTTCTGTCAACGAGAGGGGTGACGGGTCAACGGATAGAACTGTAAGTTCTTTGTTGTTGGGTGTCTAGGAATGGAGGCGCGAACCGGAATTGAACCGGTGTAGCAGGTTTTGGCCTCGCTCCGTAGGAGCTACGGCTCCGAGGACAGACCCGTGCCGGACAACAGCTTCTTTAATTGTCGTGCGCCTGTGGCGGTCTTCCAGAATTGTTCGCGCCGGAAAGCTTCTGCTCGTGTGGTAAAATTCTCTGAGTAGATTAGGCGCCAGGGTCGGTAAGGTTTTGTACTGCGCACGTAGCCGTTGTTGTGACGATTCAGGCGCACAGGTAGATCACTGCAGGATCCCTTGTATAAGCGACCATTTTGCTGCGATTGGAGTACGTAGGCGTAAAACATATAAAATGGAGGCGCGAACCGGAATTGAACCGGTGTAGCAGGTTTTGGCCTCGCTCCGTAGGAGCTACGGCTCCGAGGACAGACCCGTGCCGGACAACAGGTTAAGAGTCAGAATCATGTGTAGCTAGGAAAATCGGGGTTGCCCCCGTAATGGTGTTGACCCCCGTTAATGGTGTTGACCCCTAAAATGGAGGCGCGAACCGGAATTGAACCGGTGTAGCAGGTTTTGCAGACCATAACCGGACCCCTGCGCCGCAAGTACTTACAATTTAGTGGTTGCGCTTTGGTTGCGCTTATGGCATATTCTATGGACTGTTATAGACCGCTATTCGCAAGCAACCAAGGAGGGCGCAACCATGAACGAAACGACAAAAAAGGCAGACGCCAAACGATGGACTGAGGCCGGGTTTTCGATCACCTATAGAGCAGACCGCAAGCGCTATCAGGTGAGGCTGAAGCAAAGCAACGGCAAGCGCAGATTCAAATTGTTTGCCACACTCGGAGAGGCACGGCAGGAATGCCGGGAACAATCAACACGACTGCAGAACGAAGGGACAGAGGCCCTGAGCCTCACGACAGAGCAACGGATTGACGCAACCAAGGCGTTGGGGTTGCTGGGTGACGGCGTGACTCTGGAGGATTCTGCGACATTCTACAGAAAACACTTTCCCGCAAATGGGAGCACGAGCATATCGGATGCTATCAATGAGTATCTTGCGGCACCTGGGCGCCGGGGGAAGAAATCCGTTGAACGGCGCAAGGCAACGGTCGACGGGGCGTCGTGGAGGCTCAAAGCATTTTCGGCAGCTTTCCCGGCCGCAATGATTCACGACATTTCGAGTAATGATATTACGGATTGGCTTAACGGGGGCGGCTGGACTGGGATCAACCGAAAACACTATCTTGCAAACGTCCGAGCGCTCTACTCATTTGCATGTCGAAAGGGGTATATTGAATACAACCCGGCCGATGATGTTGATTCTGTAGATGTCCCCGATTCGGATCCAGACATACTGACACCTGAAGAAATCGAGAAGATATTGAATGCGGCGCGGGAACACATCCCCGAAATGTTGCCACGGTTGGCGCTTTCCTATTTCTGCGGGATCCGTCCAGAGGAACTATCGCGGCTCACGTGGGACAAGATAAGCGTTGCAAATAAGCTTGTGAGCATTGACGGTGACGTTGCCAAGGTGCAGGGGCACAGACGCAATATAGAGTTGTCTGAGAACGCTCTGGCGTGGTTGGCCATATGCTGGCAGGACAAGGGCCGCGTCTGGCCTTACAACTCACAGACAACGCTTGTAAAGAAGCGCAAGGCACTACGGGCCGCGTCTGGCGTTACGTGTCCAGGGAATGCCGGTCGACATGCCTTTGCAAGCTATCATCTGGTGATGCACCAAAACGCACCACACACGGCAGAGCTGATGGGACATAGCGACATCAAGCTACTGAGAAACACCTATCGCAACATCCAGACGCACGACGGCGAAACAATAACGAAGGCGCGCGCGGCAAGGTTTTGGGCCATTTCTCCAGCCCATGAAGAGGGGGTTTTGCGCTTCTCTCGGGCCGGGTAGCATTAGGCCTCAGCATTTTTTAGGCCAAATATGTTTTTTTATTCAAAAGAGACTTGACTTCCCGTAAAGTTTTATGATACGATGTGAGAAATGATAGAAAAAGACACAGTGACATTCCCTTGCGCCCAATGTTGCAAGGATGCAGACGCGGCCAAGTTGAAAAAAGGGCCGGATTTTGTTTTCTGCCGGGCGTCGTGTGCCCGCGCATTCAACAGGGAACATCCGCGAGCGCTTTTGCATCATTTCCACCGGATGGCCGTCAAAGCGACTAATACGGCAGCGGCGCGTAGGCGGCCAACATATTCTCCGCGCGTGAAATTGTCAGACAATCCAGGACCCGCACAAAGAATATACGACAACGATTCAGCCCGGCGCTTGGCCTTGGATTTACCACCACGGCGCATGGCAGAATTTTGGGAAACTCAGTTTTCAATAATGAAAGAAATGATATTTGCGAATCCTTGGCCCGCGAATGCCGGGCCAAATCTAAATCTTTAAATTGATAGAACTGGCGACAATGTTACAGTGAATCTAGGTATGTTGCGGGGCCGACCCTCGAACCGCTGGCCTAGTGGACTGAGTTAGTCTAATTCCTGGCAAAATCGTCAACAACGCGGCTGAATCTCTCGGAGATGGGCACGTGACCAAAACACAACCGGGGCAATAGTGCTCTGGAAGTTTGGTCACGTGCCCTTTTTGTTTTGTGGCACGTCACCGAGAAGGCGGTCACATGAAGAGGAACAGGTCCAAACTCGCAAAGGCAATCTTTGCAGACGGCAGAACGCTAACCACAATCGCACGAGCGGCCGGCGTTAGCATCTGCACAATATCTCAGGTATCAAACGGGCGCATTTGTCCCCGGCTTGAAACGGCGTTGCGCATTGCTGGGGCGTTGCACACCACACCCGGCGCTCTGGGGTTGCGCGGTCTGAAGGCTACGCTCGAAGGCGGTGCAGAATGAAGCCTGGCTACCTGCGCAAAAACGACGCGGCACAATACCTGGGAATCTCTGAACGTACACTCAACGAGTGGATGGCGCGGCGGTTGATACCGTTTGCCAAGGTCTCGCATCGTGTTTGTCTGTTCAAGGTTGCCGAAATAGACGCGGCAATAGAAAAGATAACCGTCCGCGCGCGAAAGGCGGTGTCAGTATGAACGCGACCGCAAGACTCGAAGCACCACCGGCAACCGGCGCGGCTAGTCCGGCATGGTTGAACCGGGCCAAACCGGACCAGCCCGAACCGGACCAGGCGCCGGATGCAACCGAACCGGACCAGACCGCAGAGGCGCGGGGCATGGCTGAAAACCTATTCTATGTTGAAGGCTTGCCAGCGGTGGCCATAGTGCGACGGATGGAAAAAGCCGGGATCAGTCCTGAGCATATCAATAGCGCCATTGAATCACTGGAAATCAAACCGGCTGAATTTTGCACGCCAAAGGCCGATGTGCGAAAATTGACCAGTCCAGAGAACGGAAAAAAGCGGCAACCGATAAACTATAAGCAACTCACGGAAAAGTATCTTGCGTGCATTGATGGTGAATACGCTATCCGGTGGCAGTGTGGCGATTGGTTTGAATATCGACCCGCCGAGGGCTGGCGATCAATGGCAGAGGCTAATCTATCGGCGCGCGTTATGACATGGCTGCAAGCGCGTAGTGAGAAGCTGGCAAGGGGAAGCACGGTTCGAGAGATTCTGGCTAATCTGACAGGAATGACAATGGCGGGAATTCCCGAGGACATGGCCCGCCCTTGCTGGATCAGGCGAGATGCAGACGGCATGCCGATTGCAGAGCCCGCGCGAAATCACGTTAGCTTTGCCGGTTCGGTTGTCGATGTAATACAGGCTGCGAAGGGATGCGAAGGCGGGCAACTCGTGGACGTGGCCCGGCGCAAACTGTCCGAGGCTTTCTGGTCAACTGATATCTTGCCGTTCAAGTTGGCCGATTCCTACGAAGGCAGCATGCCACTATTCCAGCAGCTTCTAGATGATGCACTAGACATGCCCGAGCAATCCGCATTGCAACGGATGTTTGGGGTTTGCCTGTCCGATGAAACACGCTGGGAAGCGTTCTGGATTCTTTGCGGCGCGGCGGCAAGTGGCAAGTCTACCTTGCTGCGAGTCTTGGAGGCTCTTGTCGGAGAACACAACGTTTCCCGCGTGGAATTGCAAATGCTCTGTGAACGTTTCCAGAGTTGGCCTATCACGCGAAGCAAAATCAATTTGACGGGTGACATGCCAAGACTAGGCAAGGGCGGTTTGGGCAAGGTGGAAGGATTCTTCAAGAACGTTACCGGGCAGGGCGCGCGGATTGATATTGAGATGAAAAATCAACAGCAGCTTTTGAATGTGCCGGTTCGGGCGCGGTTCGTGTTTGCTGCAAACTCTCTGCCATATCTTGAGGACAAGTCCGAGGGGATGTGGCGACGTTTGCGCATACTCTCGTTTGAGCGTACCTGCCCGCCCGAGAAAAGAGATCCTACGCTTGCGGACAGGATCATAGGGCGGGAGATGCCAGCAATCGCGGCATGGGCCATTGAGGGACTCTCAGAGGTATTGCTCTTGAATGGTGTCCCCGATTCAGAACGTGGCGAAGCTGCGAAGGCCGACCACCGGGCAACGTGTGACACTGTCCGCTTATGGTTACAGGAGGCCGGTTACAACCCAGGCGGACAAGATGACCGCATACCAGCGCAGGAGCTCTACAACCAGCATTTGACGTGGAGGCAGGAAAACGGGCACCGGTCGATAGGTGCGCACGAATTCTATACCAGAGTGTGTGAATGCATGCATGCCGTCAAGAAATTGGCACGAATTGGAAGCGACCGAGTACAGGCGTTTATCGGAGTGAAACAGGAGTTTGTCACACTTGTCACAAGTCCCCAGCTCGTTCTATAAGAAGCTAAATAAAGTAGCTTTTCTTGGGGCAGTGTTTTTGCCTGTGACAAGTGTGACAAAACCAGAACGAAGGGACAAAACGAGATGAAAAAGCAATCCAAAAAGAAGCAACCAGACTGTGCAGCATACCTGAAGAATGGCCGCTTACAGTGCGCGTGCCCAGCGTTGCCGGGGTCCGAGCTGTGCGGGGTTCATGAAAACATGAAGCGGCGGCAATCTGAGAAAAAAAAAGGTACTTCCAGCACTGTAGACAGCACGACCTCATTAAGCGACATCAGCAGAAAATAAAACGCAACGGGCTTCAAATGACAGACCGGCACGAGGCCGCCCCCCCCCCACATGTTGTGGTATGGGCTCTTGATCGTCGCCAAACAGTAAAAAGAAATACGCCAATAATTGAAAATATGCGAAAAGGCCAATGAAAAGGCCACTTTTGGCTATAGCAGAGAGTAGACATAACTGATGTTATGCGACGTTGGATATAAAAAAGGTGTTGACTGTGTTCTCTACGTAGTAGAGAATAGCGCCATGAATACGACAAATGATAACGTTCTGGTTACTGTCCCTGAGATCGTCGAGCATTTTGATGTGAGGACCAGTCGAGTCCGGGCGTGGATTGCGGCCGGGTTGCTGAAGCCGGTTCGCCGTGAGGGTCGGGGCCGGTCGGGTCAAATGTGGTTCGCTAGGGGTGAGGTCGCGCGCCTTGTTTATGGCATCTGTGCGACGTGTGGCAACGGGTACAAGCGCACCACGTTAAAACAAAGCCATTGCGGCCGTCTATGTCGAGATCGAGCACGCCGCGCAAGGGCATCGTAACGGCTTTCCTTTGACATTCACGGCGCGCGAAGGCGCAAGGTTTCCATCTTGCCAAGTCGATGAGATCACGTCATAGTTACACAACTGGGTAGTATCAATTGAGGTATTACGTACGCAGACGGTCGGAGCAAAAAGGGAACCCCCCGATGAGTGATATGAAATTCGCATGTCCGCATTGCAATCAGTCGCTTGAGGTACCCGAGGACATGCTAGGAGAAGCGATAGAGTGTCCCTCGTGCAATGGCAGCATCCAATTGCCAGACCCTCAACCAGTCCAGACCCCACCACCGCAACAAAGCCCAGTTCCCAAGAAAAGGATCGTCATACGGCAATCAAGAACCAGTAGCACTCATGAGGCATGTTCGTATTGCGGCGCTCAGATTCTCCTCTCGACAAAGAAATGCAAACATTGCGGGGAATTTGTGCGGGGGGGGAACGAGGTCGAAACTAACGTGAAGCAAGGCGCGCTCATTGGTTCTGTAGCGTGCTTTGGCATAGGCATCCTGTTGATGTCTATTAGCCTCTGGTCTTTTATTATCTACTCGCCTCTTTTCCTCGCCGCATTCGTTCTGAGCATCGTTGCCATGTCGCAGAGGCGCGTTGCGGGCGGTATCATCATGATGTTGCTCACGCTGATTGTACCCCCGGTGCTCTTGCTCGCAATCCCGTCATTCAAGCACGCACGCACGCACGCCGTTAACTCGCAAGAGGTATCGACACCGAAACCAGCGGCACCACCGACCACAAGCAAGCCCAGGCCGTCTAGAAAGGTATCGACACCGAAACCAGCGGCACCACCGACCGTGGAGAAGCACGTTGGGTGGAAAATCCGAACCGACATTTCCGCGATTGACGACTCAAAAAGTTACTTTCTCTCTCGTGCCGCAGAAGAGCCGATTGGGTCCGGGATATTTAGCAGCACTCCGACACTCATGATCAGACACAAAGAGGGTGATCTCGAAGTGTTCATCGGTTTCGGTACGTATCTAGGATCGGACAGCATAACAGTCACACATAGAATGGGATCTAATCCCGCCCAACACGAAGAGTGGGGCCTATCCACAGACGGCAAGTCCATATTCTGCCCCGTGGATGCAGTGGCTTTTGTCGGACAACTTTTGGTGAGCAATAGGCTAGTCGTTCGCCTAACACCATACGGAGAGAGTCCCGTCACCTCCACATTCGATCTTTCCGGACTGCCGGAAGCGATCCAACCCATGCGATCACTGATAAGGTAGCTAATCATACCGGAGCGTTGTGGGCCATTTCATTTTGAACACGTCACCGGCGCGGGACGGCAAGACCGGTTGACGGCGGGGCGGTTTGTGCCAGTTTGTGCTCCTCAATCGGGGCCGCGGTTGCGCTTTGGTTGCGCTCTCTGGATGAGATCCCGCCTTCTCTCTGGCCTTAACTCGGGATCCTTATAGAGAGTTGGTTGCGCTCTGGGGGTGAGATCCCGCCTTATTTCTGGATTAACCCAGGACTCGTGCAAAGAGTTGGTTGCGCTTTGGTTGCGCTTTAGGGGTATCTTTTAGGCCGTTTTAGGCCGTTTTCCGCATGTTTGGCGAATGGCCAAAACAGAGACATTATGACTGTAAAGTGTTTGTTTGCAGGTGTTTAGGGATGGAGGCGCGAACCGGAATTGAACCGGTGTAGCAGGTTTTGCAGACCCGTGCCTAGCCACTCGGCCATCGCGCCATCAAAAGGAAACGCATGTTAAAGGCAATTAAGCCTTTTTGCCGTTGGCTGCCTTGTTGCGCTCTTTGATGCGCTCTTTACGGCGGTCACGACGGATGCGTTTTACTCGTTTTCTGTGTTGCTGTCCCATAAGGCGGCAAGTGGTATCAAAACCATGCGGTCGGGTCAACCTCTTTGATGAGTATTTTGGGGTAGGTTCGTTGCGAGTGTGGTGAAAAGTATCAATTAGAACTCGCACCATCTGACACCTTGATGGTAGCATTACACGCTTTGGTGATGAGAAAGATAAAAAACAGCCATTCGGCTGATAGTGTGAACAGGAGCGATAGTCATGTGGGATTACACAGGGAAAGTTCTGGAACATTTCAGGAATCCACGCAATGTCGGGTTGATTAAGGATCCCGATGGAGTGGGGGAAGTGGGATCGCTGGCGTGTGGCGATGCCTTGAAGTTATCGTTCAAGCTGGATGATGAAAAAAAATGCATTCTTGATGCAAAGTTTCAAACATTCGGTTGTGCCAGCGCGATAGCGTCATCCTCTGCGTTGACGGAGATTATCAAGGGCATGACTCTGGAGGAAGCAGGCCAGGTCACGAACCAGGATATAGCGGAATATCTGGGTGGACTGCCGGAGCAGAAAATGCATTGTTCGGTCATGGGGCGTGAAGCTCTGGAGGTGGCGATCGAGAATTATCATACTGGTGACACCAGCAAAAAAATTCTCTCCGGTAAAGTGATTTGCACGTGTTTCGGGGTGACAGAGGAAGAAATTGAGCACGTGGTGAGGGACAACGATCTGACTACGGTGGATCAGGTCACCAATTATTGTAAAGCCGGTGGCGGTTGTGGGCATTGCAAGGTGGATATCAGTGACGTGATCACCAAGGTGCAGCGGGAGAAGGAAAAGACGGCTCCCGAGAAACCCGTCGGAAAGAAGCTGACGGTTTTGCAGAAAATCCGGCTCATCGAAGAAACGCTGGAACGTGAAATTCGTCCGATGCTGCAGAAAGATGGTGGTGACATTGAGTTGATCGATTTGGATGGCAGTCGCGTTATTGTGGCCATGCGCGGTATGTGTGCGCATTGTAGTCTGTCTGAAGTCACAACCAAGGAAGTGGTTGAAAAAAAGTTGCGTGAGTTTGTGGCGGATGACCTGATGGTCGAGGAGGAGAAATAGATGCGTAACGTCTATCTCGATAACAATGCAACGACGCGAGTGGCTCCTGAGGTCGTGGATGCCATGATGCCGTTCTTTAATGACCTCTGGGGAAATCCTTCCAGTATGCATTTGTTTGGCGGCCAGGTGGCCTCTTTTGTTGAGGCCGCAAGAAATCAGGTTGCGCAATTGATTGGAGCGGATCCGTCGGAGATCATCTTTACGAGTTGTGGAACGGAAAGTGATAACACGGCAATACGTGGTGCCATTGAGGCGGCCGGTCGTTCTGTGCGCATTATCACCAGTCGGGTGGAGCATCCTGCGGTGTTGAGTCCTTGTCGATATTTGCGGGAGCATGGCCACGAGGTGATCGAGATTGGTGTCGATGAAGCGGGTCATCTGGATATGGACGAGCTGGAGCGAGAGCTTGAGAAGGGGCCGTCGTTTGTGAGTCTCATGTGGGCCAACAATGAGACGGGTGTTATTTTTCCCATCCGTAAGATTGCCCGTATGGTGAAAGAATCGGGTGGTGTCATGCATACTGATGCAGTCCAGGCCGTGGGCAAGGAATCTATCGATGTCAGCAAGGTGCCTGTAGATATGTTGTCTCTCTCGGGACACAAGCTGCACGCGCCAAAGGGAATCGGAGCTTTGTATGTCCGGCGTGGTACAAAGCTGAACACGTTCCTTATGGGAGGGCACCAGGAGAGTGGTCGTCGTGGAGGCACGGAAAATGTTCCCTATATTGTTGGGCTGGGAAAAGCCAGTGAGCTGGCGGCGGAATATATGAAGGACGAGCAGAGTCGTGTCGCCGCGTTGCGTGATCGGTTGGAAGAGGGGTTGCTGGCTTCTTGTCCGGATACCCGCGTGAATGGTGATCAGAAGCATCGCCTGCCCAATACGACGAACATCAGCTTTCAGTACATTGAGGGGGAAGCCATCCTGTATCTGTTGAGTGATCTGGGGATTGCTGCGTCTTCGGGGTCGGCCTGTACTTCCGGTTCGCTCGAACCCTCGCATGTGATTCGCGCCATGGGTGTTCCGTTTACGGCTGCTCACGGTTCGACGCGTTTCAGTCTCAGCCGCTATAACACGCAGGAAGACATTGACTACGTTATCGAAAAGATGCCGGCAATTGTTGAGCGTCTACGGGTTTTGTCTCCCTTTGTAGAGTAGGGTGTGTTGTTTTTCGTTTTTTTCTGGTCACAGAACGATGGTTCATATATCGTTTTTTTGTGAGTCATGCTTCTCCCATTCTGACCGGGTCTTTTCCGCAAGCGATTGTGCATGTGGACGCGGATGCCTTCTTTGCCTCTGTTGAGGAGGCGCTGGAGCCATCGTTGCGCGGCAAACCCGTGGTTACGGGGCAAGAGCGCGGAATTGTGGCGTGTCCAAATTATCTTGCCAAGGCGTGCGGTGTTCAGCGCGGCGTTCCCATTTTCAAGGCAAAGAAAGTTTGTCCTGACCTGGTTGTGCTTCCCAGTGATTATGAAACATACAGTCTCTATTCAAAGCGCATGTTTGCCATCATGCGTCGCTACAGCCCGTTTGTAGAGGAGTATTCCATTGATGAAGCGTTTCTTGATATTACGGGTATGCGTAGCATTTTCCGTTCTTCCTATGAAGACATTGTACAGAGGTTACGTGCGGAAATCGCTGATGAGTTGGGCATGACGGTTTCTGCTGGACTCAGTTTGTCAAAAGGTCTTGCCAAGCTTTGCTCAAAGTTCCGGAAGCCGGATGGATTTACGGCTGTTCCGGGGAGGTATATCCATGTGCTCTTACAGAGAACCCCTGTGGGCAAAGTGTGGGGAATCGGTCATAACATCGAAGCATTGCTTCAAAAATACGGAGTACAGACCGCTTATGATTTTGTGATGCGTCCGGAAGCCTGGGTCCGTCGCCTTCTCAAGCGCCCGGGGCATGACCTGTGGCGAGAGCTGCGAGGAGAGTCGGTGCACAAAGTGACAGATATCGAGCCAGGCCCCAAGTATACGATCATGAAATCCAAGACATTCACACCACCTTCCCGTGAGAAAGAGTTTGTTTATGCGCGCCTGGTCAGAAATGTGGAGTCAGCGTTTATGAAAGCCCGTCGTCACACGTTGCGTACAGCTTCTTTGTGTGTAGTATTGCGGCATCAGGACTACCATCACTCTGGTCTGGAGGCACGGTTATCACGGCCTACATCATCAACCCTTGAGGCCATGCCCTTGATTCGCGGGTTATTCGAACAGGTCTTCGAGCCTGGGCGTGAATACCGTTCCACGATGATTGTACTGGGAGGGCTTGACGAGGATACCACGGAGCAGTATGACCTTTTTGAGGATCGTATTCGTATTGAGAAACTTCGCAGAATCACCATTGCGCAGGATTCACTGAACGCCCGCTATGGAAAGCATACGGTATCTTCGGGCACCATGTTGGCGCTTGCGGCAAAGCCGCATATGACGCGGGACGATGTGCCGGAACGTCGAACGGCTGGCGCGTTTAAGGGGGAGACTGCGCGCCAGAGAATCAGGTTGCCACGTCTGAATATTCCGATTTGAACATCGTATGGGGCTTTTGAGGCTTGCGGAAAAAACTTCGCAACATAATCTCGATATGCTATTTGTGATTTATTGAAATCAACCGTTTTTTTGTTCGGGATGGGTTTGAAGATATACGTACAGTTAGATTAAACACATGCAGCTATATTTGGTCAGACACGGGGTGGCAAGGGATATTTCGGAGTCGGGCGTCCTAAATGATGTCGACCGCCCCTTGTCTCCGTACGGTGAAAAATGCACACGACAGGTGGCTGCGGGACTGGCTCGTCTAAGCCCTCAGGTTTCTCGTATAATCAGCAGTCCGCTTTTACGCGCAATGCAAACGGCAGAGATTTTTGCGCAGGCACTTGCCATTGATGGTGCCGTAGAATCATGTGATGCGTTGGCCTCGGAACAGCATGTTGAAGAGGTGATTCAGTGGATTAAGGAACAATCAGATGGTGGTCTGATGCTGGTGGGGCATATGCCGGCTCTGGCTTTGATGGTTTCCAGGTTGGTTTGTGGAAGCAATGAATTAGCCTCCCTGCATTTTGAAAAGGCCGGTCTTTGCCGACTTTCTTTCGATGGGTCCATTTTGCCTGGGACTGCGATGATGAAATGGTTGATGCCGCCATCCGTGTTTAGGGCGCTGTCCGGAGAGTAGGGAATCATGAGTGAACGGTTTCGACTGGATAATGTGCGGGTTGCGCTTGTCAGGCTTGAGGAAATTATTATTTCCCGTCTGATTGAGCGCGCTCAGTTTTGTCAGAATCCCATGGTTTACGAGGCCGATGCCCTCGGGGCGCCGTTGCAGGGACTCAGCATTCTTGGTTTCCTCCTGCAGGAAACAGAAAGAACCCATGCGAAGCTGCGCCGTTATACCAGTCCTGACGAACATCCCTTCTTCTCCGATCTTCCTGACCCTGTGTTGCCCAGTTTGACTTATTTTGATAACCCGCTTGAGGAAAATGAGATCAATGTCAATGCGCAGGTCCGGTGGATTTATGAGCAGGAGATTATTCCTTTAATCTGTTGTCCCGGCGATGATCGACAGTATGGCTCTAGTGCGGTAAATGACGTCAGTTGTCTGCAGGCAATCTCCAAACGTGTGCATTACGGGAAATTTGTAGCGGAAAGCAAATTCCGGGATGACGAAGCCGTATATCGTGAGTGTATTTTGAGCGAGGATAGAGACCGTCTCATGGCGTTAATTACTGATCCTGATGTTGAGAATGCCGTATTGCAACGGGTTCGCCATAAGGCTCGGACCTACTGTAGTGAGATTAGTAGCGCCAGCACGGAAGTGTTGTCACCGGATACCATTGTCACTATCTACAGTCGATGGATCATTCCGATGAACAAAGACGTTCAGGTGAAGTATCTGATGCAGAGAGTTTCGGCTGATCAGCCCGTTAAAGACTCTGAATAGGCTCTTCTTGTTGGGGGTAAACGTCTGCTTCTGCAACGTAGGGTGCGTCAAGAGGGAATCAGTTTTCTGCTAGCCGCATGTTTACAGAATATCGAGTAACTCCGGGGCTACCTCTGAGGTAAGTTCTCTGCACAAGCCCAGCACTTCGCCGGCAGATTTGCAGCCCATGGCGGCATTTGCCAGCTCTGCGGCCCGCGTCTGGTCAAGGGCGCGGATCACATCTTTGACGATGGGGACGGCTGCGGGTGCGACGCTCAACTCATCAAGACCAAGACCCACAAGCAGGGGCGTTGCCAGCGGATCGGCTGCGAGTTCGCCGCAAATGCCTACCCATATACCTGCGGAATGTCCTGCATCAATTGTGTATTTCATGAGTTTCAGTACGGCAGGATGCATGGGTTCATACAGATAGGCGACGCGCTCATTGACGCGGTCCACAGCCAGTGAATACTGCACGAGGTCGTTGGTTCCAATGCTGAAGAAATCAACATGTTTGGCGATGATGTCTGCGGTTAGCGCAGCGGAGGGAATTTCGACCATGATACCCACATCCAGGTTTTCGTCGAAAGGGATACCGCGTTTGCGAAGCTCCTCTTTGCTCTCATCGAGAAGTGCATTGGCCTGCAAGACCTCCTTTGCTCCACTGATCATGGGGTACATGATTTTGACGTTCTTGCTTGCGCTGGCTCGCAAAATAGCCCGTAGCTGACGCTTAAAGTGTTCCGGGTAGAGCAATGACAAGCGAATGGATCGACATCCCAGAAAAGGATTGGCCTCTTTTCGGGATTGATTGTCGGCAAGGAACTTGTCACCACCGATATCCTGTGTTCGGATAATGACGGGGCTCGGGCTCAATCGTTGCGCAACATGGGTATAGATTTTAGTTTGCTCCTCCTCGCTCATGCTGCTGCCGTGCGAAAGAAACATGTATTCTGTACGAAATAAACCGATGCCTTCGGCGCCATATTGTAGAACGGCATCCAGTTCGTCCGGTCCTTCAGAGTTTGCTGATAGCAAAATGCGATGCCCATCTCGCGTTTCCGCTGGTTTATCGTGCAGGGCTGTCAGGCCCTGGCTGATGGATCGACGTGTTTCGGCCAGTCGACCATATTCTTCAAGGTCGCTTTCGGTCGGACGAATAATGAATATTCCCCGGTTGCCATCCATGGCAATCAGATCTCCTGTATGGATCTGATTGCTCACATCGCGTAAGCCCACTATGGCCGGGATTTCCATGGCGCGCGCCATAACTGCAGTGTGCGAGGTGGCGCTGCCATGATCGGTTGCGATTCCTAAAACCTGCTCTTTTCGCAGGGACGCAGTCAGCGATGGAGCAAGGTCTTGCGCGATGAGTACATATTCGCCATCGATATCCCCCAGCGTCTCGTCATCTTTGCCGCTGAGGCTGTGCACAATGCGCCGGGCAACATCCCGAATATCTGTGACGCGTTCCCTCAGGTAATCGTCTTCAACGGATTCGAGTACGGCGGCATAGCGTTCTGTAGCAGTTTTGACTACGAATTCTGCATTCAGTAAATTTTCACGAATGCCGTTTACAACTTCTTCGATCAATGTACGGTCATCCAGAACCATGAGGTGAGCATCCAGGATGCTGGCATCTCCGATTGCGGTTCGGGTTTCCAGGTTCTTCTGAATGGTCTTGATTTGTCGGCGTGTTTCGATGAGGGCATCTTCAAACCGGCAAATTTCATGCTCGATCT
Source organism: Kiritimatiellia bacterium (assembly GCA_016783565.1). Taxonomy (GTDB): domain Bacteria; phylum Verrucomicrobiota; class Kiritimatiellia; order UBA8416; family JADHWI01; genus JADHWI01. The sequence continues at coordinate 40,915 of JADHWI010000008.1, forward strand.
CATCAGGCTTCAGCTCACGTTTCAGGACATGCCACTGGTCAGGTTTCAGCAGGTAGACATGCGCCACAACCACCCCTGGAGATACGCCGATCCCCTTGAGGCGTATGGGCTCAAGGTTCTTGCTGTCACTGGTTTCGGTCACGCTATCAGTCCTCGTCAAAGTTGCGGTCTACGAGCATTTCCAGTTCGTCCAAAACTTGTTCGGCATCCGGGCCTTCTGCGGATATTATCAAGCGGGTTCCGCGTGATGCTTCCAGCGTCATGAGCCCCATAATACTTTTGCCTGAGACGCAGTTTCCATCTCGTTCGAAGGTGACATCAGCACGGAAACGGCTGGCAATCTTAACAATCATCGCAGCAGGTCGGGCATGGATTCCGTACTGGTTTCCAATTTCGACTTTACGAGAAAGTGCACCGTCGTTCTGGCCGTTATCACTCACTGCCGGCAGCGCCTCCTGTCATGAGAGCAACCAATCGCTCATCCAGTTCTTTTGCCGCATCATGCCCCAGGCGACGCAACTTCTGGTTCAACGCCGCAGTTTCAATCACATTGCCCAGATCGCGTCCCGGTGCTACGCCAATATAAACTTGTGGCAGCTCAACCCCGAGTATCGTGCTTGTGAGTTGAATTTGGCCGGATCGATCCATTTCTTCTAACTTGGCGGGGTCACAAAGCGTGGCAACAAGATCGAGCTTTTTCTCTTCTCTGACCGAGGCAACGCCAAATAGACTGGGAACATGTACGATTCCAATACCCCGTATTTCCATGTGATAGCGCGTGACGTTGATGGGGGAGCCGATTACGTTTCCGGCGCTATCGACACGTAGTGCGGTGATGTCGTCAGAAACAAGGGCCGCTCCTTTGCGAATCAGGGCTAACGCGGTCTCGCTTTTTCCCAGGCCCGGCTTGCCCTCAATCAATACGCCAATACCCATGATTTCTACCATGGTGCCTTGCACTTTTATGTGAGGTGCAGCCAGGTTCTCCATGATGATCGTGGCGGCATTGACAAAATCTTTCGTCACCATTGGTGAGCGGAACAGCGGTACGCCTGCTTCCTCTGCCAGAGCCTGTACCTCTGGAAACATTTTTTTGTGGCGTGTTGCCACAACGCAGGGAATTTTCTGCTGAAAGAATTCTTTAAAACGCTTAATGCGCTCTTTTTCGCTCAGAGAATCCAAGTACGCGTGTTCGGCTAATCCGAATACCTGTATCCGCTTGTTCGCAAAATACTTGAAGAATCCAGCCAGTGCGAATCCGGGACGGTTGATTGCCGCTTCCCGGATGCGTTTCTTCAGGCCTGACTCGCCAGAGATCAATTGTAGCTTTAAGGCGGTTGCGCCTGCGTCCATGAATTCGCGAACCGTGACAGATTGCACGTGTTTACCATCTGATTCGGCACTCACAGTACGCCTCCCTCGAACTCTTCTTCCACCACTGTTTCAATCAGATCTCCATTCTTCCTGGCCGCTCTTGGGCGGTGATCTTGCACCTTGTCCCTCAATTTGCGCAGCTGACGTTCTGCCTTTTCGGTCGCAACATCAATGGCCGCACGTAGGTTCTCGGAAGACTCTTCAGCTTCAATGTGAATGTGATTGCGTGCTTTCACAACAATCTCTGCCACGTTAGAGCGTTTTTCGTGGTCCAGGATGACATGGATGTGCTCGATGCGAGGAAAACTCTCGGACAGGGCTTCCATTTTATCGGTGACGTATGATTGGATTGCTTTGGGTACTTTCATGTGTCTGATGGTTACTTCAATGGACATGGTCATCCCTCCTTTATTTACATCGTGAACTTTTCTCCCAGGTAGAGTTCACGACTTACTTTGTCATTAATAAGAAAATCACTTTCACCTTCTCGTAATACTTTACCTTCATACAGTAAATAAGCGCGATCTACAACGGCAAGCGTCTCGCGTACATTATGGTCTGTAATCAGGATGCCGAGTCCCTGCTTGCGCAGGCGACGAACAATGTTCTGAATGTCGCCCACCGCGATGGGATCCACGCCGCTGAATGGCTCGTCCAGCATCATGATGGCGGGTTCTCTAACTAATGCGCGTGCGATCTCAAGTTTTCGTCGTTCTCCGCCACTTAGCGTGTATGCTTTCTGTTTCGCTACATGCGCAATGCCAAGTTCGTTGAGCAGGGCGTCTGCCCGGCTGAGACGCTCGCGTTGTGTCAGGTTCATGGTCTCAAGGATAGCCAGAACATTTTGTTGCACGGTTAGTTTTCTGAAGACAGAAGGTTCTTGCGCGAGGTATCCAATGCCACTGCGTGCGCGCTGACACATGGCCATGTGTGTCAGGTCACGCCCCTCCAGGAATACCTTGCCTTCGTCAGGCCGTATTAATCCCACGGCCATGTAAAACGTTGTGGTTTTTCCCGCGCCGTTCGGTCCGAGCAGTCCCACGATTTCACCCCGCGAGACTCGCAGGCTAACTTCCTGAACGACGCGCCGCCCATGATATGCTTTGGACAGAGTCTTTACTGTCAGCAGTGGCCTGTTTTTTAACGTTGCAGAGTTTTGGTTCATGTACGCTTTAGCGCTCCTCCATAATGTCACGATCGTTATCTCGGGTGCCTGGCTTCTTCGGGGATCCGGTTGGCAATCCCGGCATCAGATCAAAATTTCCCTGGCCGGCGACAGAATGAATAATCAGTTTTCCGGGGACGCACTTCATCTTGTCGTCATTTGACCAGAATGTGATTTTTTGTCCCATAATCGTATCTGTTCCGCGGAACAGCTTGGCGTTCCCTATTAATTCTATCTCCCCTTTCTTGGCCATGTATACAGCTTGATCGCTCTCCGCACGTCTGTCCTGCTGGTAGACCTTGACGTTGCCGAATGCCGTTACAGATTTCACGCTGTTTGTGCTGTCAAAAAGGACGTTGAGTTTGTCGCAGGTCATACGGACTTCCGGGTCTTCGACCGACACATTTCCCTCAAATGCGCAAATCATACGACCGTAATCAAACAGGAGCTGGTCTGCCATGATGACGGTATTCGATCCGATCGATGTGCTTTCCTGTCCGACTACGGGGATCGCGCCAGCAATCACTGTTGCGATGAGAACCATTAAAAGTGTCTTCCATGTCTTCATTTCTTGATCTTCTCGCTGGTGTTCTGACGATTGAACTCCATGCGTACATTTTCCTGAATACGCAGTTGCTCACTCTTGATATTCCACTTGAACCCTTTCCCCGTCAATACGATGCCCCGCGCGTTTGCTTTGATGGCATTGGTTGAGGTCACTTTTCCTCCACGGCGAAGATACTTGCAATCAACGGCCTCGACAACCATTTCCAGCTCTCCTTCAGGTGTAAAGGTCTCTACTCGGACATCTTTTGCAAGGATTGGGCCTTTTTCCGGCATCGTGGCAGAGCCCGCGTGCAATTGTCGATGAATCGAACCATCCGGATGACGGGCAAGTGGAATGCGAACATTCTCAATGGGCAACAGATCCCGGGCCAGCACATGAACGCTCACGGTGAGGAAAGTCAGGAGTGCAATCCCTTTTACCCAGTCTGCCATGCGGCGGCGTCCAGATTCGCTGTTTGTCGATTGTTTTCGTGTGCTCATAGCAAGTTTATCGTACGACCGCGTCAATGCCTTTCAGTGTCATCATGATCTTGCGCATCTGGGTTACGGGTACTGCATTGGCTTTATCCGAGAGGGCTTCTTCCGGGTTAACATGTGTTTCCATGAAAACGCCATTGCAGCCCGTTGCGACTGCGGCTCTGGCCAGGGCCGGTGCCCATTGCCCGTCTCCTCCGGATGAGCTGCCCGCGCCTCCGGGACGTTGTACGCTGTGCGTGGCATCAAAGATGACCGGGTATCCAAATTGACTCATCACCAGCAAGCTGCGCATGTCTGCCACGAGATTGTTGTACCCGAAGCTGGCTCCCCGCTCGGTGAGCAGAATCTTTCGGTTGCCTGCCCCCTCGATTTTTCCGATCACATGCTCCATGTCCCATGGCGAGATAAATTGGCCTTTCTTGACGTTGACGACGCGACCCGTTTCAGCCGCTGCCACTAAAAGGTCAGTTTGCCGACAGAGGAAAGCCGGAATCTGTAGTACGTCGACGACCCGTGCCACATGCGTGACTTCGGTGACGCTGTGGACATCCGTCAAGACGGGCACGTCCAGCGTTTCGCGAATTTCTGCAAGAATTTCCAATCCGCGGGTGAGTCCCGGTCCCCGATAGGAGCCTATGGATGTGCGGTTGGCTTTGTCATAGGAGGCTTTGAAGATAAAGGGAAGGTCTGCCTGTCTGGCAATGCGTTTGAGTCGCCGGGCGAGATCCAGGCATGCTTTGCGTGATTCAATTACACAGGGCCCGGCAATCATGCACAGCGGCGCCTTGCCGCCAATTCGGATGTTCTGCACCTTGATTGATTTTTGCCCTGTTTTCCGGGTTGTCACGTTGGCTCTCCTAACCTTCTCTTTCTGCACCTTTATGGTTTCATCGCACGAAGAAGCTGCTCAACGGTGGCAACATCCTCAGGCGTATCCACGCCGATCCCCTTGTCCTTCGTTTCGACAATACCAATTCTGGCTCCAAGATACAATGCTCTCAATTGTTCAAGTTTCTCCGCTTCCTCCAGGATGCACGGGGCACTTTGAACAACGCGTTGCAGGAATGCACGTCGATATCCATAGATGCCAAGATGACGCCAGTGCAAGGTGCCTTCCGGTACGCTGTCATGGTCGCGGACGTGTGGAATGATGGAGCGTGAGAAATACAGGGCGGTCCCGTCTTCTCGCCGAACCACTTTGACCACGCCCGGATTTTCAAGTTCTTCTTCGTCGCGGATCGGGGATACCGCAGTGCTCATTTCCCAGTCATTCTCGGACAAAATCGCGACCAGTTGGTCGATCAAATCCGGTTCGATCAGCGGCTCGTCACCCTGGATGTTGATCACAATGTCGGCGTCAATTCCTTCAACGGCTTCGGCCACGCGATCTGTGCCGGAGGGATGGTCCGGGCGCGTCATGACGGCCTTCACGCCAGTGCTGGCGACGCTTTCTGCAATGCGTACGTCGTCGGTTGCGACCAGAATTTCGTCAAGTGATTGTGCCTTGGATACGTTTTCAATGACCCAGTGAATCAGTGGTCGCCCACAGATGGGCGTTAGTATTTTGCCGGGAAATCGCTTGGATTGCCATCGGCCCGGTATGACGCCGACTGCTTTCATGATTCTTCTTTCCCTTCGCTGCTCACTGCGCTCATGAGCTCTTCCGGTGAGCATGTGGCTGTGCCGACTTTGCCCACAACTACGCCAGCCGCACGATTTGCCAGCGCGGCGGCCTCGTAGTCGTCAGCACCGGCGATCAATGCCAGCATGGTGGTGGCAATCACCGTGTCTCCGGCACCGGAGACATCGAACACTTCACGTGCATGTGTCGGGATGTGCATGGTCTCTGCAGCCTGAGGAACCACGTACATGCCCTGTGGCCCCAGTGTGATCAGCAGCAGTTGTGTGTGCCAATGCTGTTCAATGGTTTTGGCAATATCCGGTAGACGCCCGGATTCCAGCAGGTCGGCTGCAATCTCTCCCTCAGGAACCCCCGCCGCATCACAGGCTTCGCGGTAGTTGGGCGTAGCCAACCGCAGACCGGAGAAATTCAGGGCATGTGCATCTTTCGGGTCCAGCGCGACGGGCACACCCGCCTTTGTCGCCAGGGCCAGGGCGGCATCAACTACGGGTTGGCACACAATACCTTTACCGTAGTCCTCGATGATCAAAGCATCTGCTCCGGAAATCGTTTTTTCAAGTGTGTCGATCAATTGAGCGCGACACCCGTTCAGTGCTGTGGGGGGATCTTCGCGATCCACACGAACCACCTGTTGGCGATCAGCCAGCACTCGCGTTTTCACCGTGGTTTGCAGTGCAGGATCTCGCACGATGCCGGAGGAGTCTATGCCTGCCGCCGTCAGTACGCTCACTAAGTCGTCACCCGCCTGATCCGCACCGGTAATGCCGACGACCAGTGCCTGCCCTCCCAGTCGCTGAATGTTCAATGCCACGTTGGCTGCGCCACCGGGTTCCGTGCGCTCACGGCGCACGTGCACCACGGGAACGGGGGCCTCGGGCGAGATCCGTGATACCGATCCCTGCACGTAGCGGTCCAGCATCAGGTCTCCCAGCACCACGACCTTCTGTTGGCCAAAGGCTTCCAATAATTGTTCCAGACGTTTTTTATCCATTACTTCGACACCTCCCAGAAACCACCACCGGCACTTGGTTCCCGCCGGCTTGCACGCGATAATTCGATATACGGCTGTACGTCGGATGCGAGCCATTCTCGCTCCATATCATAAAATTGTCCTGCACTTGGATCGGTCATGTTATAGACGGACAAACGGTAATGATAGTAATCATCGTCGGGCATATTCACCGGTCGCAGGCTGAATGCCACCCCTTGTACGCTTGCAATGGTCTCGCCCGATTGTTCCAGCCAGTACAGGGAACAGTCTGTCATTTCCAGATGAACGCGTCGCCTCAGTTGTTCGGTCATTTCGGAGATATAGCTTACATTGTGAGAAGGAAGATCCGCCAGGCGGCTGAAGCTTTCCGGCTTCCACTTGCCATCGGGTTCCCGGATCATGTTGATCACTCCGCGATGCATGCTGATACGCACCGATAACGGCCAGACAAAACCGATCTGTACTTCCAATGCCTTCAGCCCGGGGCGCTTTTGATCCATGCCTTCTGTGCTGAGCGTTTCCAAAACAAGGTGATAAGGCCAGCCGATGCGGGTCTCTTCAATTTCAACGGTTTGCCCGAGAAAAGACTCCGCTCTGCCTTTAATAAAATCGCGCCCACCTTCCGTACGAACAAGGAACAGGCCCGTCACCATAAAAATGGCAATGACCAGGCACATGACCACGATGAAACGAACAAAACTTTGAAGGATGCCTCCCTTCGGTGACGTCACGCGCATCTTGATTCGCGGATCTATGTCGATGTCCTTCATTGTTCCTCCATTTCCGGCTTCCAGCGTCCGCCGGTACGTGTTCCGAACAAAACGGTTCCCAGTCGGATCAGGGTGGCCCCTTCCTCAATTGCCCTGTCAAAATCATTGGACATGCCCATGGACAGGACATCAAGCGAAAATCCACTGGCCTCGCGCAGGTCATTTCGCAGCTCGCGTAATTGCGCAAAGAACGGACGTGCATGTTCCGGGTCAACAGAGAATGGCGGGATAGTCATCAAGCCCACGATGTCTACCCGCATCATGGATGTCGCGGCTTCCAGAACGGGGAGTACATCTTCCGGTTTGAGTCCCCACTTCGAGCCTTCTCCTGAAACATTCACTTCGAGGCATACCGGCATGGTGATGCCCTCGAGATCTGCTGCCCTTTCGACGGCTTCAAGCACCCGTAGCGAATCAATGGAATGAATCATTTCAAACGTGCGGACGGCATGTCGGGCTTTATTTGTCTGTAAATGGCCAACCAGGTGCCAGTGCAATCCTGCGGGGCAAAAGTGTTGTTTCTGTATGGCCTCCTGTACACGATTTTCTCCGATCAGCGTTAGGCCTGCATCAATGGCCTCACGTACTGCTTTCGGTCCATACGTCTTTGTAACGGCCACGATGTCCACTGAGCTCGGGGATCGGCCGCTTTTTGTGCAGGCAGTCTCCATGCGTTCGCGCACCGCCTCAAGTCGCTGTCCAATCGTCTCTGTCGTCAAGTCAGTCATGGTTTATCAATAGGTATTACGTCCACGAATTGCCCTCTGGAGGGTCACAGGATCGGAATAAGCAATGCCACTGCTCACCGGTAGCCCGAATGCGAGACGGGATATGCTCACGTTTCGCGCAGCCAATTGCTCGGCCACATAGCTGGCTGTGGCATCCCCTTCAACATCTGTGCTTGTGGCGAGAATGATCTCTTTCACCGGTTCCTTGTCCAGGCGGTCAAGGAGCGCCTGCATTCTCAGGTGTCGCAGACCTTCGCCCTTCATGGGTGATAATTTACCCATCAAGACATGGTAGCGACCGTTAAATGCACCTGAGCGTTCGATGCCCGCAACGTCGTTGGGATCTTCTACAACGCATAGCACGGTGTCGTCCCGGGAAGGGTTGGTGCAAAAACGACAGGGCTGCTGTTCATCGTTTGTCAGTGCCCCGCAGCACCGGCAGACCTGAATGTGCTGACGTGCAGCATGCAGGGCAGCCATAAGATCGCGCATCAAACCATCTGGTTCGCGCACCAGTCGCGTCGCCATGCGTTCGGCACTTCGCCTCCCGATACCTGGCAGTTTTCCAAGGCAAACGATCAGTTTTTCTAGTGCTTCCATTAGCCGCCCAGAAGATCTCCAAGGCCTCCGCCACCCATCAAGCCGCTCATGTGTGTGCTGGCTTCTTTCTTTGCTCCTGCCAGTGCACCGTTGACGGCTGTTGTGATTTGGCGCCCCAGTTTGTCCGGCGTCGTGCTGGCTAGAACATGGTCGGAGATTTTTATTTCGGCTACGGTCATATCGCCGCGTGCTTTGACCGTAACGCCTGCGTTTTCAAAGTCCACCGTCGAGCGTGCAAGCTGCTTCTGCATCTTCTTGAGTTCACGCACCTGCTTCATCATATCCATCATTTTGGCCATGGCAAATTCCCTGCCTCCCTGCTTATTCTTCTTTTTGTTTCCTTGCAGTGCACATTGCGCTGCATCTTGCTAAATATCGTATCATACGCGAACGTCAACAACGGAGCCATTGAACATGTCCAGGACCGTCTCCACCTCCGGGGTGCGAACGAGGTTCTGCGCAACTTTCTTGATCTTTTTGCCCGTCTTTCCTGCGGCTGTTTTAATCGGACTTGAGCCTGTTTCGGGTGCTGACTCATCCGGTTTCGGTTGAGCTAATCCGGCCGTCGCGGCAGCTTGCTCTCCCAGCACGCGGCAGTCCACGGTCACACGGCGGTTCAGTTCTGTACTCAAAACGTGTTCCAGCGCTTTGCGATTACGCGACACCTTGAATTTGGTGGCTTCAGAAGCGAATTCCGGATCAAATCCTATGACCACGCTGGCTGACTCGACGGCCACGGGTTTTGCATCACGAAGTGCAGTACCGGCCATCACGGCGATACGGTTTACGCTTTGACCGATCTCTTCCCAACGTGTCTGCAGGCGTGCCAGATCAGAGGCGGGATTTACGGCTGGTGTCGAAGGAGTGGGCTCGGCAGTGTAGGCGGTCTGATCTTCCGCTACCTTTTTTTTGTCCAGGTTGAGACTGGGTTGCGGACGTTCCACTGGCGGTGCCTGGCGAACGGGTTGTGCCGATGTGGCACCCGCTGCTCCGCCCTGACCGCCCTGGCGCATAGTGTTGAGTTTCTCCAGAACTTCTTCAAGCGAGACGACCACGGCGGCGCGCGCGCAACGAATCAGTGCGGTTTCCAGCAGCGTGCGCCGCGATAGGGCAAAGCGCATCTTCTCCAATGTGTCGCTGAGAATTTGAGTGACCCGTAGAACGCGATCCGTATTTGTCAGCGTTGCCTGCGCTTGTAATGTTTTGATTTGTCCCGCCGACAGATCTTGCGTTTCCGTTAGTTCGGTAACATTCAGGCAAACCAGCAGGTTGCGGAAATGCCCCAGCAGCTCCACGACCAGCCGTTGCAGGTCCTTGCCGGCTTCATCCAGACGCCCGATCGTCTGCACCACGGACTGAATATTGCCGGTGAGTACATGCTCCGCCAGTTCCTCGAGGAGCGTGCGGGAGACCAAGCCGAAGACCGAAAGCACATCTTCTTCGGCGATCTTCTTGCCTTTGAATGAAATGATCTGATCCAAAGCGGACTCTGCATCGCGGAGGCCACCCTCTGCGCCGCGCGCGATCGCCAACAATGCGTCATCCTCGATTTTGACTTTCTCGGACTTGGCGACTTCCTTGAGGCGCTCCACGATCAGGCCTGACGGAATGCGGCGTAGATCAAAGCGCTGGCATCGCGAAATGATCGTGGCGAGGATTTTGTCCGGTTCCGTTGTGGCGAAGATAAATTTCACGTGCGGCGGCGGTTCTTCCAGCGTTTTCAGCAGGGCGTTGAATGCTGCGGTGCTGAGCATGTGGACTTCGTCTATGATATAGATCTTGAAACGGCCGCGGGTGGGGACGAATTTCACCGTTTCGCGCAGCTCACGTACCTGGTCGACGCCGTTGTTTGAGGCACCGTCGATTTCCATGACATCCAGGCTGTTTCCTGCCATGACTTCTTTGCAGGATGGACAGTCATCACAGGGGTTGGTGGTCTGTCCGGTTTCGCAATTCAGTGCCTTGGCGAAAATGCGGGCAATAGAGGTCTTTCCGATGCCGCGGGGCCCGACAAACAGGTAAGCATGGGCTAAACGACTGCTTTTCAGGGCATTTTTCAGGGTTTCCGTGACATGTGCCTGGCCGACCACATCGTCAAATTGTTGGGGACGCCATTTTCGCGCCAGTACCTGGTATTCCATGCTGCCTCCGGACCGCTGTTTTCTGCCCTCAAAATTGCATTCCTTGTCGTCCATTCCGGACGCAATTCTGTTCTATTCGGATTCTTGCACCTGCTCCCACTTTTGACAAGGATATTGCGGGGCGAGTGGGTTTGTGGGTTGTTGTGGTTTTGCGCTACGGGATTTTTGGATTTATTCAGGTTGAATCCGTTCCCATTCCTGTACGGGGCCGGGGATGATGCGGAATAATGGATGTGTATCAGGAGTTTTGATGTTCTTGATGTTCTTGAACCATTCTGGACTACGTACTCTTACTTTCGATCGCAAGTGCTTCCATTCGTATTGAAGTTGGTTATGCGTTTCCTGAATCTGTTTGCGCATACGGTTGGGTGCTATTTTTGACTGATCAAAGTTGTAGCCTCGATGAAGTGCCTCGCGGTGTATTTCAGTGAGGTATGTCGCAATGCCGGCAACAGGCGAAGCCTGTTCTAAGAAACGTTTGAGTTGCGGGTGATATCGATACCCTTTTGTGTTCCCCAATAAAACTGCCTGGGCCAGTAGCGATTCGCGCCAGACAGCCACAAGGGCCTGTCGATCAAGGTGTCTGGGGTGAATAGTCCATATTCGCATGATTATAAATCCGTTGACTTTCAGGCATGATTGCGCAGTTTCAGCTCTGCCGGATGCGGGTCCAGATATACCTGATCGAGCAGGTATGGAGCCTGGTATTTCCGCACGTAGTGTTTCAGTAGAGTAATGGGGACAATTAAAGGAATCAGCTCCTGTCGATATTGCTCGATCATATTGAGAAGTTCCTGCTTTTCATCTGCAGAGAGGTATGTTTTCAAGTAACCCATCATGTGCATGAGTACATTGGTATGTTTTTTTGTTGTAGGCAGCAGGTTCAATACGTTCAGCAACAGGGTTTCGTATTCGTTTCTCACGCGACTCAATTCGCTTTGTGTTATTCTGACGGCAAGGAGCTGACCCATTGTTCGCAGCTTGGCGACGCTGTGAGCCATCAACAAATATTTGTGGGTTGCATGGAATTCTGTCAGCGCATGAATGGATCGCGATGAGGCCGTTGCGTCCCGATAGCGCGACATGGCAAACACGCGTTCGATGAAGTTCTCACGTAACCGCGGATCATTCAAACGGCCTTCGTCTTCAACAGGAAGCAGGGGAAATGCTTTCATGAAGGCGGCTGCGAATAAGCCCGAGCCCTTGCCTGACAGTCCGCCAGTTTCGCTGTAAACCTTGACGCGTTCCATGCCGCTGGACGGTGATCGTGATTTGAAAATGAATCCGGATAAGTTTTCTTTCCGGAGTTCACGAATTCGACAATGTGCCCAATTTTGCATTTTTTCCGTGAGATCCACTTTTGTGCGTTGTGTCATTAGGCGTGGATTGTTCACATCCCCAACCAACCGCATTGCTTCGCGCGGCACCGGCAGACCGCATTCCACTTCAGGACAGACCGGTACGTAGTCGACGAACGTGCCCAGTGTATCGGTTAGAAAAGCATCGCGTTTGTGCTGCCCATCATAGCGTACGCGTTGCCCCAGAAGGCACGCACTGATACCCATTCGGAGTCGGCCCATTAGTTTTTACCTCTTTGCTGATTGTCGGGATGCCGAGTCAGGGTATCGACAAGAATTCGGTTTCGTAATCGGCTTGGTAGATTGGCAATGGTCAAGATCAGCAACATAAATCGCAGAGGAAATGCAATCTCGTGTTTTCGTTTGCGCATTCCCCGTATGATGTATGCGGCTGCCATGTCGCTGCTAATGCAGAAAGGCATGGCAAAGTCATTTTTATCTGTCAGAGGTGTTTTTACAAATCCCGGGCAGATAATGGACACCGCAATTTTCTCACGTGCGAGATCAATACGTAGTGCCTGAAGGAAGTGGCGTATGGCTGCCTTGCTGCTACCGTAAGCTTCCGCTCGCGGGAGCCCGGTGTAGGCGACCGTACTGCTCATTCCCACCAGATAAGGATGGTTGGCGTTGCGCAGCATCGGTAGGACAGCTTCTACGCCATAGACAAGGCTGAAGTAGTTGATTTCCATGACGCGTCGAACAATTTCGGCATCGAACGCATGCACGTTGATATACTCACAGGTTCCCGCATTGAGTACTGCTATGTCCAGCCCCCCTATTTCGCGTTTAATCCAATGTGCCGCTTCCTTGTTCTCCTGTCGTGATGCCACATCAAAAGGCAGGCAATGAATGTGATTGGGGCACAACGCACGAGTCTCCTGAAGCCGGGTTTCATTGCGTCCGGAAGCAATGACCGTGTTGCCGCGTTTAGCCAGTGCCACGGCCAAGGCTTGTCCGATTCCTGAACTTGCCCCTGTCACCCAGATTCTGTTGTCTGATAGGGCATGCATATGATTTCCTTTCCAGTGATAGCGTCATGGAATATCTGCCAGCAGTTGTGCTTTCAAACGATCGTCCAAGGGGTTCTTTCCCAACCACACACCGAAATAGGCAGACGCAAAGGCAGAGCCTTTGATTGTGCCCTGTGGTTGCCCGTTCAGGCTCAGCGTTGTTCCTTCTCCAGGCACATAGAGAAGCATGTAATTATCTTGTTTTTTTACATCCTGATACAGTGCGTGCAGTGTATCAATTTTATCTTTCAGGGCTGTGATTTCAGTTTTGGACAGATTTTGTCGCAGTGCTTTCCATGCGGCTGCGGCAAATTGGTCAGCGCGAATAGGGTGGACATAGTGCAGTTTCAGGCAACGGGGTATATCCGTTAGAATCTCTTCTTTTCGTATGTCTTCTGGGGCATAGAAAGCAATGTCGCACCCTTTAATCCACCAGCGACGCAAGGCTCCGACTCCAAGACGGTGTATGACATGTGGCCCTGCTTGCAATGTGGGCTCAAAGAGCTCAGTTGCCAGTCCGGTGGTGCTGCATGCTAATAACATAAGAGTCAGGGATAGGTTGTGTCGTAGTCTGGTCATGCTGCTTTCCCGGTCTCCACGGATGTATCGAGACGTTTCAATAGGCTGAAGCATACTACACAAACGCAGCCCCAGGCGAGTGCGAGGACCACCAGTGATAGGATGATATGGGCGTGCAGTTCAATGGCTCCAAGACGGGCTCCACTCCAATACGCTAGTGGACCACCGATTGCGCCTATGCACCACTGAGTTGCCGGTTTGTCACACAAATAGGTCAGTGTCGTCTTCATGAACGTGGCAAAGGCAATCCATAGGCCGATCAACCAGAGCGGGGGAAAGGGGAAAGGGATAACATTTCGAGCTGGATCGATGATACCGACCAGTGTGAGGAACGTGTCCATGATCATGCCAATGCAGACGGTGAGCATGACAAAGACTATACTCTTGGTGAAAGTGTTCCGAAAGAGCTTCAGTTGCAGTGCGGCAATCAGGGGAGTAGCGATTGTTACGGTGATCGACCAGTGGCTGCCCGCTGAGATAACAAGGGCGATCCAGAGAATCTGGAATATGACTGCGTGGAATAACTTTGCAGCAATTTCTCCTCGTACATTCATGGCAATGCTCCCAATGGTAATGTCGGGGGCGTACACCCCGGCTTTCCAAAGACCCAGTGTACATCTCCTGTCCATCGTTGAGAAAAACCTGCCTCACAGAAGACCAGGTAGAAGATCCACATGCGAATGAACTCTTCAGACATTCCTAGATCTCTGACTGCATCCAGTTGTGTGACAAATCTCTGATGCCAGGCATGTAAGGTGCGAGCATAATGAGGTGTAATATCTTCCATGCTCAGGAGAAACATATCTGTAACCTTGGCCGCACGTTCACATACACGGGTTACCGAGAGCAGATGGCTTCCGGGAAATATGTATTTATTGATGAAACTGCCTGTCCGGCGATGAGCGTTATAGCGATCGTCTGAAACCGTGATTCCTTGAATCAGCATCATGCCATCATCTTGAAGCAAGCTGCTGCATTTCGCGAGATAGACATCAAGGTAGTCGTGTCCAACCGCTTCAATCATCTCGATAGAAACAAGTTTGTTGTAGCTTCCTTCAAGGTCTCGATAGTCCTGATCCAGAACCGTTACCAACTCTTCAAGCTTTTCGTCGCGAACACGCTCCTTGGTTTTGAGGTATTGTTCACGTGCGATTGTGGTGGTGGTTACTCGACAGCCATAGTGCTTGGCTGCGTGAATGGCAAATCCCCCCCATCCGGTGCCAATCTCAATCAACGTATCATGACGCGATAGATTTATTTTGCGACAGATGCGGTCGAATTTGGCTACGGACGCTTCGTGCAGTGTACTCGTAGGTGTTTCAAATATTCCAGATGAGTAGGCCATCGTTTCGTCCAGGAAGAGTGAGAAGAAATCGTTGCCCAGATCATAGTGAGCCCTAATGTTTTTGAGGCTGCCGTTTGGTGAATTATGATTGAAGCTGTGCAGCACGGATTCTAATTTTTCTCGAAACCAAGCCCAGCCAGAGTCAAGCTTTTCATAAAGCGCGGGGGCTGCAAGTACCACTTCGATAAGTGTTAACAGGTCGTCACAATCCCAATATCCCAGAATGTAACTTTCGGCAGCGCCGGTTGTGCCAGTGAGAAGAATGTGGCTGTAGCAGCGCGGATTGTTGATTCTTATAACAACCCGGCGCTCAACCGGAGTCTGCTGTTCGATTATAATGAGGGTATCCTCTTGTGTCGTGACCAGGCAGTTGTCGAGGAGGGCCAGCCTCTTGAGCAGGAGTTTGCGGGCCCAAATATCAAATCGAGAGGCACGACCTTTGAGTCTATTCGAATCTGGCGGCTTTATTCTGTGTTGCATACGGATCCTTATCATCTCCAGAGCGGCGGGTGGGGTGCTCAATGAATGGGACGCGCTTGACCCATAAGCACAGCGCCTGCCAGTGAATCATGGTGATTACTTTGTAGGTTGTCAGAGGGTGAGCGGCAAGCGTACGTGCAAGATTCTTTGCAGTGATGTCGAGTCGACTCAAACTCAGTGTGGCATCAAAAACTTTTCCGGAGTGGTCGTGATTTTGCATGTGTATGTGCAGAGATTTGCCGGGTTCGGTGAAACGCCAATCGTTGGTGATGTCCATTGGCATGAATGGTGATACATGGAATTGTTTCGGGAAAATATAGCGTTTTCGTGTGTTGTCATTCTGATTCATGGATTCGGGTAGCACGTAGGCATGCCGTTCACCCCATGGCGTGTTCGTGATTTCAGCGATGATGGTTTCTACACGTGTGTCAGTACGATCATAGCAATAGTAGAACACGACAGGATTGTAGCAGTAGCCAAAGTAGGCCATATGGCAGAGCATGCGGATGGGGCCGGTGACCTCGACTCCGGCCTGGTGTTTAACCCGGTATCGTATGGCTTCGCTTAGCGGCAGATCTCGCGGTCCCAGGTAGTCGCGTCGACGCCATGTGGCAACATTGTTTTTCTCGTATGACCACAGTCTGTAGCTGTCGAAAAGGTGTGGCAGCTCATCCAGATCAAGATACATCATGAATAGGGAGTACTGAAAAGCATGTGTCACAGGTCGGTGTCGGCGATGTCGAACCTTGCCGTTGTAAATGCAACTGTTCACAGTGTATCCTTGTTTGTGGAAAGTGAGACCCCAAACGGGCGGCAAGCTGACAGTGCACTCTTTACACCATCTTCGTGGAAGCCGTACCCCCAGTAAGCGCCTGCAAAATGAAGTCTATCGGCACCGCTGATTTCAGAATGTCGCCTTTGGGCAGTGACTCCAGCATGCGTATAGATTGGGTGAGACTCCTTATAGCAAGCAATTGTCTTTTTGGGCGCAATGGATTCATTCTGGTTCAACGTGACTAGAAACTCCTGTTCAGACGTGATGTTCTGCAGGATGTTCATGTCGTAGGTGACGGTACAGCGTGAGGTGTGATCCCGTGGCACGGTGTAGTTCCAGCTTGACCAGGTCTGCCGGTGCGCTGGCATAATGGATGTGTCGGTATGCAACGTGACATTACTGGGTTGATAGGGCAGGGCTCCCAGCACCGCCTTCTCATCCGCTGTTGGGTATGCAATCATTGACAAAGCCTGATCACTATGCACGGCAAGGACAACTTCGTCATAGCGCCGCTCCTGTCCATCGCGGGAGAACACCTTAATGCCTTCCGAACATCGTTCCACAGAGGTTACCTCTGTATGTGTAAACACTCGGTCCTTGAAAGGTGCAATCATTTTGCTCACGTAGCGATCAGATCCATCCGTGATGGTATACCACTGCAGCAGTTCTGCTTCGCTAAGGAAACCATGGTTCTTGAAGAATGTTATAAACGTCACCAGTGGAAAATCTCCGAATGCATCGGGATCTGCCGACCATATGGCCGCACCGAATGGAATGATAAATTGGTCCACAAAATAGCGCGAATAGCCCTTTGTCGAGAGATAAGCACCCAGCGTCATATCCAGACAGGCAGGATCGTTCAGCAAAGAATCAAATTCTTTTCGGAAACGTCTGATTTCAAGAAGCATTCTCCAGAATGGCGGGGAGAAGAGATTCTTGCGCTGAGCAAAAATTGAATTCCAAGTTTCAAATCCATACTCAAGACCGGTTCGTTTACAGCAAACGCCGAAGCTCATATATGTGGGTTGATACGGGACGCCAAGTGTTTCCATGAGTCCAACAAAATTTGGATAGTTTTCTTTGTTGAACACGATGAAACCGGTATTGATGCGGTAGGGACCGCCGGGAAGATCCACGTCTTCTGTGTGAGTATGCCCGCCAATATAGTTGTTCATTTCGAGCAGTTCGATGTCGTGATCCTGATGCAGAAGATAGGCCGAAGTGAGTCCCGAAATGCCACCGCCGATAATCCCGATTCTCATGCGTTCGCCCTCACTCAGGTTGATGTGCAATGTAGCCCAACTGCATAACCGACCAACCCGATTACAGTACTAATCGTGATTCCCCACAGGATGTCCACCGCAACAACAATGGCTGGCCAATCGCGAATCGTTGCCCAGTTGGTTAGATCGTAGGTCCCGTATGTAAAAAGGCCGAATAATGCCGCAGAAAGAATAAGCTTGGGTAGCGATGCTTCGGAAAGCGAAGGAAGAACGGCGAAGTACACGACCCCGGCAGCATGTAGCATATAGAATGCCGCTGCGGCTCCCCATACAAACTGTTCGGCAAACAGGTAGCCAAGATGTTTTTGATAAAAGTTCCGCGCAATAACACCCAGCCAGAGCCCATCAAGAATAAGAACAATTGGTATGCAGGCAAGATAGATTCGCAGAGAGATTCCCATTATCCTACTTCTTTCTTGTCTCTTATCTGTGAGCGGCTAACAATCTTACGTTACCTTTGATCGCCATTTATATTCAATAATTCAAGTTCAAAATAGTTGCATGTCTTATGTTTATGATATGAGGCATTCTTGCAGTGCCTCGGCCAGTTTCGGAGTTTGCCAAGTGAATTTAATTTCTTTAAGCCGCTTTGGGCGCACGTCAAGATCTGCCAGTATGGTTTCAGTGCCCATTTGGCCGAAGAGCATTTTTATTAAAAAGGCTGGTATTGGAAATAGGGTAGGGCGGTGCAGAACTTTTCCGAGTGTTTTGGTGAAGGTGATGTTTGTTGCCGATTGCGGTGCTACGGCATTGATGGGGCCAGCTAGCCCGGAGTCCTCGACGGCGCGGATGTATACGGCCACCAAGTCGTTAAGCGCTATCCAGCTCATATGTTGCGCTCCAGAACCGATGCGACCGCCCACGCCGGATTTGAACGGCAGGAGCATCTGGGCCAGCGCTCCTCCGGTAGCCGAGAGAGCAATCCCGGTCCGAACGAAAACAACTCGGCTTCCATTGTCGATTAATGGTGCAGCAGCAGCTTCCCATTTGCTACATACTTCTGCAAGAAAGCCTGACCCTGAGGGGCTGTTCTCATCGACAGTGCCTACAGGTTTGTTTTCATAGTAATTAATCCCGGATGCACAGATAAATGCGGGGCGGTTAGGTGTTGAGAGGATCGCGTTTGCCAGCATGCTTGTCCCTGATACGCGACTCTCGAGAATGCGCCGTTTTGCTTTTGCCGACCATCGCTGGGCAATGGGCTCACCGGCAAGATGCACTACGCAGTCAACGTCATCGAGTGTGCTTGCGTCCATGGTCCCCGCCGGCACATCCCACAGGAAATCACCGCTGCGGCGTGAGAGCGTGCGCACCGTGTGTCCACGCGCTTTCAAAGCGTCCACAAGTGGTTGCCCCACCAGGCCGGTTGCACCGGTGACAAGTACTGCTTGATGACGAACGCTATCGCGGTTCTTGGTCATAAATACCTGCAATTATTGTGAATGCATGAGCATTTACGCTGTTTGCAACATTCTTTATTCCAAACCTTAGAATCTGAACCACTGGCATTCCATGGGGACGCCAGTCTATTATTTCCCATTATCAGGAAGTATCGCTTTGCGTAACCCTCAAACGCGATAATTAATTATCGGGCATTTTGAAGTTATGTCGATAGAAATGGAGGCATTTGCGTTATCTCCACACACTCTCATGCCAATGGAAGCACAAAGCTTCCGGCTCAGGCAGATCTACCCACCCAGTGGATATTCTCGAAGAGGGTGACCTCGTTGGCGCTGTCCCAGTAGGCCGCGTCACCGTATTCGGTGCCACCGTTAGGTTGACAGAACTTCTGTTTGGGTGGTGTTAATGGTCTAATAAAAAATGAAAATGCGAATGGGTGAGATCTGAGTTATGGTGTAGCTTTGACAGAACACTGTTTTGATCAGGGAGACGAACAATGAAGGCTATGAAACTAACCGGTATCCGCCAGATGAAACTCATGGAAGTCCCGACTCCGGAGATCGTCAACGGCAATGACGTACTGATTCGTATAAAGACCGTTGGTGTTTGTGGATCGGACGTGCACTACTACGAAACCGGACAAATTGGTTCGCAGCTCGTAGAGTATCCCTTTGCGGTTGGTCATGAAGGCTCCGGTGTGGTGGAAGCTGTTGGTAAGGAGGTAACCCGCGTGAAGCCGGGCGACCACATCGCTATCGAGCCGGCCATGTCATGCGGTGCGTGTGACCAATGCAGGGCAGGGCGTCCGCACACATGCCGCAAGCTGCGCTTTCTTGGTTGCCCGAAGCAGGCCGAAGGCTGCCTTTCTGAATACATTGTGATGCCGGAAGCATGTTGCTTCAAGGTCAGCGACAAAACCA
The DNA here is from genome assembly GCA_016783565.1 of Kiritimatiellia bacterium. GTDB lineage: Bacteria > Verrucomicrobiota > Kiritimatiellia > UBA8416 > JADHWI01 > JADHWI01. Next base: position 60,521 of record JADHWI010000008.1, read on the forward strand.
CCTTCCACGAAGCCGCTATCTCCGAGCCTTTGGCGATCGGTGTTTACGCCGTCAAGCAGTCCCTCCTTATGCAGGGAGCCAAAGTGGGCATTCTGGGAACGGGCTGTATTGGTCTAAGCGTGTTGCTTCCCGCCAAAGCGCAGGGTGCTGAAAAAATCTACGTCACGGATAAAATTGACAGACGGCTGGATCTAGCCCTGAAGGTCGGCGCGGTCTGGGGAGGCAATCCGGACAAGGAAGATGTTGTTGCGACTGTTGCCGAACTCGAACCCGGCGGGCTCGATGTGGTTTTCGAATGCTGTGGCGAACAGGATGCCCTGGACCAGGCGATTGAAATGCTCAAACCCGGCGGCAAACTACTGCTGATCGGCATCCCGCCGACCGCGAAACGCGTCTCCTTCCTGATTGACAAACTGCGCCACAAAGAGATCTGTATTCAGAACGTTCGCCGTCAGAATCATTGCGTACAAGCGTCGCTCGACATGATGGATCGGGGCGATTTCGACGTCAATGTGATGGTTACCCACCGTTTTCCATTTGATCAGGCACAGGCCGCCTTCGACCTCGCTGCCTCCTATGAAGACGGTGTCCTTAAGGCGATGATTGATTTCCCGGAATAAGCGCCCTGCGCAATGTCAATAACAACGCGAGTTAAAGACGATGCTCACGGCGGTATGCCTGGATGATGTCAATGTTGTTGCGGGAAACAGCGATAAAATTATCGGAAACATTTGGCGTGTCGCAGAGTGTTTGCCAGAAAGATTCTGCTGTAGTTGCTGCGAGTGAGCATTGCGGAATTTCCATTGGACTCGGAGGCGGTGGGTTAACCGGTTTTTCTGGTAATCCACCCTCCTGGTTTGGTCGGTACCGCATGGGCACCATGTCATATACGGGTGCGAGTGTTAATGGTAGGGATGGCGAAAGGTGGAAACTCGTATTTCCATAATGCATGTCGGTGTTGCCTATGAAGGTTCCGAACCACCATAATACTTGTAGATGGTGAGCATCCTGCTCGGAGATCCATCGGTCGGCAATAAGTCGGCGTGCGGCCTCTGTCCACGGTGTCTCGATTTGCCCGAAGAAAGCGGCATCCAGAGCTTCCAGGGATACAAGACCTTTACGTCCTCTGTTGCCCACTCTGTCAAAACGGCGTGACTCAAGAAAGGTCCGACCTTGAGACTGAAGTATTGTAGTCTCTCCGGCGGGTATACCCTGAGCTCGCAGTACCGTATTGGCAACATTCTCGGCAATAAGCAGATCAGCCCATCGCTGGTCTTCGGGGCGGCCTGCGTTGCCGCTGAACTTAACGATAACATGATACCTCATTTTATTGTGGTTAATGAGTTGAGCAGTGAATTTTGGTTGCTCTCCTGCAGCCGAAGACCCCGGCAAGCCATCGCGTATGATATCGTCAGCTCTTAAAGGATAGGTTGAAGATCTCTCTTCGCATGCGATGAGTTTTGTTGTATCGATCAGCATCTTTTGATGCCTGGTTATCATTTCATGTCCCACAACAAAGGATCCTGGCAGGTCGTAGCCATAGCGTGTTAAAGCGATAATTATATCGTCATCAGACCAGAGTCGGGGGTCGGTGGGAGCTCCTATGTCGCTTGCATAATTGCGGGCAAACGCTCGACCAAGAAAACCCAGCGGCCTTAGATCACTTAAAAACCAGGGTAATCCCGGGTAGATGCCGTTTGGAAACTCGCTACCCCTCAAGGTGTTCCATGGGGCATCCTGTTTCAGATACCAGTTGCGTGGTGCCAGAGAGTAAAGGCTTCCAACGAGTTCTATTTCACCATCAGCGAGAATATTATACAGCGGCCACTCGGATCCGGTTTCTCTGATCTGCCTTCTGGCGGCATAGTTCGTAGCCCTGCCGTTGCCCAATCTGAGGAGATGGCGACTGCTGACTCCGGCGAGAGATCTTGATATTGTAGGTTGGCTGACTCCGATTGTCTGTGACATCTCAGATGCAGACAGGATTCCACGTCCATGAAGTATGGACATCAATTGCTTTGTGTACTGATTCATGAATAGAATAATATCACAAGTGAACAAGTTGTAAAGACTTCTCTATCAGTAAGATGTAAGTTCATGTTCTTGTTTTGTGAATAGAATATGAATAGATATATATTCATCTTTTCAGTGAATTTACCGGAAGTTGATAAGTTTGCCGTAGCTGCAACCTGCCCGCCAGCCTGCTCCCTTCGTGAGGGCGGGCAGGCCCTCTCTATAGGTCGGGGGCGCTTGTTGTTCGGCTATGCTCGTCTGACCGTGACATATTCAGTTCATGCTCATTCCGCCAAATCGATATCAGTCTGTAAGCAAGCGGTCATCAGCTCTGGGGTGTCTTTGGCTAGCCACATGGCTAGCCATTACCACGAAAACTCCATACGCAGGTAAACTTCTGCCGCGTCACACAACTTGACACGTCCGGCCCAATACCGTACTTTTTCGCCGCACTCAACGATAGCTGCGACCATTCTTGTTTCTAAATGCGGAGGGATGGCTGAGCGGTTGAAAGCACCGGTCTTGCCACGTCA
>JADHWI010000039.1 GCA_016783565.1 Kiritimatiellia bacterium
TGTAAACAAGCCGCTGCGCGGCGGAAAAGGAAGCACTTGGGAAGGCGGTTTGCGCGTGTGCACCCTGGCCTGGTGGCCGGGGAGCATCCCGAAAGGTTCGACTTCTGACGAGGTTATGACGGTTATGGATCTGTTGCCCACCTTCGCTTCGTTATCAGGCGGCAAGGTTCCGGGTGATCGCATTATCGACGGCAAGGATATCTCGCCGCTACTGATGGGTAAAGAGGGGGCGAAGTCTCCTCACGAGGCGTTCTACTACTTCTCCCAGAATCATCTGAAGGCCGTACGTTGTGGAGATTGGAAGCTTCATAAGCAGGGTAAAAAAACGCTGCTGCACAATCTTCGAGAAGATATTGGCGAGAGCAAGAATGTCGCGAAAGAGAACCCGGAGGTTGTTGCACGGCTGGAGAAAATGATGACCGATTTCAATGCCGAAATGAAAGACCCGACCAAGGTCCGCAAAGCGGCCTGGGTTGAAAAGGCAGAGTTTTTGGTAGAAGTAAAGTGAAGGTGTCAGAGGCGTTAGCTGTTGAGACGGAGCGGCTTTTCCGCCTTCGCTAAGGCTTCGGCGAATTAAGCCGCCGCTACAGGTTGTGTTCTGTAGTGCGTCTGACCCGAAGCGAAGCGAAGGGCAGGCGCTTAAAGAAAGGATTAAGCCGCCGCTACAGTTTGGGTTCTGTAGTGCGTCTGACCCGAAGCGAAGCGAAGGGCAGGCGCTTAAAGAAAGGGTTAAGCCGCCGCTACAGGGATGAAGAATGTAGTGCGTCTGACCCGAAGGGCAGGCGCTAAAGGAAATAATGAAAAAACTGATCATTCTCAGCCTTTTGTGGGCAGGCATAGCCATAGCCGAGAATAATGTGCCCGAAATCTACGCAGACAAGTATCGTCCGCAGTTTCATTTCACGGCTGACGAGGGTTGGATCAATGATCCTAATGGGCTTGTTTACGTCAATGCGAAGCCCTCCGAAGCCACGAAGGGCGTAGGACGGGGTATCTATCATCTCTACTTTCAGCATAATGATGGGGCGAAGGTATGGGGGCATGCCATCAGTAAGGATCTGCTGCACTGGGAACAGCTTGATGATGCCATAACGATGAAAGACGGGCACCAGGTATATTCCGGCTCCTCTGTCATCGATCACAAGAACACCAGCGGGTTTCAGACAGGCAAGAAACCCCCGATCGTCGCAATATTTACCAGCTGGGGTGAAGGGCAGTGCCTGGCTTACAGCAATGATGATGGTATGACTTTCAAGCGTTATGAAGGCAACCCGGTATTGAAGCTTCCCGGGGATGAACTGAAATCATATCCAAAGTCAGCGCGTGATCCGCATGTGATGTGGGATAAAGAGCACAGCCGGTGGGTGATGATGCTCTATGCCAATCCCAAGCAGATCAATAACAAGACGAGTGGCGGGTTTTCCATATTCACGTCACCCGATCTGAAGACCTGGATGTTCCGGAGTCATCTGAAGGGGTTCTATGTCTGTCCTGACGTTTTTCAGCTTCCGATAGAGAATCAGAAGGGCAAAAAGAGCTGGGTTGCCATGGATTGGGGAAAGTACACCACTGGTGACTTTGACGGGACGGCATTTACGCCAAACGCAAAGATCAGGCAGCTTGATCACGGCGCCAATCGCTCTGCAAACCAGTCGTGGAAGCATTTGCCGGACGGACGTGTTATCCAGATCTGCTGGCTGTGGAGGAAGCGGGGAAAGTGGCCGGGTCCCTGGCAGCAGCAGATGACGTTTCCAGTTGAGCTGACTCTTCGTCAGATCGGAGATGAGCTGGTTTTGTGCAAGAATCCGATTTCTGAGATAAGTAAGCTGTACAGGAACAAACAGGAGATCAAAAAGTTCAAGTTGAATGAAGGTGAAACAAAAGAGATCAAGGATCTCAGTTCATCAATTGATATCGAAGCCTCTTTCAAGCTTGAGCCTGATGCCGAGATCGCGTTCTTTGTACAGGGGCGGGAGATTCGCGTTACACGCAATGATATCTGGTGCAGTGAGAAAAAAGACCGCAATGGGCAGTTGCCGGGTGCGCCGGAGAAACAGAACATCCGTATCCTGGTTGACCGCTGCTCCATAGAGGTATTCGGCAACGACGGTTCGTTGACGATGTGCTATTCTTTTGTTCCAAAGAACTTCCCTTCGAGCATCACTATTAAGGCGTTGAAGGGGAAGGCGACTTTCAGTAGTTTGACGGTTCATGATGTGCGATCAATATGGAAATCTCACGCAGAGTCGCAGAGGACGCAGAGTGGAGAATAAAAGGACAAAACATGAAAAGATTATTGATCATATTTAGTCTATTGTTGGCTGTAGCGATGACGACGATTGCTGAGAGGCAGGTCATTAATATTAACCCTGTATGGAAGTTCAAGACGGGTGACCCTGCTGACGCGTTCAAGGTCGATCATGACGACAGCAAATGGGATGTAGTATCCCTGCCGCACTCGCACAGGATCTTTGACGCTTATATAAGCGACTTCAGGAAAAATGGCCGCGAAGTGGGCTGGTATCGCCGTATTGTCAATATCGATAAGAAGCAGTTGGATAAAAAAGTCTTCCTCGTATTCCAGGGTGCCATGCAGGCAACAAAGCTCTGGGTGAACGGCAAGGCTGTGGGTGAATACGCGGTCAGCGGATACGATTCGTTTCATTTTGACATTACCCCTCACGTCAAGAAGGGAAAGAACCTTGTAGCGGTTAGAGTGGATAACACTTCTCGCAATGATATTCCGCCCGACGGAACCAAGAGAGACTATATATTATTCGGCGGTCTCTATCGTGATGTTGATCTGGTTGTCACGGACCCCGTTTACATCACCTTTCCGTGGGAAACCAAAGATGCCGGCATTCGCCTGGGTCTGCCCGAAGTGTCGAAAGCACGCGTGATTGTGCAGGTCGAAACAGGTTTGAGGAATGATACGGAGAAGGATGTTACCTGCAGTCTTGTAACGCGCATCCTTGATAAGAAAGGCGAGTCTGTAAAGGAAATGACAGATGCGATCAGCATTAAGGCTGGAGAAGACATCATGGTCACTCAAAAATCGGAGCCAATCGAAAAGCCGCATCTCTGGTCTCCCGACAATCCGTATCTTTACACTGTAGAGTCTACGGTTAAGAACGGAGGTAAAGTCTCTGATGTTCTAAACACACGACTTGGGATTCGATGGGTACGTTGGGACAAAGAAAAGGGATTCTTTCTGAACGGAGAACATCTTAAGCTCGTTGGTGCTAACAGGCATCAGACCTGGCCTTTCATTGGAAATGCCGTACCTGACAGTCTTCACCGCAGGGACGCGGAGCAGATCAAGGGGCGCGGTATGAACTGGGTGCGCTTGTCTCATTATCCGCACGATCCTGATTTCCTGGATGACCTTGATGAACTCGGCCTCATGGCTCTCGCTGAGGGACCGACCTGGTTTCACTGTCTTTCAGGGCAATGGGAGGATAATCTCGAGAAGTCGTTCCGCAGTATGGTTCGGCGCGACCGCAATCATCCGTCTATCATCATCTGGAACGCCTGTGTCAATCACCAGAAGAAGCATCCTCGCCTTGTGAAAGCGGCGATTGAAGAGGATCCGATCAGGGCGCGAGGGCAGGATAATATACCGGCTCCAATGAATTTTAAACACAAGGTTATTTCCGGGAATGCAGCGCTCTGTATTGAACACACAGGTCATACTTTCCGAACATCGCGTGGTGAAAATGGACTCATGCGCGAGTACGAATGCGCAAAGCGACATTGGGAACATACGGATGCAGCCTACAAAACGCCCGGCAACTCCGGCCTCGCAGTCTGGTGTATGTACGACTACAACACCTTTCATGGAGCCAGCAAAATGATCGCCAGGCATGGAGTCCTGGATCTTTTCCGCATTCCCAAACTCAGCTACTACTGGCACCTGTCGGAACTGGGGTCTGAGCCATTTACGCATGGAGTTCCGCTTGGCGAAACAAAAGTCGTTGTTTTCAGTAATGCCGAGCAGGTCAGGCTTCTAGAAAACAAGGATGGTAAATATGTTGAGCGAGAGGCGCGTAAGCCGGATGAGGGATATAAACTTAATCATCCGCCTTATCACTTCAACGTTTCACAGGGATCGTCCTCCTATAAAGCTGAAGGATTGGTCGACGGAAAAGTTGTATCGAGCCATGAGTTTCATCGTGCAGGTGAACCGATAAGGCTGGAACTGGTTTCCGACGGCAAGACGATCACTGCTGATGGTGCAGACACGGTACCTGTATTTGTAAGGTTTGTCGACAAGAACGGTGTATTTGATGTTTATGGCAAGGATGCTGTGGAGTTTTCTATCACCGGTCCTGGCCAGCTTGTCGGCGAAAACCCGACATACCTGAGAGCAGGTCAGTTCATGATACTTGTCCGCTCCGGTTTTAAGCCCGGTAATATAACTGTAACTGCATCACTGCCGGAGCTGCTCGATATCGAGCCAGCCTCGTTGGATATCAAGAGTGTACCGATCGATTCAAATGCTGAAGTAGATATGCCGAAAACGGATATTGATCTATCCACGCAGAGTACAATCGTGCCGATTTATAAAATATCAGGTGCAGCAAGGCGAAGACCGCAGGATAGCAAGATGAGCTGGTTCAGGGTTCCGGCTGTATACGAAGCGAAGCCGGGTGAGATGGTGGAATCAGAGTCGCTTATGATAGGCGGCGAGAAGTCGCCGCTGAAGTTGAGCGTTAAAGGCTGCGAATACCGAGTGTATACCTCTAAGTGGACTTCTAAACCTGCCGAGGTCAAGGTTGGTGACGCTCTGTTCTTCCGTATGAAGGCGCCCGAAAAGTCGGCAAAAAGAAGTACTGCAGAGATCACATTGGATGGAATAAAGCGGCGGTGGGTTGTCTGGAATATTCCGAACCCTTCCGGGATTCCGGCGAACGTCAAACTTATCAAGGCTGTATATGGTTCGGACACAAAGAGCGTGGACGTGACTGATATTATGCGCAATATGGATATCCGTACGCTGGGAGTTACTACTGATTACGATAGCAACTTCAGTGACCCGCATCGAAAGGTACGCAAGAAGCTCGTAGTAGAATACGAGATAGATGGCGTCAAGAAATCTAAGGCTTTTACACAAGGAAATCCGGTTGTTTTGGATTAATGGTTGTTGCGGGAGTCATGCACGTGAAGAAGGGATGATAATTGAAAATAAAGCTGGTTCTACTTAGTCTATGGCTAACGGTGTTTGCTGGTCCGATGGTTGGTTTCGGGGCTGATTCATGGGATGTTGTGTCACTTGACAAAGAAGTGACAATTACGATCAGTCATAATGACACGGGGGCTCTTTCTTACAGTGTTTCGTTAAACGGTAAGGTTGTTGTTGGAGATTCACCGCTGGGCATAGCGCGTAAGGATCAGTCTTTTGTCAGTGGGCTTGAGTTTGTCGATGAAGAGAAAAAGAGCGTTTCTATTGATTACACCATGCCGCATGGTAAGAGAAAGCACTGCCGAAACAAGGGCAGTGAAATAACCCTTTCATTTAAGAACAGTCAGGGCGGCTTGATTGATGTAATTGCTCGGGCATTTGATGACGGTGTGGCATTTCGTTACCGCTTTCCGGAAACCAGCAAGGATATCTTTGAGATAAACCAGGAGCATACCAGGTTTCAAATAGCTATGGGCAATAAAGGCTATCTTCTGCCTCACGATAAAGCAGGTCAGTACTGGCCGGCATATGAGAATGTATTTAGAGAAGTTGATGTTGGCGTTCTTTCGCCCAAGTGGGATGGCTGGGATTTTCCTGCACTGTTTCATGTGGCAAAAGAGAATGCCTGGGTGCTGATTACAGAATCGGATTTGGATAAGAACTATACCGGCTGCCGTTTGTCGAGAAAATCTGAGAACGGACTGTATTCTTTACGTTTTCCGGATCCACAGGAGGGAAATCGCAAAGGTCATCCTAAACCGAAGTCGAGCCTGCCCTGGCAGACACCCTGGCGCGTGATAATGGTGGGGGACAGTCCTGGAGACATTCTTGAATCAACATTGGCATCAGACCTGGGGGCACCTTCAATAGTCAAAGATCTCAGCTGGATCAAGCCCGGCCGCTCAAGCTGGAGTTGGTGGTCGGAATCAGGCAGTTCAAAGGATGCCGATGCCATGAAGAAGTTTGTGGATCTGGCAGTGGAGATGAAATGGGAGTATTCCCTGATTGATGCCAACTGGAACACCATTCCCGAGGAGAAGTTTGAAGAGCTTATCCAATATGCCAAAGACAAGGACATAGGTCTGCTGTTATGGTACAACTCAGGTGGTGACCATAACTATGTAGATGAGCAGCCTAAAAACCGAATGACGCTTCGTGAAGCACGGCGAAAGGAAATGAAGTGGCTTAAGGATAAAGGGATAAAGGGAATCAAAGTCGACTTCTGGCATAGCGACAAGCAGAACATTATCAAGCTCTATCACGAGTTGTTTGAGGATGCAGCAGAGTTTAAGATTCTTGTCAATTGTCATGGCTGTACTATTCCCAGGGGCTGGCAGAGGACATACCCGCATCTTATGACAATGGAATCTGTAAAAGGTGCAGAGGCATATAAGTTTACGAACCATTATCCTGGTCAGGCGGTATGGCACAATACCATTCTTCCTTTTACAAGAAATGCAATTGGGCCGATGGACTATACACCCGTTACGTTTTCAGATCATAAATATCGCCACAAAACAACCTGGGCGCATGAGTTGGCATTGTCTGTTGTTTTTGAGTCAGGTCTGCAGCATTTCGCTGATAAAGTTGATGCTTATGTCGGCTTGCCTGCCGGACCTAAAGAATTCCTTCAGGAAGTTCCTGTTGCGTGGGATGACACAAAATACCTGGCGGGCGTTCCGGCGAAGTATGTTGTCGTAGCGAGGCAAAAAGGTAAGGACTGGTACATTGGCGGAATCAATGGTCAGAAAGAGGCTCAGAAGGTTACTGTCGTCGGCGACTTTCTGGGGAAGACGAAATACACATGCACATTGATCCAGGACGGCAATACGGCAAAAGAGTTCAAAACAACGCAAGAGCAAGTCAGCCGCAAGAAACCTCTGGAAATTGAGATGCCTCAGTTCGGTGGTTTCGTCATGAAGCTTGTCCCAGCCAGATGAATAGGTTTAGGCGCTAGTCAACGCCTCCTATGCTTACTCCGTATTTTACAGGTGCAGTGAAGAGCTCGCGGCTTAAGTATTTAGAGCTCAAACACTACAAGGTGAAGTTCTCGAAGGCGGAAAAAGAGAAGGTTGCCGCCTGGATAGACCTGGTGGTCCCTTTCTCCGGCGACTATACCGAAGGCATGAGGCCTGAAGATGCCGGGATTTGCAACGAAGGTCTCGCCAAACGAAAGAGGTGGGAAGCAGTGGAACTCCAGAACATAAAAGACTACATAAAGTCACAGAAATAATAATACTGACGAAGACATATTAATTTAATATTACTCACACTCATTTGTGTATACGGTCAGGCTCTCGCGGGTGGCATGAATTGGTGGGGCCGGTTACGTTGACTCCGGTGAAAGAATCATTATGAGAAACTTGATCACCGCCTTATGTTTTATGATTTCGGTTGCTGTATGCGCAGCAGACAGGCCTAACGTTATCGTTATCATGGCCGATGATCTGGGGTTTGAAGCTGTTGGAGCCTATGGCAGCACTTGCCGCACACCAGTTCTCGACAAGATGGCTGCTGAGGGGATGCGGTTCGATCATTGCTATGCCCAGCCGCTTTGCACGCCGTCGCGTGTGAAGATCATGACCGGAATTTCCAACGCGAGGAACTATCTTCGGTTCGGCACGCTTCCATGGCAGGCGACAACGTTCGCGCATTTGTTCAAGAATGCCGGTTATGCCACCTGTATCGCCGGCAAATGGCAGCTTGGCAGAGACAAAAATGCTCCCCGGCACTTTGGGTTCGACGAATCATGTCTCTGGCAGCATTTTCGGCCACGGACAAAGAAAGGCGGTTTCGATACCCGCTTTCCGAATCCGCAGCTTGAGATCAACGGTAAGGAGGTCGATCACAAAAATGGTGAGTTTGGCCCGGATATCGTCGCCAAGTATCTCTGTGACTTTATCGACCGCAACAAAGAAAAACCGTTTCTCGTCTACTACCCGATGATCCTTACACACTGCCCGTTTGTTCCGACGCCGGACACTCCGGATTGGGATCCCCAAAGCCAGGGGTTTAAGGGTTACAAGGGTGATGCAAAGTACTTCCCGCTCATGGCCACGCATATGGATAAGATGATCGGACGTATCATCAAACAGCTGGAAGAATCGGGTGTACGCGGTAAGACGCTCATTCTGTTCACCGGTGACAACGGTACAGATAAACCCGTGAAGACTTTGATGAAAGACGGTCGCAAGATAGCAGGAGGTAAAGGCAGTATGACTGATGCGGGAACTCACGTGCCGCTTATTGTCAACTGGCCGGGTAAGGTTCAGTCCGGCAAGGTCTCGACCGACCTGGTTGACCTCTCTGACTTTCTGCCGACCATCTGCGAAGCTGCTGATGTCGAGGTTCCGGCTGACCTGAAGATTGACGGTAGGAGCTTTTTTCCGCAGCTCACAGGCAAGCCGGGCAAGCCCCGCAAAGCGATCTACATGTGGTACCAGCCCAACGGTCAGACCAAGGGGGCGAAGATCTTCGCCCGCACCCAGCGGTACAAGCTCTATAGCACCGGCAAGTTTTATGACATAAGCAAAGATATTCACGAGAAAGAAAATTTGGGCGACAGCGCCCCGTCCGACGTCCGAGCGATGCTACAACAACTGATCGACAATAACAAAGACGTCAGGGATATGAAAAAGATCAGGAACAGCAACAAGAAGTGATCAGCAGTTGGTGTGTAAGTGTCAAGAGAGCCTTCTGTGTGCAGAGCGCCCGATCTCTCTTTTCCTTGTTTGAGAGCACTGGTGGGTTTACTGTTAGATTCTGATGTAAAAGAAGGCAGCAAGACAAAAGGAAGGGTTCGGTCATGACACTGAAGATAAACCGGCTAATCGTTGCGGCCATGGGGACACTGATATTTGTATTTTCGGCTGTATCAGAACCGGAGAAAAAGGCGGCGGGACCGGCCAATGCCGAATTGAAGGGGTATGATAAGACGAAAGATGTCGGTGCCATGGCACCAAAAGGTGCAGATGTGCCTTTTGACGGCACGCAGAAGTCGATTGAGGATAACTGGGAGATGTGGCCCGATGGAACAAGAGCCATCACCTGGTCGCTGGTCGATTGTCCCGCTGGCAGCGGCAAAGTTCTGATGACCAACGGCGGTAAACGCTGGGGCACACATGACCTTGTCACGAAGAAGAAATACACTGATTTTGAAGGCCATGTTGAATTCGTGCTCATGGGAAAGCGTGGTGACGAAAAGGCTGAGGGGTATTCCAATAGTGGGGTATACCTGCAGAATCGCTATGAAATTCAGATTGAATCACCTAAAGGCAAGAATGTGGCAGATCCGTATAACTGGAAAATCGGGGGGCATGGCATTGGTGCGATCTGCATGGAGCACGTGCCGGATGCCAATGCCTGGCGTCCGAACGGCAAGTATCACGCCTTCCATTTCCTGTTCACTGCTGCACGTTGGGAAGGTAAGAAATGTGTTGAGCCGGCACGTACAACCATCTGGTGGAACGGGGTCAAGGTGCATGACAATGTCCCGGTAAAGAAGGCGAATGGCGGGGTTAAAATCAGCCCGAGTCCTGAGGGCCTGAAGCTCCAGGAGCATGGCCAGGATGTGCGTTTCCGGAACATCTGGATCCTTGAGCGAAACGCCAAATAGACATTTTTCTGCACTGCGGCATGACATATGGAGAGCCTGGCATAACTCTCACGCTTCAAGATGCATGTACATGTTGACTTGGAGAAGTATCGATTTTTCATGTAAGCGTCAGCAAACTTAATGACGCAGAATTCTCGAAGCATGATGGTCGCGGGCCCTATATTGAGGATGGAGGATATACGAAGCGTTCTCTCGTGTTTGACAAGGTGGAGCGGTGTGGGTAGCATACCGGCAGTTTTTTCCGTTAGGGCCTTTTGTCGCTGGTGAAGCGGATGAGCGCGAGATTTTCTTGACTGGATTTTGGAGGTGACCGTTGCCGACGTACGAGTATGAATGCCAAGCCTGCGGGCATGAATTTGAGCGCTTTCAGAGCATGAAAGATGACCCTGTTAAGCGTTGTCCTGAGTGTCGTCGACTCAAGGTGAAGCGTCACTTTGGGACCGGTGCAGGCATTATTTTCAAGGGTAGTGGGTTCTACGAGACGGATTATCGCAGCAAGAGCTATCATCGGGATGCGTCGAAAGACAAGACGGCGAGTAAGGCGAGTGCCAGCACGTCGACATCTACAAAAAAGGATAAGAAAGCCAAGAAGGCGGAATAAGGAGTTGCCATGCTGACGTGTCCAAAATGTGGTACGGAGAATCCTCTTGGTCGTGTTTTTTGTGGGGGGTGTGGGGGTAAGCTTGACTTGTCGAACATGAGCAGTGAGATGGTGGCGAATCAGCAACGCCCTAATTTTGTTCAAATGCACTGGCGCAAAGCGCTGGGTATTCTGATTCTTTTGCTTCTTGCTGTGACGGGATTGGCATTCTGGCCTCAGACGACACCGTTTGGAGAAGAAGGGAGATCCTCGGGTGCCAGTAAGGTGCGTAGTCGTATGCGTACCCTGGCGAGTCAATCTTCGGGACGGGTTCTCAAGGCCGAGTTCGCAGAGGCAGACGTGAATGCCTATCTCAAGTTCAGCAGGATCAGACGTACCCGTATTCGAAGTTTTACGGTTTCGATGGATCCGGGCGTACTTAATGCGCGTATTATGCTTCCCGTTAAGACGATCAAGGTTGGAAGTAAGAAGGTGGTTCTTGAGATGTCTTATGACGTCGCATGCTCGTCAATGGGTGGACAGCTGTATATATCCTCGGCAAAGATTGGCCATTTGCCGGCATTGGGCCCATTGAAGAAGGTTGCCGTGATGCCTTTCTTAAAGCTTATGGCGGATGGGGTTGAAGCCAAGTTGATGAAGGCGGCGAGTGGTATTGAATTCCAAGAAGGTAAGGCTATCGTTTCGGTAGGAGAATGAACCACGCCTGTGCATTCGGTGGTGAAATGCGTGCGAGGCATTGTAATGTGAATCGTTTTTCCTTCCGCCATCGAGGGTTTCAATCCTTGAGATGGCTGTGTTGTGGTGCATGGGTGCTGTTTTTCTCGGCAGGCTTTACGGTGTCTGCGGCAGAAGATGAGATGACCCGCGAAGATATCCGTGCCGCGCTGGCGGCTCGCCCCCGAATGCTGCGTTCATCCTCTTCGCGTGTGGTCATTGTTGGACACAATGCCCGGGAGAATCTGCTTGTCAGTCGCTGGGCAGAGGAGTTGCTGAGTCGCATCAAAGCATTAGATCGTGTGCCGGTATCCTTCTCTCGTGTTTCACCTTTTTCCATTCACATTGTTTCTTCATCGGAAAAGACACCGGGAGCGGAGGCTGCCTGGATGGAAACACCCGGCAGGCGGATGGTGTTGTCTGATGTTGCGCTTGTGGACACTTATGAAGTGGCGAATGTGTTTTGCCGAGGGGTGCTGCAGGCGTGTGTGCTGGATGTTGCCCGGCGGCGTGTTGCTAGTGGGGAAAAGGGTGCAACGGTGCGTGTCCGGGATGTTCCTTCCTGGGTATCTGTCGGGCTGGCACGCAACTTGTATGTTGTAAACCGCCGTGCCGACCGCAATCGAGTATTGGCGCAATGGCAAAGCGGCGCGCTTTTGCCTATATCCCATTTTTTCCGTACGATGGGGGATGCGCGATTGAAACAGGATCCCGCTGTTATGGGGTGCTTGGTGCGATGGTTGCTGGATGGTACTGATGCGGCAACGGTATGGACCGATTTGTTTGACACTCTGGCGAGCGGGATATCCTTGGATTTTGAGTGGGTTGTGGGTGTGTCGCAGGGTGTGCAGACTCCTGTGGAATTTGAGCAGGTTTGGGATCGCTGGTTGTTGGCGCAACGCCGTACGGTTCTGTTGCCGGGGGAAACGTCGAAGGAGGATGTGCAGCGTTTATGCGCCGCGCTGTTGCTTTATCCGGGGGGGTTTGGTATTCCGTTGGATGATCAGCCGTTGCGTCCTATCCCGTGGGATAGGTTGGTTACCCGGCGGGAGGCCCGATGGATGGATAGCTTTTCTCGATCCAAGGCAGTGGACCTTCATATTGTGGGTGCCGGGTGTGGCGACGATGTGAAACGGGTTGTCAATGCTTACTGTGTATTCTTGGGGGCACTTACGACAGGTGCGGAAGTGCCACGTCTTAACCGGTTTCTGATCGATGCATGTGGTGAACGGGATCGTCTGCTATTAAAGTGGGCGAGCGAAGAGGAGAACCCTGCGAATGATGGAGGGGTAAAGGAGCATTATGAAGGCACGTAAGACGGTCGTAGGCGATATCGATCCGCGGGTTCTTGCATTTACAACAGGGCGTGACCCTGTTCTGGATCTTGCATTGGTAGAGGTAGACTGTATCGGGTCTGCGGCTCATGTCGCGATGTTGTCCCGTATGCCGATGCATCCGCGGTTATTTACGGATGCACAGCGAAAAGCCGTGATTGCAGAACTTGTTGCAATTATGCGTACTGCCAGAGATGGCACGTTTAAGATTCGTGTGCAGGATCAGGATGTCCATCTGGCTGTGGAACGGCGTTTGACGCAGAAGTTGGGTGATTCAGGTCGCAAGATTCACACTGCTCGCAGTCGGAATGATCAGGTTGCGGTGGATCTGCGGTTGTATGGCAAGGTGGAGTTGCTCGCCCTCATGGGAGAGGTGCTTGAGCTGGTGAACGGTCTGCTTCGGATGGGTAAGCGCTTTCTTGCCGAGCCTATGGTGGGGCGTACCCATTTGCAGCCTGCGATGGTCAGTTCTGTTGGGCTATGGGCTTCTGCCTATGCCGAGGCGTTGCTCGATGACATGGGAGTGCTGTGGGCCGCTTATGATTTTAACAATCGATGCCCTTTGGGTTCGGCGGCGGGCTATGGTGTGCCGGTTCCTGTTGATCGGGCATTGACCAGTCGTTTGCTTGGGTTTGATGCCCCGATCGCGAATGTGCTGTATGCCAGTAACGCGCGGGGTAAATGCGAGAGTGTACTTCTTTCGGCGTGTCACCACGTGATGATCACGCTGTCGCGGCTGAGCTCCGATTTGATTTTGTATTCTATGCCGGAATTCGGATATTTTTCGTTTCCGAGAGAATTCGGCACCGGCAGCAGCATTATGCCGCAGAAAAATAACCCGGATGTGCTCGAATTGATTCGTGGCAAGGTATCTCGTTCCCAGGCTTGTGTCATGGCTGCCTCCGGAATTGTTGGCGGTTTGCCCGGGGGATATAATCGTGATTTGCAGGAAGCGAAAGAGCCCTTTATGGAAGGGATAGGAATGGTGCGCGATTCCACGGCAATTCTGGGTATGATGATTCCGCGTCTTGAGGTGCATGGAGACGCGTTACGGGCGGCATTTGACAGTTCTGTATTCGCCACGGATGTAGCGTTGGAAGCCGTGGCTTCGGGGGTGCCTTTCCGGACAGCCTACCGTTCCGTCAAGGAACGTCTGAAGGATGTTGAATGTGGAGACCCTGATCAGGCCGTGGCGCGGTTTCAGCCTGGAGGCCCGGCGGATGCGGGGTTGGTTGAGTTGAAAAAGCGTCATACGGAGAGTCGTTCTGCGGTGCGCAAAGCCGTGCGAGGTTTTCATGGAGCGGTTTCAAAGCTTCTTGGTGTGCCCTATCCAGAGTTGTCGGTCTGAGTGCGGTTGTCTGTCGTAGATATAAAAGCGTTATCCTCATGCTCTTGCATTTGGGCCGTAGTAAGACTAGGATTAACGGAATCTTTTAAGGAGTCGCCACTGTTTAGGGGCGGTGAAGAAAGAATACGGAGATCAGGAACATGAGGTTGATGATGTTGAGATCAGGATGGGAGAGGCTGTGGTGCCTGGGGGTCGCGTTGAGTCCGGGTATGCTGCTGGCGCAAGCTGGTGATGCGGTGAGTGAGACGGCGGATGTGGCTGCGAAACACATGTCGTGGCAGGAAATCATCGAAGCTGGCGGCGTTTTGATGTATGTGCTGGCTGCGGTTTCTGTACTGACTTTGGCCATGGTATTGTATTTCTCAGTGGTGCTGCGACGGGGGCAGGTGGCGCCTCGGGCCTTGCATCGTGAGCTGGTTGAAAAAATTAAGGCCGGTGATCTTGATGATGCCCGGCGTGCGGCTGAGTATCGCCTGTGTCCGCTTTCGCATATTGTGATTGCGGCTGTGGAATATATGCGGCACGTGCCTCATCCGGATCCCATGATGGTTCGCGATGTAATTGAGGGAGAGGGAACACGACAGGCTGAAAACATTCAGGGACAGACTCAATATCTGTTGGATGTGGCCGTGGTTGCGCCGATGATCGGGCTTCTCGGAACCGTTTTCGGAATGTTGCGGGCATTTAGCGCTGTGGCTTTGGATATTGCGCAGGCAAAGCCCATTGTGTTGGCTGCAGGTGTTTCGCAGGCCCTGATTACTACGGCCTTTGGCCTGATTGTGGGTATTCCGGCTATGGTTTTCTATGCATTTTTCCGCCGTCGTGCAGCCAAGGTGGTTTCCACGATGGAAGCCTCGGCTTCTGAAGTCCTGACGGCGATGGTAAGCAAGGGGAAAGCGGAACCGTCAAAAATCCAGACTGCCAGAGCGGATTAAGAGGTCGAGATGAATTTTCGAGGCAGATATAAAACCGAGAATCCAGGCTTTCAGATCGCCCCGATGATCGACATCGTGTTTCTCCTGCTATGTTTCTTTGTGGCGACGCAGATTTTCTCGCAGTGGGAAATGTCCATCGATGTACAGTTGCCGACCGCTCAGAGTGGTGAGGTCCCGGACCGTTTGCCGGGCGAGATTATCATTAATGTGATGGATGACGGTGCCATCGTGGTGAATCAGCAGAGGCTGAACGACGAGTCGCTTTCCGCTCTGCTTGGCAGGATTGTGGGGCTGTTTCCGGGGCAGCCGATTTTGATCCGTGCGGATAAATCTACGGCTTATGAGCACGTCATTCGTGTGCTTGACCTCTGTCGAAAGGTCGATATCTGGAATATTTCTTTCGCGACTACAGCAGTTAATACGACCTCATGAGAGCTATTGGAGCCACGCTTGCGACCTGTTTTCTTCTGACTCTTCCCGCCGGGGCGATGACGTTGGAGGAGCGGTTGCAGTTTGCCGACGGATTGTACACGCGTGGCATTCATGACATGGCGATCAAGGAATACTCCGCCATACTCTCGGCTCACTCGCAGGGTGCTCATGTGGACAAAGTGTTGTTTCGGCGTGGGGAATGTTATCGTTTGACGAATAATCGTGTCGGGGCAGACAAGGATTATCGTCGTATTTATATGGAATTCGGGAAGAGCGCGTTCCGGTTCCGTGCTGGGTTTCGACGTGCTGATCTGTATCGAGAAGCCGGGCGGGATGCAGAGGCTGCGGCACTTTATGCTGCCGTGCTCAAGGATAAACCGCCGGCAGAAGTCGCATCGGCTTGTGTCTTTTTCACTGCGGAGACGCAGATCAATCGCAAGCAGTTTTCTGAAGCGGCTGCGACGTTGGAGCAATTGAGAAAAAACTATCCGAAATCACGCTTTGATTCGTATGCCCTGCTTAAACTGGCGGAGTTGTATGCAGGGGAGCTGGCTCAAACCGATAAAGCGTTGTCGCTCTATGCGGCGGCTTCTGAGGCGCCTGCTACAGAACGAATTGGGGCGGAAGCCTTGTTTCTGCTTGCCGATTTGCACTTTTCTCGCAAGGAATACGAGCGTAGCGCGGAGCGCTTTGGTGCCTTGCTGAAAACATATCCGAAGGATGTGCGGGTTGCTGAGTCGCGTATGAAGGCGGGCTGGGCTGCTTATTATGCAGGCCGCTACGCTGATGCGCTTTCTCATATTGAAGGTGCATTGGGGCAGGTTGGAGATGACAAGAGTGACGAATGGCTTTATCTGCGTGCGAACTGCGAGCGGCAGTTATTGCGTAATGAGCAGTCGACAGTCACGTACCAGCGTTTGATTAATGAGTCCCCCAATTCCAAGTATGCACAGGCTGCCCGTTATGAACTGGCCCTTGTTCATTATAAAACGGGACGATTTGAAGAGGCGATTGCGCAAGCCGAACAGGTTGATGTTTCCGGCGAGTTGGCGCGCGATGTCTATTGGTTGCTGGGGGAATCGCATGCAGCTCTGGAGCATCAGGATGAGGCCATTCAGTATTATCGGTTGGTGACGACAAAGTTTTCTGAAAGTAACCTGGCGGCTGATGCGTCGTATCGCTTGGCACATTTATTGCAGAAGCGCGGAGAATACCAGGAGGCAGCGCGTTATTTTGGGAAGACGGCCAGGGATTTTCCGGATGCGGATACTGCGCCCAAGGCATTGTTTGCATCGGGGATTTGCCTGCAGAAGCTCAAGCGACATGATGAGGCAGCTCGTGATTGGGCGAAGCTGGTCAGCGATTATGCGAAGCATCCCCTGGCGCAGGAGGCCCTGTATCAGAAGGGTATGAGCGAGATGCGTATGGAGCGGATGATGGACGCGATAGAGACGTTTCGATCTCTTTTGGAGCGTTATCCCAAATCCGATTACCGGGTGGATGCCTTGTATTGGCGTGGCACCTTGCTGGCGCAGGACGAGCAATATGAAGATGCCGAGACTGAATTTCGCATGGCGTTAAAGGCGAAGCCTCGGCGTGAGTTAGAGCGTGAGGCTATATTTGGTCTTGCCATGGTGCTCTATCAACGCGATCAGTTGAAGGAAGCGGCCGAGCTCTTTTCTTCTGTTCTGGATACTCCGGTACGGGAGCGTTTTTCTCCGCCGCTTTTGCGTTGGTTGGCCGAATACCGTTTGCAGCAGAAGTCGTATGACCTTGCGGTACAACCGGCGCAACTGCTGATTGATGCGGCCGTATCTGACATCTGGTCGCAGAGCGGTTGGGCTCTGGTTGGGCGCTGTGCGTTGGGGCGTGGGGATACGAAGGCGGCTCGGGATGCTTTTGGAAAGGCGAATGCGTTGCCGGTTTCCGGACCTTTTGCGGCGGAAGCGGCGTTGAAGCTGGGGGAGTTGGTGCTTGAGGCAGATGCGGCGGAAGCGGCAAACGCGCTGCTTTATTTTCAGCGTGCGGCCAGTCTGGCCAGTAGTGATGGGCAACTTTCTGTGCGCGCTCATGCGTATGCCGGAATGGGGAAAGCGTCTGAAGTGGTAGGGGATGCCGAAGCGGCGGCCCGATACTACATGAGCGTAGCCATTCTTTATGATGATGCCGAGCTGGTGCCGCAATGTCTATCCCGGGCGGCGACAGCATTTTCCAGTGTGTCGCAGACGAATGCTGCACAGCAGGCGGTGGCGGAGTTGCGGGAACGCTATCCGGAGAGCGAGTGGGCAAAAAAAATAGAGGTGCTTGCACCTTTGCCTGAGGAGAAAACGCTTTGACAAATGGTGAAACAGAATGGCTGACCGACCAGCAGCATGAACGACATGTCTGGGCGGCACTGAGTGCGGCAATCGCATCTATCGTGCTGCATCTGGCCCTGGTCTATTGGGTTTCTCAGCTTCCTTTTGGGCTGCGTGTGCTGGACCAGGAGAGGATGGCTTCGCGACAGGACCCGCGGCGGATGCGGGTAGAGTCTGTTTTGGATGAAAACTCAGGCGAGTCAGGAGTCTCTGCCGGGAACCTTGCCGATAGTATTCAGGCGTTTGCCTCATCCGAGCAGCTCGCTGAACAGCTTCAGGAGTTGGGTTTGCAGCCGGATGCCGTGGCGATCGAACCTTCAGCCGTAGGGGAGACCTTAAATATTACCGAGACGAAGAACACGGTCGAGCCCGCTGCCGTTGTAGAGGCAGAGGCATGGCAACCTCGCCAGGAGATCCTTGCCATTCAAGACCAGGTGGTCCGGGATGAGTTTTCTGCTCTTGAGCGTCAGCTTATCCCAACCATCGACCGGGTGCCGCGTGCTGCAGATGTGGTATTGCCTATAGAGAGTATTATGGCAGCGCATACCAAACCGGACATCAAGGTAGATATTGTGGCATTGCTTCCGAGCGAAACGCCGACACCTGGTGGCGCTCAATCGGCGGTTTTGCCGCCCACCGAGAGGGAAGGCGCTGTAGGGGAGGCGGTGGCTCCGATAGAAGAGCCGAAAGGGGAGAGTGGCGGAGCCCTGTTTGAAGAAGTGCAGGCCGAAGTGACGGATATTCAGCCGATCGAAGATTTCCTAAAGGCGAAGGTTTCCCTGTACAGCCCGTTGTTTGATCGAAAATACACGTATTTCAAGCTCGAAATTAACAGGGCGAGTGAAGACGTATTGCCGGTAATTCCAAAAGATATCGTGCTGGTTCAGGACAGTTCTACCAGCATGACCGAGCAGCGACTTTATTTTTGTAGAAACGGATTGCTGCGATGTCTCAACCTGATTGGACCGGAGGATCGATTTAATGTAATGAGCTTCCAGGAGAAAGCGCGCCTTTGTTTCCCGGACTGGAAACAGAACTCATCCGAGGCGCGTCTTAAGGCGCAACCCTTTATTGAGGGGCTGCGTTCGGGCGGCAACACGGACATACTTGCTTCGTTGCAGTCTCTTTTTAGATTGCAGCGTCAGTCAGGGCGTCCGTTGACTGTTTTTCTCATCACCGATGGTCGTTCCACAACGGGTTTAACTGACAGTTCTCAGATCATAGGACGTTTTACGAAGCAAAACGACGGTGCGCTTTCTATGTATACGCTGGGCACCATCAATACGGCCAATGCTTACTTGCTGGATCTGATGAGTTATTGTAATCGCGGTGAGACGGTATCCGTGCGCAATGGACGCTGGTCCATTCCAGACGCCATGGAAGCTGTTATGAAGGACGTTTCGCGTCCGGTGATGTCGGATGTACAGTTCAGGTTGTCTGGAGAGTCTCCCACTGAGGTCTATCCGATGCAGACCAGCAATTTGTATCTGGATCGTCCGTTGGTGTTGTATGGGCGTTGTCCGCGACAGGAGGAACGACTGGTTTTTCAGGCAGTGGGGCAGGCGGCTGAAGCCCGTTGCGATATGATTTTTGACTTAAATATGGAATGGGCATTGCAAACAAAGGACAAGACGTTACGCAAAGAATGGGCGCGCCAGAAGGTTTACCATCTTCTGGGTGAACATGCGCGTGCCCCACAGGCGGTCACGGTTGAAGCGATCCGTCAGACGGCACGTGAGTACGATGTAGACATTCCGTACGCCGAAGACATTGGAATGTAGCATTTTGGCAGGACGGCTTGCCTCTCGCACGTGTCGTGGAACAGGCCCTGATTTTAAGTCAAATGAGATACGCGGTTTTTTTCTTATTTTTTTTCTATAAAGGTATTGACAGGTAAACGGCGTCTGATAAGGTATCGCGGTCTTTTTTGGGGAAGATACGTAGTCTTGACGCAGGAGACAAAGTTAAGGGATATAGAGTCAGCAGGACTTCTTTTCTTGGCGCAAAGTGCTGAGATAGGAAAGGGAGTTTGCTGTCTTCTGTCGTCTGGAGGGACGAGAAGGTCGAGCGACCGTTGAGCCCATGTAGCTCAGTTGGCAGAGCACATCCTTGGTAAGGATGAGGTCAGCGGTTCGATCCCGCTCGTGGGCTCCAGATTAGAAGTGGGTTAGCAAACAATAGGTAGCAGAGAAGGCGAAGGAGTCACACAATGGCTAAAGAGAAATTTGATCGCACAAAACCACACGTTAACGTGGGTACCATTGGTCATGTTGACCATGGCAAGACCACATTGACAGCCGCAATCACGAAAGTGCAGTCTCTCCGGGGGCTAAGTGAGTTCGTTGCCTATGATGAAGTTGCGAAAGCATCTGAATCAGCGGGTCGCCGTGATGCAACCAAGATTCTGACGATTGCGACCTCCCATGTGGAGTACAGCTCTGAAAACCGTCACTATGCTCATGTGGACTGTCCGGGTCATGCGGACTACGTCAAAAACATGATCACCGGCGCCGCCCAGATGGACGGAGCTATTCTGGTGGTGAGTGCGGCTGACGGCCCGATGCCGCAGACTCGCGAGCACATCCTTCTGGCGCGCCAGGTTGGTGTTCCGGCCATTGTGGTCTTCCTGAACAAGGTTGATCTCGTGGACGACGAGGAGTTGGTGGAGCTAGTGGAGCTCGAAGTCCGTGAATTGCTTTCGAAGTATGACTATCCTGGTGATGACATTCCGATCGTGCGTGGCGATTCCTTTTCGGCAACGCAGGCCACCTCGGGTGATGATCCGGCATGCGAGTGCATTGGTAATTTGATGGAGGCTCTGGACACTTACATTCCTGAGCCCACGCGTATCACGGACCAGGCGTTCCTGATGCCGATCGAAGACGTGTTCTCGATTGAAGGTCGCGGTACGGTGGTCACCGGTCGTGTTGATCGTGGTATCATCAAGGTTGGCGAAGAGGTGGAAATCGTGGGTATCCGCGAGACGGCGAAGACCACCGCGACGGGCGTTGAGATGTTCCGCAAGTTGCTTGACGAAGGTCAGGCGGGCGATAACATCGGCGTTCTGCTGCGTGGCACCAAGAAGGATGACGTTGAGCGCGGGCAGGTTTTGGCCAAGCCCGGTTCGATTACGCCTCACACGAAGTTTGAGTCCGAAGTTTACGTACTGAGCAAGGACGAGGGTGGACGTCATACGCCGTTCTTCCGTGGTTATCGTCCTCAGTTCTACATCCGTACGACGGACGTGACGGGCGACATCACGCTTCCCGAAGGCGTCGAGATGGTGATGCCGGGTGACAACGTGCACATGAATGTTGAGTTGATTGTGCCTGTTGCCATGGAAGAGACGATGCGATTTGCCATTCGTGAAGGTGGCCGTACGGTCGGCGCCGGCACAGTGACCAAAATTATTGAATAGATCATAGCGGGAATAGTCCGTGAGTGCCTGTCCGTTTTGGCAGGCCCAGCCTGGGAGTGATGTGCGATGGCAAGGGATCAAGTTATACTGGCCTGCACGGAATGCAAGCGTCGCAATTATACGACGACAAAGAATAAGACCCAGACCCCGGGCCGGTTTGAGATTACGAAATTCTGCCGGTTCGATCGCAAGCGGACTCTGCACCGGGAGATCAAGTAGTTTACCGGGAAGATCGCGATGGAGAGACTGGCCATACGTCGGCCGGTCTCTTCATTTTTGCCTTGCCCGGCGCGAGTGCGGTCCAACGCCGGCAGTTCGTAGGCCAGTAGCTCAATTAGGCAGAGCACCGGTCTCCAAAACCGGGGGTTGGGGGTTCGATTCCCTCCTGGCCTGCCATGAGTGGGCAGGGATGCAGGCGGCGCCAAGTGAACTGGAATGAGACGTGGGGTGCAATTGGCGGCAAAGGGATGTCGTAAATATGTACCAGTTTGAAACGATAATGCATGGAAAGCCCAAGGGCCGACCGGAGCACAACTGATGAGCAAGATAAAGGACCAGGTTAAATCGGTAAAAACCTATTGGAATGAGGTGGTGACCGAGACCAGGAAGTGCAATTGGCCGGAGCGGAAAGAATTGATCGAGTCAACCATTGTGGTGATTGTCGCGGTCCTTCTGTTGAGCGCCTTTGTGGGTGTTTGCGATAAAGTGCTTCTCACGTCATTGAAGCTTCTCATCAATGCAGGTTAAGTGGGTACAATGAATAAAGAATGGTTTGTTATACACACCTTGACCGGTCAGGAATCGAACGTCCAGGATCGGATCAAAAGCCGTCTCAAGCTTGAGGAGATGGAAGACTATATTGATGAGATCGTCATACCTACAGAAAAGGTATCTGAGGTCCGTCGGGGTGTCAGAACGACGACCACACGAAAATTTTTCCCAGGCTATGTGCTGGTGCACATGGCGTTGTACAATGAGGACCGCGCGTTGCTGGAGAAGTCATGGTACTTCATCCGGGAGACGACGGGTGTGATTGGATTTATTGGTGGTGAGCGGCCTGTACCGCTGCAGCCTGATGAAGTCGAAGGTGTGATGAATCAGGCGGATTCGCAGAAGGAGCAGGTCAAACCAAAGGTGGAATTCGAGCCGGGCGAGGCTGTAAAGATCAACGACGGGCCGTTCCTGAATTTCAACGGTGTCGTGGAAGAGGTCGATCCCAACCGAGGAAAACTGAAAGTGTCCGTGGCGATTTTCGGCCGGTCAGCTCCTGTTGAGCTGGAGTACTGGCAGGTTGAACGGACGGAATAGGGTAGAGTCATGGCGAAGAGAGTAACAGGTCAGATCAAGCTGCAGATCCCTGCGGGCCA
Organism: Kiritimatiellia bacterium; assembly: GCA_016783565.1. Taxonomy (GTDB): domain Bacteria; phylum Verrucomicrobiota; class Kiritimatiellia; order UBA8416; family JADHWI01; genus JADHWI01. Next base: position 22,304 of record JADHWI010000039.1, read on the forward strand.
AGCGAACCCGGCCCCTCCTGTGGGACCCGCGCTCGGCCAGCACGGCGTAAACATTATGGAATTCTGCAAGGCGTTTAACGCGGCCACGCAGGAACAGTCCGGGCTCGTCATTCCCGTTGTGATATCGGTGTACCAGGATAAGTCGTTCACCTTTATCATGAAGAGTCCGCCAGCGGCAACGTTGCTGAAACGGGCCGCGGGTTTGGCTAAGGGCTCTGGTGTTCCCAACCGCGATAAGGTGGGGACGGTGACGATGGCGCAGGTGCTTGAGATTGTGGAAACGAAGATGAAGGACCTCAACGCCCATACGCCCGAGCAGGCTGCTAAGATTATCGCCGGTACGGCTCGCAGCATGGGTATCGATGTAGTGGACTGAGTAAGACTGAGGACTGGGATCCTATGGCAAAACAAGGAAAAAAATATTTGGCAGTGAAGGCAAAGGCACCGACGGAGGTGTTAAGTCTGGAAGAAGCGATCGCGTTTCTGAAGGAAAATCCTGTGGCTGCTTTTGACGAGACGGTAGAGATGGGTTTACGTATGGGGTTGGACCCGCGTAAGGCCGAACAGACGGTGCGCGCTACCTGTGCATTGCCCAATGGTACTGGTAGGACGGTACGTGTGCTGGTATTTGCCGGCGGCGATGCAGCCGAGGCCGCGCGTGAAGCGGGTGCGGAGTTTGTGGGTTTTGAGGACATGATCGAAAAGGTCAAAGGTGGCTGGACTGATTTTGATGTGGCTGTGGCTACACCCGAGGCGATGAAGGAAGTCCGCAAATTGGGTCGCGTTTTGGGACCACGTGGGCTGATGCCTAACCCGAAGACCGGTACGGTTACCGACGATACGGCGGCGGCGGTGGTTGCCAGTAAGGCAGGGCGAGTGGAATTGCGTCTGGACCGGACCGGTAACATTAATGTGCCGTTCGGCAAGCTATCGTTTGATGCGGATAAATTGGTGGAGAATGCACGTGCAGTGCTAAGCACGGTGCATGCAGAAAAGCCTGCGGGTGCCCGCGGAATTTATATTAAGGCGTGCTCGGTTTCCTCAACAATGGGGGTTGGCGTGCGAGTGGATATCAAGGAATAGTTTCTCGGGAGATTGCAGCGATGCGACTGGAAAAGAAAGCAATTATTGACGAAGTCAAAGGCATCATGGATTCCCATGAATTTGCCCTGATGGTGGACTATCAGGGGCTCTCGGTGGAGACGCTGGCGGAACTGCGCGGTAAGCTCAGGGATTCAGGCGCTGAGATGCTTGTGACCAAGAACCGGTTTGCAGCAATTGCGGCGCGGGAATTGGATATTTCCGATTTGGATAAGATCTTGCAAGGTCCCACCGCTATCGTAAGTGGAGATGGGGACGTCACGCAGGTTGCCAAACTGCTGAAGCAGTTTGCAAAAGAGCACGAGGTATTTGCGCTTAAAGGCGGCACCATGGACCGCGGTAGCCTCTCCGCGGAAGATGTTGACGCTCTGGCGAGCATTCCTCCGCGTGAGGTGATGCTGTCTCGTTTCGTGGGCACAGTGGCTGCGCCGATGTCGGGACTGGTTGGAGTAATGCAGCAGAAGCTTTCGACGCTTGTATACGTTTTGAAGGCTGTTGAGGATAAGAAAACAAACGCGTAACTGAAGGTTGTGTTGCTATCGCGACACAGGTTGATGAATAGGAGAGTGAGATCATGGCTGAGGTGAAGGAAGAAACCGTCGAGCAGGCAGCGGCAGTTGAACAGAGTGATGCCCCCGTCGCAGAAGGTAAGATGGCTGAATTTGTGGAATGGATTGAAGGTATTTCCGTTCTCGAACTCTCAAAGCTGGTCAAAGTCCTTGAAGACAGGCTTGGCGTAACGGCAGCAGCTCCCGTAGCGGTAGCAGCAGCTGGTGCAGCAGGCGATGCCGGTGGCGAAGCAGCAGAAGAGAAGACCGAGTTTGACGTGATCCTGACCGCCGCTGGCGGACAGAAGATCAACGTGATTAAGGAAGTTCGCGCAATTACAGGTTTGGGTCTGAAGGACTCTAAGGACTTGGTTGAAGGCGCTCCGAAGCCGGTCAAAGAAGGCTGCAGCAAGGATGAAGCCGAAGAAATCAAGAAGAAGCTTGAAGAGGCAGGAGCCAGCGTCGAAGTCAAGTAGTACGAACGCGTAACAGGGATAGAGTCGCTCTGACAAAATTAACTCTGGTAAAGCGAGGTGCTTGATGGTCGCACGAACGAACTTCGGTAAACTTGAAGCCGTAAGTGATCCACCTGACCTTATAGAAATTCAGATAGTATCGTATGCAAAATTCCTGCAAGTAGGCGTATCGCCTTCGAAGCGCAAGAAGCAGGGCCTCCAGGCAGTATTCGAGGAGGTCTTCCCGATTGAGAGCTACGATGGGCGTTATATTCTGGACTTCGTTAAATACGAATTGTCCGAGCCTAAGCTGGATGCATACGAAT
>JADHWI010000040.1 GCA_016783565.1 Kiritimatiellia bacterium
CGAAATCTACTGTTACGCCACTTTCGGCCACACCAGACCTCGCAACGTATGCGTATTGCCATGCAGTCACTATTGAACCGTATCATCAGCGATGATGCCGTCTCAGACCCCGTGACACGCTATGCTATTGATGTCAGAGACGGTGCTGACGCACGCTACCTGAATATGCAGACACGCCTGGCCACGCAGAACGCGGGAGAATGCGACCCACTGGACCTTGACGCCTACTATCACCATGACGGGTTTACTGCCCTCAAACAGGTTTTGACCGAAGCTCAACCGGAGGCTCTTATCGACACGATCACCCGTAGCGAGCTACGCGGTCGAGGGGGTGCCGGGTTCCCCACCGGCATGAAATGGCAAACCGTGCGAGCCCAGCAAGACACGCGCAAAATCGTGGTATGCAACGGAGACGAAGGCGATCCCGGTGCATTCATGGACCGCATGATTTTCGAGTCCTTTCCTTTCCGCGTTTTGGAAGGCATCGCCATCGCAGCCTACAGCATCGGCGCACACGAAGCCTATATCTATATCCGCCATGAGTATCCCCTTGCCATTTCCCGTCTGCGCCGGGCGATCGATCTCTGCAGGAACCAGGGCTGGCTGGGCGACAATATCGCCGGCACCGGCACCTCTTTGGACGTCACACTCGTGGAAGGCGCCGGCGCATTCGTGTGCGGAGAGGAGACCGCTCTACTCAAGGCCATTGAAGGACATCGCGGGATGCCACGCTACCGCCCACCCTACCCTGCGGAGTCGGGACTGTGGAAACATCCCACTCTGGTCAACAATGTCGAGACATTCGCATTGGTCCCCTGGATCATCAGAAACGGGCCTCATGCATTCGCCGATATGGGCACCCACAGCAGCAAGGGCACCAAGGCTTTCGCCCTGGCCGGAAAGATTGCGCATGGTGGACTCATTGAGGTACCCATGGGGATTTCCCTGCGCGACGTAGTCATGCAGCTCGGAGGCGGCATCGAAAATGGGCGTACATTCAAAGCCGTACAGGTCGGAGGCCCCTCGGGTGGTTGCATTCCTGAATCCCTGGCCGACATCCCCATCGACTACGTGGACCTGAAGGCAGAAGGTGCCATGATGGGCTCCGGCGGGCTCGTTGTTCTCGACGACACGGACTGCATGGTAGACATTGCTCGATACTTTCTCGCCTTCACGCAGGAGGAATCCTGTGGCAAATGCACTTTCTGCCGTATCGGCACCCGCCGCATGCTCGACATTCTGGAGCGGCTCTGTGCCGGCAAAGCCAAAACCGGCGATCTGGAGCTACTTGAGCAACTCGCTCACGAGGTACAGCGCGGCAGCCTCTGCGGCCTGGGAAAAACAGCACCCAACCCAGTTCTTTCCACACTCAAATATTTCCGCGAGGAATATACCGCACACCTCGAAGGCCACTGCCCGGCCAAACGCTGCAAAGCCCTGATCCGCTACGTCATCAACGACCCGTGTATTGGCTGCACCCGCTGTGCACAGCGCTGTCCCGTTGATGCCATAGCCATGCGTCCCTACGAGAAGCACGAAATAGACGGCACCCTATGCACTCGCTGCGACGCCTGCCGCATCGCCTGCCCCGCTAACGCCATCGAAATCAGGCAGAGGGATCAGCCTGAAATCAAGCAAGAAACGTAAAGTAAAACGCACGCAATCAGAATGGATGAACCATTCCCGGAACCTGAGCCGTGCCCCATATGCGTGCTTCCTGAATGAAACAATTGTCAGGAACATCTATGCACTGCACCAGTGTACGCGCGAATTCTTCCGCGCCGGGGAAGCCATCCAACCAGTCAGAGTCTATGCCGGCAGCATCACAAAAACCCGTGCGTGCCGCGCCAGGAACAAACATGGTCGCCTTTCCTCCCCATTCACTCATCTCCACATGCAGGCACTTGGTCAACCCGACCAGGCCTGACTTGGCCGCAGTATACGCACCAAATGCCGCCCAGCTATGATAAGAACATGCAGAGGCAACGGTAAGAATGTGCCCCTTCCCTGCTTTTTTCATCACAGGCATCACTTCCCTGGCTCCCTTCATGACAGAAATAATATTGATGTCCATAACCTGCTGAATGGCATCGTCATCCATGTCTTCGATGTTGGCAATCTTTACACCCGCGCCATGATTGAGCACCAACACATCAATTGTGCCCCACTGATTCACGACATGCTCTATCACCTTCTTCCAGTCTTCTGTGAGACACGCATCAGCCTGAATCGCCAGCAGGCTTTCATTCTTTTCAAGGCTCTCTTCAGCTTCCTCCAGGCGATTCGCGTTCCGCCCGGTAATCGCCACCTTAGCTCCCATCTCCAACAGCATCCGCGCAGCTTCAAGCCCAAAGCCACTTGATCCACCTGTAATCACAATCGTCTTTCCATCTATGTAATGTTTCATGTTCAAATCTCTTTCGATTAAGCATTCCGCTTCAGTAAACAAGGCCAATATCATCAACTATTAATAATCCATCACAAGAATATTCTCCATATTCACATCACGCATTTAACGCGACAAGCTCCCCCCGTTCCCACATCTAACCTTGCGAGCCACACGTGGTAAAGTTACTCTAGCCCCATTCCTAATGGTATTAAGATAATGCGTGCCTCGTATAGATCGAAGGCTGTATGCAAAATATGGTGCATACGAAGATGCAGCTTGTTTATGAAGCCTAACTCAACACAGAGAAACGATGCCACAGTTACGAATTGACAACCAAACCGTACACGCAGCCCAAGGATCAACTGTCCTTGAGGCAGCCACAAGCGCAGGTATTGAGATCCCCACGCTCTGCCATTTTCAGGGCATGCCGCACTATACCTCCTGCATGCTGTGCGTCGTGAGAGAAACCGGCTCCGGCCACTTCCTCCCAGCTTGCTCAGCCATCGTCAGCGAAGGCATGCTGATCGAAACCAACTCGGAACCGGTTCGCGACGCTCGCCGCGCAGCCCTTGAACTGCTTCTGAGTGATCATACCGGCGACTGTGAAGGCCCCTGCCAGCGCGCATGCCCCGCGAACATCGACATTCCCCGACTGATTCGACGCATACAACTCGGTGATCAAGAGGGCGACCCCGCAGTGATCGCCTGCCGCCAATGCCGTGAAAACAGCAATCCCCCTCCCTGCGAACGCGCCTGCCGCCGCGCACAGCACGATGAAGCCGTAGCCATTGCACGACTTCTCCAATATGCCGAAAGCAATCTGCAGCAATCAGGCACACACGCGCACGCGCACCTTCCCGCTTTCAATTCTGCCATGGGCCGCATCCAGGATGCCGAATGGCCTGTACTGATGGAGAACGTCAACAACGCCCCGCGAACCAAACCCGCTGCAGGATCTGAAACGGGGTTCACACGCGAAGAAGCGCAAAACGAAGCCACGCGCTGTATGCATTGCGATTGCCGCAAACCCGCGTCCTGCAAACTACGATTGTACGCGGAAGAATATGGAGCTAAACGCGCCCGATTCCGTACGTCATCGCGCCGCCCGTTCGAGCATGATCTTTCGCATAACGAGATCGTTTTCGAACAAGGAAAATGCATTGCCTGCGGCATCTGTACCCGCATTACAGAGCGCGACGGTAACACACCCGGCTTGTGCCTGAGCGGCCGGGGCATGGAGACGCGCATTGGTGCACCACTAAACAAAAGTATCGCAAAGGGATTAGCGGATACCGATAGCGCCGCAGCCTGCGTAGAGGCCTGCCCTACCGGGGCTCTGGCATGGCGCGCGAAAGAAGATACGGCATGAGAATCACACAGATTCTTCCGGGATCAGGTGGTACGTTTTATTGTGAGAATTGCATGCGCGACAGCGCCCTCGCACGCCGCCTTATCCAATACGGCCATGACGTCACCATCATGCCCATGTACCTGCCCATTTATTCGGATGAGCCAACCCTGGCGGAAGGCACACCCATTTTTTTTGGTGGCATCAATGCTTATCTCCAGCAAAAAATTCCCATATTCCGCCATACGCCACGCTGGCTGGACCGTCTGTTCGATGCACACTGGGTACTGCAACTTGCCGCGAAACGTGCGGGATCCACCCGAGCCTCTGCCCTGGGTGATATGACTTTCTCCATGCTACAGGGCTCTGAGGGGCATCAGGCCAAAGAAGTCGAACGCATGCTTGCATGGCTGGAAGCGCAACCTGCCCCGGACATCATTCATGTGTCCAGCGTGCTCCTGCTTGGACTCGCCCCTGAGATCAAACGCCGTCTGAAATGTCCCCTTGTCTATACATCTATGGACGAAGATACGTGGCTCAAAGAACTTCCACAGCCCTGGCAGAAACGCTGCTGGGAGATCATGCGCAAACAGGTTTCAACCGTAGATGCCGTGGTCTGTCCATCCCAACACTATGCAGACCGCATTGCCGCACGACTGAACATCCCCCTATCCCTCCAGCATGTCATCCCCATTGGCATCGACACCACCGGCTACGAACGCGAACATCCGCCCGCCGTACCTACGCTCGGATACTTATCACGAATGAGCCAAAAACTCGGATTGGGTACGCTCATAGAGGCCTTCATCCGTCTCAAAAACGATGAACCGAAACTAAAAGACCTACGGCTACGTATCATGGGCGGCCAAACAGGCGACGATTACGTTTTCGTCAGAAAGCTGCGTCGGAAGCTGACCCGGGCCGGGCTCAAAGATGCAGTCGATTTTTTACCCGAAGTAGATCGCGAAAGCCGCCTGCATTTTCTCAAAAGTCTTTCGATTCTGTCAGTCCCTATGCCCGAGGGCGAGGCCTTCGGCACATTTATTATTGAAGCATTGGCCACAGGCGTACCGGTGGTACAACCCGATGCCGGTGGATTCAGCGAGGTCGTTCGCGATACTGGAGGCGGCTGCCTGATCCCTCCCGACGATCTCGAGGCATTGATTACCTCACTGCACGACTTGCTGCTGAACCAGCCGCATGCCGCATCTCTGGGCGCAATCGGCCGGCAACGCGTTCTGGAGCATTATTCCATAGAAGCCATGGCCCAGCGCACATTGAATCTGTATCGCATGCTCCAGACTAAACACGAAAGTTCTTCACCATGACGACTCGATGCCCTCTTCCTGTTCGTACCATGCTGCTGACAATCCTTATGCTGGCGTGCCGCTTCTCCCTTGCTGAAAACTGGCCCTCGTGGCGTATGGACAGCACGCTGTGCGGTTTTACAAAATCATCCGTCCCTGCCAAACCTCGCCTGCTGTGGCGAACCCACGTGGGGCATCCCATTGAAAACCCACCGGTTGCCATGAACGGGCGAACATTTCTCACCACCAGTGGCGGCACCGTGGTCTGCGTAGATTTACAGGGAAAGCTGCTGTGGAAACGTGCGTTCACCAACGATGCTGGCCGCCCGATCAATTTTGCATCCTCAGCCATATGCCATTCGAATGCTGTTTACGCCTGCAGTGACGATGGTGATTTGCATGCACTGGAGGCCAAAACCGGTCAAATCTACTGGTCCACAAAACTGGAAGCCACCGTTTTCTCCCCTCCCGAGCAGGTCACCACGACAATGGGTACACACCTTTTCATTATCGACCAAACCAGTGGAAGCCTACACTGCATTCAGGCAAAGAATGGAAAACTCGCATGGTCCAGCGAAGGCGGAATGCGCACAGACGGCCCCATTTCCATCGCTGGAGATCGCATTGTCTTCGGCAGTTGCGACAGCATGGCGCATATGGTATCGCGCACAAACGGAAAACCCATCAGCACCATTGAATTAGGCGAAGGCCATGAGATCGCCAGCGGCATCGCGCTCAAAGCCAACCGGGGCTTCACAGGCAACCGCAGCGGTTCCCTTGTCTGCGTGGACATGCAAAAACGTCAGCGTTTATGGACCTATTCCAACGCATCCGGACATCTGTTCTCGACTCCTGCCGTCAGTGCCGACCGGGTAGTCGCACTCACTGGAAACGGCAATATCATCTGCCTGGATCAAACAGATGGCACAGAATTATGGTCGATTGCAGCTGAAGCCAGTGAGCAAAGTTCCCCGGTTATTGCCGGAAACCAGGTACTCATTTGCCTTGATGGGGTCCTGTCTATCATACGCTTAGCGGATGGCGCTGAGACGTGGAAACAGTCAATCAGCGATACGATTACCCCGCCGGCCATTACTGACGGAATGATCATCATAGGAACAGATGAAGGTGAGGTAATGGCGTTTGGGAAACCGGAAAAACCGTAACAAGTGTCATCAATCACACTCTTGATATCGCTTTTTTGCTGCAACGGGTCAAATATGAACCTTGAATTGCGGACCACATTAGTCTTGCTCTGTATCACACGCGAACCTAACATAGCGCGGATTTGATCGTATCGAAAGAGGACACGGCCGATTGTGCCGGAAAACAGGAACCAACACTCAAGAGTGGAGAAAGCTGGATGGACTACGGACTTACCGAAGAACAACTGATGATTCGCGAATTATGTCAGCAGATTGCAAAGGACGTCATTGTCCCTGTACGCGAGCATTACGACGAAACAGAGGAATTTCCCTGGGACGTTGTCAAAGTATTTGCCGAGTCTGACCTGTTCGGCATTTCAATTGAGGAAAAATACGGCGGTATGGGTGGCGGCGTGATGGATACCACCATCGCAGTCGAAGAGCTCTCAAAGGCATGCGCAGGCATCGCCCTTTCCCTATTCGGAACAGGACTGGGAGTCTACCCCATCGTTTTGTTTGGTAACGAAGAGCAAAAACAGAAATATCTACCCGATGTAGCCGCTGGCAAGCGCCTTTGCGCCTTTGGCCTTACAGAAGCCAATGCCGGCAGCGATGCCGGTGGCATTCAGACAACGGCAGTCAAAGACGGCGATTCCTACATTCTCAACGGCACGAAGCAATGGATCACCAATGGTGGCGAAGCCGAGATCAACACCGTGATCGCCATGACCAACAAAAAGAAAGGTGCCCGCGGCGCCAGCGCCTTTATCGTCGAAAAAGGCACCCCTGGTTTTGAAGCAGGAAAAAAAGAAAACAAGATGGGTATCCGCGGCTCTGCAACCCGCGAGCTGGTTTTCCAGGACTGCCGTATTCCCGCCGAAAACCTTATCGCCCGCGAAGGCATGGGGTTCATTGTGGCAATGAAAACACTCGACATGTCCCGTCCCGGCGTGGCGGCCCAGGCACTGGGCATTGCCCAGGGCGCCATGGACGAGGTCCTTCAGTACACACGTGAACGTCGCCAGTTCAAAAAGCCTATTTCTTCATTCCAGGGCGTACAGTTTATGATGGCCGACATGGCCACTAAAATCGAAGCTGCACGCTGCCTGGTCTACCAATCCGCCCGCCACATCGACAGCGGTGCCAAAGATGTCAGCAAGATATCAGCGATGGCCAAGGTGTTCTGCTCTGACGTGGCCATGGACGTCACAACCGATGCCGTACAGCTCCTGGGTGGATACGGGTACATGAAAGAATATCCCGTCGAGAAGATGATGCGCGATGCCAAAATCACGCAGATTTATGAAGGGACCAATCAGATTCAGCGCGAAGTGATCGCCATGAGCCTGATCAAGGAAGCGGCTGCCGCAAAGAAGAAATAGCCTGTCGGCTATTTTTCTCCGCACAGCGCTTCGGCAATGTTCAGCGTGTGGTCCTTAATCTTACGATAGGACTGTAACATATCTACAAACCCCAGACTCATTAGGGGTGCCACACGCTGTTCTTCCATACGAATCAAATGTGCCGCGCGCTCATTTTTCATCATGCGCGCAATCTGCTCACCTTCACTGCGCGCCTTACTCAAGATGCCCTCATTGCCACTCTCAACGGCTTCATTGACTGTATCCACGTACTCGGCAACCATATTATGCAACGCCATAATTGCCTTACGCCCTTCTGGTGTAAGCACAAGATTCTGCTGACGCAGCTTCAGCCGTAATTTCAAAATGGCGGCCAACTTCATGCCAAGAAGAAAACACACACAAACCACCCACTACATCACCAACAATGGTAACCGCATGTCCTGTCATGACGCAGACCCTTTATCCCTTCTCACGAGCTCAGCTCGCGACTTCTTCGCGCCGCAGCACCCAGAGTCGCGACCATCACCGCATGGACATCCGATGGTTTGAGTACATTCAATCCCTCAACGGTAGTTCCCTTGGCCGAAGACACTGATGCTATCAACTCCTTAGGATCCATTGACTTCTCTATCAAAAGCTTCGCTGTCCCAAACATCGTGTGTTCAGCAAACTGCAGTGCCGCTTCCCGTTGCATGCCAAGTTGATCAGCAGCATCTACCATGCAATCCACGACATATGCGAAGAATGCCGGTCCAGAACCACTCAAGGCGGTCACGATGTCGAATTGTGATTCGGGAATCTCCACCACCTTGCCGCAACATTTCAGAAACCGACTCACCAGCAGGCGATCATTCGAAGTTGTCCGCTCTCCCAGACAAAATGCACTGACGCCGGCGTTCACTACACAGGGCAAATTAGGCATCACCCGAATCACGCGTGCCGCCGGCAGCAGCGCCTCTAAAAATTCAATCGTCTTTCCTGCTGCAATTGAAATCACGAGATGACGAGAGGCGATCCTCTGAACGACCGGAGCCAACGCCTCCGCAATAACTTGCGGTTTTACCGCAAGGAACACTACGTCCGCAGCATCAATCACGGGTGCAGCCTCTGCATGCATGGTGACCCCGAGGCTCTCCTGTAAAAGCACTCGCCTCTCTTCTGCGATATCACACGCGACCAGATCCTCACGGGCTACCGTCTTTGAATCCAATAACGCAGACATGATGGCCTCAGCCATCTTACCCGCACCGATAAACCCAACCTTTGTCATGCACCGACTCCCGATTAATCTGATACTTTAATCTCGTTCTCGACATTCAGTTGAGGCAGGACCATCTCACCTGCCATACCACCACTGCAGCAGCTTGGAGAGATACCCCTCCCCTACAGACAACAAAGCGTAAAACGGCTTAATGATCCATCCAGACACAAAAGGAATCAGATTAAAACTGGCAAAGACCAGAAGCACCGTATAGGCAGCCGCCGCAGCAAGCACTATGTTGCGAATCAACTTCTTACGACTATGATGATGCCTTTGGCCTCGGTTGCTCCGTGGATTATCGCCCTTGGCTGGATCCTCCCACCAGGGTGGCAGCTCGCTATTGATACGATCCTCCACCACCGCATCGATAACCTCTATCACGCCACTAAGTGACTGCTGCTGGGCTACGTGTCCGCCCGCTGCGTGCACCACCTCCATGACTTCCGGCTCAGAATTCGCAGGACACCCCGTAAAACGCGCGACAGCGCCATCCAGGATGCTGAAATCGTTGTGCCCGTTTCCAATGGCCAGAATGTTCTCACGTCTGACCTTCAAATGTAGTGCCAGCTCCTTCAATGCCATTCCCTTGGTAAAGGGTACACTCCGGACGTCGACCTCCTTGCGATAATGAAACACGCGAAAATGGCTGTACTCATTAACCCGCTTACGTAACTCCTTCGCAGCATACAGGGCAGCCTCTTCCGTTCCGAACCGCAACCACAATCGGTCACGCTTACGCCGAACCGTCTTTACCCCGTGCGTAACCCGTGTAATTAACTCATGCCATTCCCCAATGGCACGGCGTGAACTGATCCGATCCAACCAGACCAACAACAACACACGAAAATTCCAGATCACATGCGGAATGTAACCATAACGACTACGCGTAAAAATATAGGCATGCCGGACAATGACCACTTCAGGCTCAAGCCCCATAGCCTTCATGGGCGCAAACAATGCACGAAAACTCCGAAAGGTTCTCCCACTACAAACCGCCCATACCGTGCTTTGTTCGCGACGCAAACGCATAATGCGATCACGAAAACCTGCATACAAAGGAAATTCATCCACGCTGCCGATGAGCGTCCCATCCAGATCCGTTGCAATCAGTTGAATATCTTGCATTCGCTTAATCCATCAAAGACCGCGCGAGGAGAAAGCTTTCTGCAACTCCGTCTGAAACGCCATCACATCCTCTTCACTAGGCCGATAATCCGGACTTCCGGCATCCAGGGCCAGCCGTCCAAGTTGATCGACCATCCACGTTGCGCTGGTGCCATCACTGAACACCACGGTGCCACTGGCTACGGCCCCCGGCTTGGTGATTCTATCTATATCAATAGAAACATTACTCGCAGCAGCATCTGCAGAACCCGCCGGAGGCGGAATCATTTCGTCTGCTTCGACGTTTTCCACCTCAGCTTCAGGCGTAGATGGCGATTCCTGCGTTTCTTCCTGAGATTTCGACGCAACAGGGGGCTCCTTGTCCTGAATCTCTGCACCAAGATCAAGAACCAGAAAACGCACATCCATGTAAGTCATCGAAATATCAAACTCTTCAGAAAGCCGCTTCTGTACATCTGAAAGCCCTGCACCCTCCTCAATCCAGCTACGAATCTGATCCTTCTGTGCATCAGTCAATTCCATGAGTTCTCCTTAATTCCACCATACAACCTAATCAAAAGGGCCATACGCACCCTCTACTATTACATCAAATTATCAAGCGTCTGAACTATAACCTGAATCGCCACAAAAAGCAACGCCGCCATAGCCCACAACCCAATCTCCCCTGCTCTCGGGAAAATCATCACCACTGTTGCGGTATTGCAGCAAGCACCCTTGCTTAACATTCCGATTTTGTGCGTACCGCATTGCTGATAATACACAGGTAATGCCGCAACAAACTTGATTCTGATAACTCCACGAGGCCGACAAACCACTCACATCCATGGCTACAATCTTTTCAAGGGTTTGATGATCCACCGCCGTCACACGGTCATAATCGGCATCATGCAACAGGTCCGTACTGGCAACCACCACAATACGTCTTTTCTCACACAGCACCGACAACCCATTCACCAAATCGGCAATAGTCTGCTCTTCATGGTCTCCGATAAGAGCCATCAACAACTGTGCCTTCGGGGCCGCAACCTGCACAAAAGGCACCTGATTCTCTGCCGAATGCTCACCCATGTGCGGATGGTAATCACAGAAAATTCTATCCGACCCGTTTTCAAGCTGCAAAATCGCCTCGGTATCCAGTGGCGTCAGGCCAAGTGGTGTTTCTATTGCCGCGCCATCCATCAGCGCCACGCCGGAAAAGGCTTCACGATGCCCGAACCCTAACACCACAACCGTATCCACCGCCTGTCCTGCTTCAACCGCCTGACTTAAGACCCGGTAAGAATGCCCAGCCACGTTACCGGAATAGACGTATCCGGCATGCGGAGCAATCAAGGCATGCAACGGTCCACCAGAAAACTCAGGTACCGTCGCTTCCTCAATGCATGCCACAACCACACGTCGCAACTCCTCCGCGCCCGCCGGGAACCATCGACCGCTGCCATATGCTCGGCGAACAGTACTCGTATCAACTTTTGTGTTCATGATGAAGTCCTCCTTTCACCCCTTCTGAACAACGACATCCAACTCACACGCTTTTTTATGAATGATGCGCGCTAGAATCAGTATAACAATGAAGACCAAACGCGCGAGCCCTTTCCCTCAACCCACATCGCATCCCACATCCATTCTTCATCACTGCTTTCCAACACAGGGTCTTGACCCAACCTACACAGATCTGCTAATCAGCAGACATGCTGATCGATGCACATTGCCACCTGCAGGATAAGCGCATTGCGCACCACCTGCCCATGGCCCTCGAACGGGCTGCCTGTGCAGGAGTTGAGAAACAGGTCTGCTGCGGCACTTCAGAATCAGACTGGCAAGAGGTTCTAAAACTCGCACAATCATACGCTACGGTTCACCCATGCCTGGGGTTGCACCCCTGGTATGTCACAGCACGAAGCCGACAATGGTTGGTATTGTTGGAAGAACTGCTCATACAGCATCCGATGGCAGGTCTCGGAGAAATCGGGCTTGATCATGCCATTCAGGACGTCGATCGGAACGATCAGGATCTCGTATTTAGAGAGCAACTGGCATTGGCGCGCACACTGCACCGCCCTGTATCCATTCACTGTCGCCGCGCATGGAAGGCGTTACTGACAGCACTGGACGAGACTGGCCCACTACCTGATGGATGGATGATTCACTCATTCTCGGGATCAATGGAAATGATGCAGGAATTAACTCGCCGCGGAGCATATATTTCCTTATCCGGGTCCATCACACGCCAACACCGTCAACGCATCCGTAACGTGGCCGCAGCCATACCCGACCACCAGCTACTGATCGAGACAGATGCACCGGACATCATCCCCTACTCAATCAAGGGCGACGCAAATACATGCACCCCGATAAACGATGGGCCGAACCTGCCGGAATATCTCGTGCATATAGCACGCGAACTCGCGGCAATACGCGATACAAACACCGAAGCACTCTCAGCTATCACCACCCGAAACACCCGCCGACTGTTCGGCTAACTCAACCAAACGCGTCGTGTTTTCTTCCGTCTTCAATATGGCCAACGCAACCGACACCAATGCACGAGCAGTAAATGCGACTGCAAAAAACAGCAGTACTCCCATCACAACAAGCCCGCCACGATCATGACTCACGCCCAGACGAACCAATCGCCATCCCCACAAAGCACTGAAAACAACGCTCAACACGTACGCAATACGTATGATCGTTGCCGCCGCCACACCATGAAAGCTCAAATCAAACAACCCCCAGCAACGGCTGGCGGTCACCACTTTCAGCTTCTCCCTGCCTCCAGAGCACTTGCACTTCTCTTTGGCAAGTCTCGCGCCCTGCCTGGCAAAATCCCGTACGTTCTCTTTCAACTTGCGCGCGGTATCCTTGATATCGCCAGCACGTTCCTCGTTCGATACAGACTCCTGAGATCCAATAGGCTCTTCCATGACATAACTCCTTTCCATCCGATTTCAATACACTAATACAGGTGAGACCTTCCGTCAACCACCTCAACAAAGACACACACGGCATCAAAACTATTCGACAGAACCAAACACACTCCGATATCTTCAAGATGCCATGCACATACTCGCACTTGAACCCTATTACGGCGGCAGTCACAAGGCCTTCCTTGATGGCTGGCAGGCACACAGCACCCACACATGGCATACGCTAAGCTTACCTGACTCCATGTGGCGCTGGCGCATGCGACACGCAGCCGTCACATTCGCCCGCGAGGCCAAAGCGCTACAAGAACTACTATACGGAAAATAGACCGAGCACCTTTCACTTCCTCACTTGACCAATACACTGCGCACGCTATTCTCATCTGCGCACTCATACTCAAAATATGACAAGGAGATATCACAATGAATGGATACGAGCGATATGTTGGCATTCTCAAAGGAGAACCCGTAGACTTTTTACCGCGTATCCCAATCCTGATGCAATTTGCCGCTGAATACATCGGCTCTGACTATGCGGCTTTTGCATCCGATTACCAGGTACTCGTTGAAGCCAACCGGAAATGCGCGCTCGATTTCGGCATTGATCAGTTAAGCTGCATCTCCGACCCCTATCGCGAAACACAAGGCTTTGGTTCCACCATCGAATACGTCACAGACGGCCCCCCTCGCAGCACCCACCCACTTGAAGAAAACAAGGACCTGTCCTTACTACAGAAGCCAAACCCCATGGTGTCCGAGCGAATGCGCGACCGCGTCAATGCGGCAGCAACTTACAAAGAAAAGTATCATGGCGAATACTCGATCCTGGGATGGGTCGAAGGACCCGCCGCAGAAGCTGCAGACCTACGGAACGTGATGATGTTTTTGATGGATCTAATGGACGATCAGACGTATGCGTGCGAGCTAATGGATCTGAGCCTCGAAGTCGGCATTGCCTTTGCCAAAGCTCAAATCGCGGCCGGTGCCGACACCATTGGAATCGGAGATGCCATCGCCAGCCAGGTAGACCCGCACACATACGAAACGCTCATTCAACCACGCGAAAAGAAACTCGTCAAAGCGGTCCAGGACGCGGGGGCCTATGCCAAACTGCACATTTGCGGGAATATCACACATCTTCTGCCCGGTATCGCAGACCTCAATGTTGATGTCATTGATGTGGACCACATGGTCGATCTCGCAACCGTCCGAAAAGCCGTGGGAGACAAAGTGGCCCTGGCCGGAAATATGGACCCGGTTTGCATCGTAAAGGACGGCACCCCCGACAGTATCCGCAAAGCAGTTCAGGACGCATACGCAACAGCCGGCAATGCCTACATGATCAATGCAGGCTGCGAAATTCCAGCTGGAACACCTGCTCAAAATCTGAAAGCCCTGTGCGAGTTGGTTCCTTTCTCTCAATAGATCATGCCTGAGACGCCGTCAGCTGCCCTTGTACTCAAAATACTGGCTGGTGCGTACTTTACTCAGAATCATGATCAAACCTTTGCCAACCGATACGACGCGGTTAAGTCGTTCGGCATCGCTATATCCCTACTTGAAGGACTCTCCAAGGTGGCATATCATGCATGTATCGCGGGAGACGCAACATGATTCGCGAACCGACACTGGCCCGGGCACTACGTATGCGCGACAGCACGTTACTGGTCATCGGCAGCATGATCGGAACCGGCATCTTCCTCACAACAAGTCTCGTTGCGCAAGAGTTACCATCACCATGGCTTATTCTTACTGCATGGATTATCGGGGGCATCTTTGCCATAGCCGGCGCACTCACCTTTGCAGAACTGGGCGCTATGTTCCCAAGCGCGGGTGGGCACTATGTGTATATTCGGCAGACCTTCGGTCCTCTTTGGGGCTTCCTCGATGGCTGGCTTTCGTTTGTTGTTGCGTTCCCCTGCTCCATTGCCTTCATGGCAGTGGGATTAGCGCAATACACGGGAAGTCTAGTGCCACTGTTCAGCGAATCAAACATTCTTGCACGCATCCCCATGCCCTGGGGCGAGCTCAGTGTCAATGCCTGCCAACTTGCAGCCGTAACAACGGTGCTTTCTCTCACTGCAGTCAACTGTCTCGCATTGCGAATTGGCCGTAAAATTCATAACAGCATCACGTTCCTCAAACTGCTATGCCTGCTTGCACTTCCGGTGGCAGGAATTTGCTCAGGTCATGGAGCATGGGCGCATATGGCAACGTCCAGTCCCCTCCCTCTCTCCTGGAAGTTGCTGCCGTCTCTTGGCGCAGCACTCATCGGAATCTCGTTTGCCTACCTCGGCTGGGATGCATCAACCTATATGGCTGCGGAAACAAAACAACCACTACGCACATTACCCCGCTCACTGGCTCTCGGAACCAGCATCGTAGTCCTTCTCTACCTCTTGTTTAATTTCTTCCTGCTTTATGCGCTCCCATTATCGACTATTGCGACCTCCTCGAACGTCGCCAGGGACGCGGCAATCGC
Source organism: Kiritimatiellia bacterium (assembly GCA_016783565.1). GTDB lineage: Bacteria > Verrucomicrobiota > Kiritimatiellia > UBA8416 > JADHWI01 > JADHWI01. The sequence goes on from JADHWI010000040.1 coordinate 15,346, forward strand.
CACATTGGGCCCCACCGCTGCAACCGTAATCACGTGCGTGATCATCCTTTGCATTCTGGGCGCAATGGACGCCACAATCATTGCGGGTCCACGTATCTGCTACGCAATGGCACGCGATCGTCTCTTCTTTCGACGATTGGGAACCGTGAACCCTAAAGCCCGAGTCCCCAGAGCTGCGATGATTACTCAAGGCATCTGGAGCAGCGTAGTGATTATGACGGGAACGTTTGAAGGCATTCTACTAAACTCAGTCTTTGCCATTCTCCTGCTCTCGGTCATCGCTGCTTTGGCCGTCTTCGTCTTGCGCCATAAGCAGCCAGAACGGCAGCGTCCGTATCGAACATGGGGATATCCATTTGTGCCGCTACTATACTGCGCCGGCTCCGTTGCAATCTTACTCAATGCCTTAGCCCAACACCCCATGCAGTCCGCAGCAAGCCTGATCGCCGTTACCATTGGCGTTGCAGTCTATGGCGTAATGACCTGCAAAAACCTGAACCCAAAAGATTAACCGCATTAGACAGTCCCCTCCGACGGGCTCAGCACGCCCTCTTTTTGCCCGAATTTCGCCAACAAAAAGCTGGCAAAAAACTAAAAAAACCAGGACAATACTTTCGAAAGAAAGGAGGGCTACAACATGGTCGTTAAAGACAAAATGCGGCAACACAGGCATCATGACACGCCGTTAAAATGGATGAGCCCCGGATCACGCAATTCCAGCTTTTCATCCCGTGCGTACAAAAAAGCACAAAATGAGCATGGCTGGTTTTGGGCAGTGGCACACAAATCCATCAGGCACCATTAGCCTGTGATTTCAACAACCACTCCGGTTGATGAAGAATGGATGTCCGCAGAGCACCCATTCATATGCCCCCTGTACACCTCTAAACGCTCAGAAGTCAGGAACCGCGAACAGCTATTCTTCTATTGTCACGCTTTTGATGGTGTCGCCCATCTGAATCGCGTTGACCACATCCATATCTTCCGTGCGTCCGAAAACCGTATGAACGCCATCAAGATGCGGGGTGGCCACATGGGTAATAAAAAACTGACTGCCACCTGTGTTCGGGCCCGCATGCGCCATGGACAAGGTCCCCGGGGTATGCTTCTGGGCGTTGATCTCGCAATCGATCTGATAACCCGGACCGCCGCAACCGGTACCATCCGGACATCCGCCCTGAATCATAAATTTGGGAATGACGCGATGGAACGTCAACCCATCATAAAAGCTCTTCTTGGCCAGATCGCTGAAATTCTTAACCGTATTCGGGGCGTCAGCATCAAACAATTGCAGATTAATAGTGCCCTTGCTGGTTTCCATGATCGCTTTCGACATTACATGCTCCTTTGTGCGTGTGGGTTTCTTCGGGTTGCAAATCAGGACAGCAGCATACCGATATCGTACTAAAATAGAAGCCTTTTCTACCGATCCATGCATGACGACAAAGGAGTGCCGAAATATTCAAATCAACACAAGAAACAGACCCTGTCGTCGTGAATAGGTGTTGACGTAGCTGCCTGCGTCACCTATTGTCCGCCACTTTCCACGGTCGTCAAGGAACCCGTGGAGCGCGGTGTGCATAAGCAATCGGCCGCGCACGCTGCCAGGAAACACGCCGCTCATGGCGCATTTCTCTGCAACCCAGCCCGTGGTAACCTTGTTTTTTTTGCTGTGGCACGCAGCATTCTGTGAGGGAATATATGCTGGGTTATTATCCGGTGGTTTTCACTCACTAAACCAACTGTGTTTGAAAGAATCCTATGATCATGAAATCTGATGCCGTCACATCGAAGATCAGCTTCGATGACCTGAACCTTACCGCAACCCTGTTGCGCGCTGTCCGCGATGAGGGTTATATCACCCCTACCCCCATCCAAGAAAAAGCCATTCCACCCAGTCTTGAGGGACGCGACGTCTTTGGCTGCGCCCAGACCGGCACTGGCAAAACCGCAGCCTTTGTGCTCCCGATCCTGCAGCAGCTATCCAAATCCGAAACAGCTAGAAACAAACATCCCATTCGAGCCCTGGTGTTGACCCCTACCCGCGAACTGGCAGCACAAATCGGTGAAAGCGCCGAAACGTATGGCCGACACCTGCCCCTGGCCCACACCGTGGTCTACGGAGGCGTCAGCCAGGTCAAGCAGGTCAAAGCCATTCAGCGCGGCGTTGATATACTGGTTGCCTGCCCGGGCCGCCTTTTGGACTTGATGAACCAGCGTGTGGTAGACCTCAGGAATATTGAACACTTCGTACTCGACGAGGCGGATCGCATGCTGGACATGGGCTTCATTCATGACGTGAAGCGCATTATTGCCAAGCTTCCCAAACAGCGCCAAACCCTTTTCTTCTCGGCAACAGTTCCCAATGAGATTCGCGAACTGGCCGACAACCTGCTAACTCACCCCGTCAGCGTGCATGTCACACCGACCTCATCGACCGCCGAAACCGTCGAGCAAGCCGTCTACCGGGTCGGACGTCTACGAAAACTCGATTTACTTCGTCATCTCCTGAAGGACGAGGTTATGGAACGCACCTTGATCTTCACCCGCACCAAACACGGAGCGGACCGGGTGGCCAAGCGGTTAATCAAGGACAGGATCCCTGCTGCTGCCATCCACGGCAACAAATCTCAGGGTGCCCGCACCCGCGCTCTGGAATCCTTCAAGAACGGCAACGTCCGAGTCCTGGTAGCCAGTGATATTGCAGCACGTGGAATCGACATTAACTCCATCAGCCATGTCGTAAACTACGAACTTCCCCATGAACCCGAAACCTATGTGCATCGCATCGGTCGCACTGGACGTGCAGGAAACAGCGGACAGGCCATCTCCTTTTGCGACAGTGAAGAGCAGTCCCGCCTGATCAACATCCAACGCCTGATCAACCAGTCTATTCCTGAGGTCAAAGATCACCCATACGCAGGGAGCCATATCAACGAACCGCCGCGTCCACAACCACAGGCCCGCCCACCGCGCAACAGGTCACGCGCTGGACAGAGGCAAGGTCAACGGCGAACGAATGCGGGCAATCGCAATCCAAACGCACCCCGATCAAACCGTCGTCGCAAGTCCCCCGCAGGCCGTAAGTAACCCGTGATGTCGTTCGGCTCACTCACGAACCAAGATATCGCGCTAGCGCGGAGCCTGTACGGCACCGGACACGTCTACTTCATACCCGGATCCGTTACGGTCGACTCCCATCCATCCGGGGCACCCATTCCGGGCTGACCCGGCATACCACCGGGCTGGCCGGTCGGAACGGGAATTCCGAATTGCTGCATAAGCACAGGTAGCGTTTCGGCCAGGGCAGGAATCACCTTCTGAATGGCCTGAATCTCACCCAGGCTGACACGATCAATCCCAATCAAATTGCCACCCTTGGCCATGGAGTAACCCGCAATTCCGGGGGTGTTCTCAGGAATAACCGCCAGAACTGATGGCTTAATACCCGGAATAATACTAAGCAGTCCCTTGAGCGTGCGACAAAGAGACAAGGAGTGCACTTCGACAACGTTGCCTTTGATGGAAGGAAAGAGCCCTGTAAATATATCCGTCTTATCAAGAGCCGTGCCGCCCGCTTTCAGACGATCAAGTGAGGTATTCATGATCTCCTCGGCGCCACATGTATACATCAAATGGTCATCCACAAACGCCATTTCCCAACGCAGCCCCTCCATCCACTTCATAGACGCTGTGGGCATCATAGGTATTGATGGCATAGCCGGTGTCGCCGGCTGATTCGTGACTGCTTCAATCTTGTAAGAGAATGCTTGTATCTCAATGCCTTTGTGCTCTCGATCAGGCAGTTCCTCCAACACAAGACCAGGCATGGCTTTGCCCCAGTCATCATTGAATCCCTCGATCATATCCTGGTAAATCTTCTTGGCCTTTGTCGCATCGGCAAGCGCAATAATCTCAACAAAACCCACGCCTTTACCACTGGCAGCCGGCACAATTCCGAGGGCAATATCACCGGAGAACACACCCTTCATACTCAGCATCATGTCGCGCATCAGAGGCCCCATCTGATCCATCGGAGGCCCCATCGCGCTGTAGATCTTTCCCATGAGATCAGCATACGGCTCAGCTATCTGATCCATCACGTTCATACCGCTGCCCACGGAGGCCAGCATCGCGTTCTCGGGGATGGCCTTCATGTACGCGGATGAAGGTGGCTTCAAACCTGAGATCCACGTTGCCGTCTTGGTTCCGCTCATCGGGGTGATCCGGTCACAAAACGTGATAGAAGCCGGAGAAACCTTGACGCCAATCGTGTAACTACGCAACTCGCTCATCAGCATGAGCAGCCCATCCAACTCGGCTTCAAGCATCTTTGCAGGATCTATCGTTACCTCAGGCGGCATCTCCTGCGCGCTTATCATGGCAAGCGTCTGCGCTTTGGCCGCTTTGACAAACGACACACAAGCCGCAACATCCAACCGCGCACGAACGGTACCAGGAAACGCCACAACTGCACCGGTCGCCGGTTGCCCGCTCAATATCTTTCGCAGACTCTGCACGGTTTCCAAGTCATCACCTACCGCAGCGCGATTCGCCACAATGGTCACATAGATCTCTTGCCCGGGTTGTGCTGCATTGGAGAGATGCTTGACGTCCCCGATTGATTCCGAATCCGGCAGCATGCTGGTCACAGCCGAAGCGTAAACCGTTCCGTCACCCTGAAGAGGCAGGACGAATGCGGTACGCGGTGCCATTGCGGCGGGATCCACTTCCTTGGCGGCAGCGTCCAGTTTCGGCAAAAAGACATAGAGTTGCACCGGCTTGGCAGTATCGATACCAGCGAGACCAGGAGCCTTTAACATCCCCCCAAGTGCGCCCACGACCATCGCAGGTTCAGGCGCCTCCTGCCCCATCGCCTTGCTGGCCACGGTCACCGTGTTAACCAGCGCACGAATGCTTTCCAATTCAACTACGACAGCCGGCTTCGCCGCGCGCACGGGTAATGCCACAGCAGAAACCATCAACCCCACCAGACTCAAGAGGACACAAAACTTCCTACCAATACATTTCATAACACATCACTCCATTTTTACTGCATTATTATACACCAATACATCCTCACGCCTCGAGGCCTTCATGCCATTCCTGCAAGGATCGGATGGGGGCCTGACCCTCGTTCCGTGCGCCGATCCCTTCAGCCGCCGCTACGGCCGCGGCAACAGTCGTAATGTAGGCTACGTTGTGCTGGATGGCCGATTTACGGATATAAGAGTCATCATGAGCGCTAAGTTTGCCCGACGGCGTATTGACAATGAGCTGTACCTCGCCGTTCTTGATAGCATCCACAATGTTCGGACGACCCTCATGCCGTTTCAAAATGGATTCCACCTCAACGCCCTGCTCCTCAAGAAAGGCCGCAGTGCCGTTCGTGGCCAACAAATTGAAGCCGGTCTCCTTAAGACGCCTGGCGGCGTCAGCAAGTTTTTCGGAGCGATCACGCTCGGAAACGGTGAGCAGCACGGTGCCTTCCATGGGCAACGTTCCTTTCGTGGCTTCCTGCGCCTTGTAGAACGCCAGGCCGAACGAAGAATCCATGCCCAGCACTTCCCCTGTGGAACGCATTTCCGGTCCGAGCACAGGGTCTACCTCCGGGAACATATTGAAGGGGAACACCGATTCTTTGACCCCGAAATGCGGGATATCATGATGTTTCAAATTGAAGTCTCCGAGCTTCTTGCCAAGCATAATTTCGGTGGCAATGCGCGCCATGGAAATTCCGCAAACCTTGGAAACCAGCGGCACGGTACGCGATGCCCGTGGGTTGGCTTCGAGCACATAGACCACATCCTCGCAGATCGCATACTGAATATTCATCAGCCCTACCACGCCCATTTCGCGCGCGATGGTACGGGTGTACTCATAGATGGTCTTGATGTGCTTCTCAGGAATACCCACAGGTGGAATCACACAAGCGGAATCGCCTGAATGGATCCCGGCCTGCTCAATGTGTTCCATGACGGCGGGGACAAAGGCGTCCTCTCCGTCGGCAATGGCATCCGCCTCTGCCTCAATGGCATTTTCGAGATATTTATCAATCAATATCGGCCGGTCGGGTGTCACACCAACAGCGGCAGCCATATAGTCGCGCAACATGGGTTCGTCATAGACAATTTCCATACCGCGTCCGCCGAGCACATAGGAAGGGCGTACCATGAGCGGGTAGCCAAGGCGATTGGCAATATCGACAGCACCATCCACGTCCGTGGTCATATCGCCTTCGGCCATGGGGATACCCAACTTCTTCATCATTCCATCGAACTGCTCGCGATCCTCTGCAAGATCAATCACCTTCGGTGATGTACCGAGGATGTTGACACCTGCCTCCTCGAGCTGCCCGGCAATATTGAGAGGGGTCTGTCCGCCAAATTGGCAGATAACGCCTTTGGGCTTTTCCTTTTCATAGATCTGCAAAACGTCTTCGACGGTAAGCGGCTCGAAATAGAGTTTGTCGGATGTATCATAATCCGTGGACACGGTTTCGGGGTTACAGTTAACCATTACGGTTTCATAATTCATATCGCGCAAGGTGAATGCGGCATGGACGCAGCAATAGTCGAACTCAATTCCCTGCCCGATCCGGTTGGGACCACCACCCAGAATCATCACCTTGTTGGCGGTGTCCGTAGCCGACACCTCGTCGGGGGCATTGTAGCTGGAATAGTAGTATGCCGCATCTTCCACTCCGCTGACAGGCACGGCATGCCAACCTTCCACCACGCCAGCTTTTGTACGCTGCTCGCGAATGTCCTTTTCAGGGACGCCAAGAATCTTTGCCAGGTAAGCATCGGCAAAGCCGTCCTTCTTGGCTGCTTCGAGTAGCGCATCGGGAAGTTGCGAGCCTTTGTACTTAAGCACCTCTTCCTCGCGCTCAACGAGCTCCTTCATCTGTTCAAGAAACCATGCCTTGATGCTGGTCTTAGCAAACAGCTCTTCGATCGTTGCACCCTTGCGGAGCGCTTCGTAAAGAATGAACTGGCGATCGCTGGTTGGGAAAGAAAGGCGCGCCATGAGCTCTTCCAACGGCATCGCATTGAAGTTCTTTACAAAGCCAAGCCCATAGCGTCCATTTTCCAAACCCCGAATAGATTTCTGAACCGATTCCTTGTAGGTCTTTCCAATGCTCATCACCTCGCCAACCGCACGCATCTGCGTGCCGAGCTTGTCTTCGACACCTTTGAACTTTTCAAAGGCCCAACGAGCAAACTTGATCACAATGTAGTCACCGGATGGCGTATATTTCTCCAGTGACCCATCGCGCCAGTACGGAATCTCCTTCATGGTCATTCCCCCAGCGAGCTTGGCGGACACAAGCGCAATAGGAAAACCCGTCGCCTTGGACGCCAGCGCGGAAGAACGTGATGTACGTGGATTGATCTCAATGACCACGATGCGATCACTGACAGGGTCATGCGCAAACTGCACATTGGTTCCACCAATCACCTGGATGGCCTCAACAATATCATAGGAGGCTTTTTGCAAACGATCCTGCAAATCCTGACTAATGGTCAGCATAGGCGCGGAGCAGAAGGAATCCCCGGTGTGCACGCCCATGGGATCAATGTTTTCAATAAAACAGACGGTAATAAGGTTGTTATCGGCATCGCGCACGACTTCGAGCTCAAGCTCTTCCCAACCCAGTACGCATTCTTCGACCAAAATCTGACCCACGAGGCTGGCGGTGATTCCGCGTTCGGCAATCAGACGCAATTCTTCGAGATTATAAACAATACCGCCACCGGTTCCCCCCATGGTGTATGCCGGACGAATCACAACAGGATACCCCAGATCAGCCGCAATCTTTTCAGCATCTTCGACGCTGTAGACGGCGGTGCTTTTCGCCATTTCTATTCCGAGACGATCCATCGTCTTCTTGAACTCAATACGGTCTTCTCCACGTTCAATAGCATCAAGCTTCACGCCAATCACCTGGACGCCATACTTATCAAGGATGCCATGCTTGGCGAGATCAGAGGAAAGGTTTAAACCAGTCTGTCCTCCGAGATTCGGAAGCAGCGCGTCCGGGCGTTCTTTGGCGATGATCCGCTCGATGGTCTCTAAATTGAGCGGTTCAATATAGGTAACATCCGCCATGCCGGGATCAGTCATAATCGTGGCAGGGTTGGAGTTCACCAGCACAATCCGGTAACCTAGTTCACGCAACGCCTTACACGCCTGCGTCCCGGAATAATCAAACTCACAGGCTTGACCAATAATAATGGGTCCGGAACCAATGATTAATACCGTGTTGATGTCGCTGATCTTTGGCATGGTCTTTCTCCTTGTTTGGTTACAGCAGGAAATCAGGCATGATTTACACTGTTACAACCTTGATTTTTTTTGATCTAAACGCAAACCATTAGCTGAACATGATATATGACAATACAAAAACTGCAATCAAAAGGAAAAAAATGAACTTTCACTGCCACATCAGACTTCAACGGTTAAAATCCAAGCCTGATGTAGAATGCAAAAGCTTCAGCAAAAAAGAGTTCAATTAAATAGCAATCCCACGAAAGATAGAGCACCATATAACTATGAACGAAAACCGTTTAGCCAATGTTGAGAGTACCCTTGCGTTTCAAGAGAAGACGATAGAAGAACTATCCGATGTGATCTGTCGACAGCAGACCGAAATAGACCTTCTCAAAGCGCAGGTGAAAGACGTTCTTGAACGGATGGAACACAACGAGGAAGATTCCCTCTCCGGCGACGACTTCCCCGCAGTCGAGAAGCCCCCACATTACTAAACACTTGCCTTTACCTCGCAACGTCAAGCCACAATCCGCATTCTCACCAAGCATGAACCTGAAGAA
>JADHWI010000009.1 GCA_016783565.1 Kiritimatiellia bacterium
GCGGATGAGGGAGCGAGTGCGTACGAAGAACGCTTCAAGGCCAATCGCCTACGAGCGTGCCAAGAGACGGCTAAACAGTTCGGCTACAAGCTGTTGCCGATGGAGGAGGCTGCGGCATGATGAAAGAGTCTCAGACAAGAGGCGGACGTTCCCGAAACGAGTCCGGGATCGTAGACAAGAGACAAAAACTCCCTCCGTTCCCCTGAACGGGGAATAGTCTCCTTTCTTGAGGTCCGTATACCCTCTCAGCATGCGTCAATGATCCAATCTGACGCTTGATACCAAAACAACTTATGTTACGATTACGCCATGAAGAAGAGCGTATATATCGAAACGACGGTTGTTAGCTACCTGACAGCGCGCCCGAGCAGAGATGTTGTAATTGCTGGCCATCAGGAAGCCACCCGTGAGCTATGGCCAAAGCTGGGCGATAAATACGACGCTTTCGTCTCAGTGCTAGTACAAAAGGAGGCCGGAGGCGGGGATGCAGACCAAGCGGAAAAACGATTGGCAGCTCTCGCCGAGTTTGAGGTTCTTGAGACAACTAAAGATGCGCTATCTTTGGCGCAACACATTCTTGAAGGAAGTGGAATTCCCGAGGGGTATGCCGATGATGCTCTCCATATCGCCATAGCCACCGTTCATGGAGTGGAAAGCATCGTAACATGGAACTTTGCACATATGAATAACCCATTCACACGACAGAGAATCAGGCAGCTTGTCGAGGCAAAAGGCTACATATGTCCCGAACTATGCTCGCCTGATGAATTACTGGAGTCAGAGCAATGAGAGATCCCATCGTCGAGGAAGTCAGGAATCGCCGAGTTGAACACTGCAAAAAGTTTGGCAACGACTTGGCCGCCATCTATGCAGACCTAAAGTCCACGGAGGCGGATCTTGGCGGCACGATAGTTAAGCGCCCTGCACGCCACCTAGAAAAGGAACGAAAGGTTTTCGCCACAGGCTGACGCCGAAGAACGCCACTGTTGTAGAATGTCAACAGGAACCGAGTGCAACGATGTACTTAAAAGAAACCTACACCCCACAAAAACACGCCACCCAAAATTTACATAGGCCTCAAAACGCTTACCCCCGAAATTTTCTGCAGCCAAATAACCGTGGCCCGGCGACAAACAACCGGATACTTTCCCAAAAGTACCTGGATGACTAGTGAGTCAGGTCTGAGAGCTTCTTTGAATATTGCATCAACCGATAGGTCACCACGCAGGGCTTCTGCGGCGCCTGTTTCTTTACCCCAGGTCGGTCATGCTGAAATGTGACAGGTCAGCAAGCACAATATCCGCATGCGACAGGTTCTGCTTGGGCGCCCCCGGTCGGGCCAAACCCACGCATTTCATGCCAGCTGCTTTGCCCGCACTAATGCCGGCAAGCGAATCCTCGAAGACCACGCAGTGCTCCGGTGCCACGCTCAACATTTCTGCGGCTTTCAGAAAACAAGTCGGATTGGGTTTTCCGGGAGAATAATCCTCCGCACCAAGACAGAACGCCAGCACTGCACGTACGCCAAGAAGGTCCACGGCTGTCTCAACATCCGCACGTGGAGACCCCGACACAATACAAACAGGAAGCTTGCGCGCGAGCTGGTGAAACAACTCAAGAGATCCCTTGATCACCACGTCACGTTCCTGCCTGAGTTCACGCATCCTCACGGACAACTCGTCCGCCATTTCTTCACGGGTAAGGCGAAGCGAACCATACGTCCTGCGTAGTGCCTCAAACACATCCAACCAGGACTTGCCATAGACAATGTCCATTATCTGATCATGCGCCACCTCGTACCCCCACTCGCGCAACAACACTTCCGTTGCTTCAACCCAGAGTATTTCTGTATCCAGCAACGTTCCGTCCAAATCAAATATACACGCTTCAATCATGCACGCATCATACCTGGCATCCGCTAACGGTCAAGCCGTCACCACCAGAACAGGCATGAGCGCTGTTACCCTGCGCAAATGCCAGTTGTTAGGCGATAATTGCTAGTCTTTAGCTCTTTTCTTTCCCCATATAACCCTTAGCGCCTAGGGCCTGACTCCTTTACACGTGGGACAAACATCTTTTTTTGCGTTGTCGCAACACGCTGGACCTCAGAGTCTTGCGAACAGCGCAGATGACTCCAGAAGGGACACGAATGCGTCAAGTCAAGGTAGCGGCGGGCAGTCCCTTGCCCGCCGCTCACTCTTCGCGCACAAACGCCTTCAACATATCCTGGTACTCGGCATCAGACTCCAGGATACCTTCATTGTGCCCGCCGCGACCTTCGTAAAACACCTTCGGTTCCTTTGCCCTGGCAAATAATTTCTGCCCCATTTTGAATGGAATCATCTCGTCTTCATGACTGTGCGCAATCAAAACAGGCATGTTTACGCGATCAATCAACGCATGGGAGTTATATCGATACCGACAAAGCAACCGGGACGGGAGCAACGGAAACATCCCTGCCGCCATATCGCGGGCAGAGGAGAATGTAGAGTCTAACACAAGCGCAGCTGCTCCCACTTCAGACGCCAGCCGCACCGCAACTGCACCACCAAGAGATCGACCGTAAATCACAAGATTCTCTACAGGAACCCCACGCTCTTTAACTAAATACGCCCATGCCGCACGCGCATCCTGGTATGTCCCAATCTCTGTCGGGCTTCCCGTACTGTGACCATATCCACGATAGTCAAAGAGAAACACGTTGAACCCCAGACCATGCAACGTGCGTATGACATCCACTCGCGATCCCAGGTCCCCAGCATTGCCATGACAGAACAGAATCGTTTTGGCATTCGGCTCTTTTGCCAATACATGCCACGCAACCAGAGACTCATTGTCCGCCGTTCGCAGGTCCACCGCTTCAAAATCCAGTCCTACATCAAGCGGCGAAAACGCCATGTCTTTACCGGGAATGTACACATACGTCTTCTGCCGAAAAACCAACAGCACGCACAATCCCACATAAACAGCCAACGCAATACGAATGACACTCAGAATCATCCTGACACATCCTTTGTTTCCATGAACGAAAACATCACCTCATCTAATTCTACAACGACTCCATCAACTTCGTCACCGTACGCTGAAGCGCTCCGGGGCGAGCATCCATGATCTCCCGCGCAACCCCACGTATTTTCTGAAGGTCCAACTTTCCCGTACCCAACATCGGAATCTGCTGCACATGAAAATAATTCTTATTCTTGGGACGCCACAGATTGGGCAACGGACTGTTGCGAATCCGCTCCTGCAAGACCTCAACAGACGGAGCATCGTCATCATACAACACCACAATCTGCTCGCCCTTTTTCTCATCCGGAACCCCTGTCACGACGACACTGCGACTGTGACCCTCACCGGCCAGGAGCAGTTCCTCAATCGCCGTGTGAGGAACCATCTCACCACCGATTTTGCTGAACCGCGACAAACGATCCGTGATAAACACAAACCCATCTTCATCCATGCATGCGATATCCCCGGTTGCGTACCAGCCATTGTCCAATGCCTCGGCGTTTAGATCCGGTCGATTCAGGTAACCCAACATCACATTCGGACCCGTCACCATCAACAAGCCCGTATCACCCAGAGGCAGTTCTTCTCCCGACCCGGGATCGACAATCTTCATCGTCACACCCGGCAGAGGGCGACCAATGCTCCCATCCCGCTGCCCCATCCACGTGAATGCCCCATCCACAACATCCGGCACATTAAACGCCGAAACCGGAGAGAGCTCCGTCGTGCCATACCCCTCAAACGGGCGCAGATCAAAACGATCCTCAAACGCATTCGCCACACGCTGGGTCAATTTCTCACCACCCACATACACCGCACGAAGCGATTGCAAGTCCTCCTTCTTTGCACGCCGAATATACGAAAGAAGAAAAGTCGGCGTTGCCGCAAGAAAGCTGAGCTTTTCTTCCCGTATCATCTGAATCACACGCTCCGCCTCCAACGGACTGGTATGAAATGCAGATGAAAAACCTACGGCCAGAGGGCACCACAGCGTCACCGTAAAACCAAAAGAATGAAAAAATGGCAACACCGCACACATCTTGTCTTTAACGCGAAAGCGAAATAACATGGCGGTGCCTTCCACATTTGAAAGCAGATTATGATGCGAAAGCACCACGCCCTTGGGCTCCGCTGTACTGCCGGAGGAGAAAATGATGGCAGCCGGATCGTCAGGACCTGGAACCGTATGCTTCGCCAACATGCCTATCGGAGCAAAACGCGCTTTCAACAATGCCGTCACTCGTGCCATCGACGAAATCTCCTTGACCAGGTCCTCCACAAACAGCACACGACGCGTACTCGGTTGCACCTCCAACTTCTCCAGGAAAGCGCGCGAACTGATAACTGTCCGCAATTCACATTGATTCATCGCTGATTCAAAGGCACTCTCAGATGCTGTAAAATTCAGATTAACCGGAACCTTCCCCAGCAGGGTTACCGCAACGTTGACCAATGCACCCGCCACACAACAAGGCATCAGGATGCCCACCCGGTCTTCATTCTCCGTCTCCCGGTGAAGGACTTCAGACAATGCAATCGACGCCGCCAACGTTCTCCCGAATCGCAGACGCTTCCCAGTCGTATCGCACAGTGCCTGATGAAACCAGTATCGACGCGCGATCCCCACAAACCGGTGCGCCAAAGTGCGCTTACGGTTCTTCAGCCCGTCGAACCACTGTCCGGACAACAGACTAACCTGTTGACGGATCTCAAACGGTGTCACATCACCCGTCATCCTTTTCCCAAATATCACCCAAACGGGATACGGCACTTTTCGCGGAAACGACCACAATAATCTCCCGCCATAATAACTGAAGATACTGCCCCACGCCCCGCCGATATAAACAGGAATTACCGGAACATCGACCCCTTTTATGATCCGCTCAACCCCTCCCTTAAAAGCACCCAGCGTCCCATTACGCGTGACGCCCCCTTCCGCAAATATACACACAATATACCCATCCGTGAGAGCCTTGCGTGCCTTATCCAGCGAGGCGACAAGCTCCCGCGGGGGATCGTTGGACGCAACAGGGATCACGCGCATCAGACGAAACAACCATCGTGCAGGACGCCAGGACGCAATATCGCGCGCCATAACAAATCGTATGCGCCGCTGCTGTGTCGCTGCAATCAATAGCGCATCCACCCACGACACGTGATTCGACACAAGGACCGCACCACCCTCAATAGGCACGTTTTCCAAACCCTGCGTGCGGATCCGGTAAAACATACGCGTAATCATCAGAACAACAAAACGCGTGAGGAAATCAGGCAGCATCCACACCGTCACCACCACCAGAACCGCAGTTAAGACGGCCAGAATCAGAAAACTACCCGCCGGATCCAATCCAGACACCGTGGAGAACAGCATGATGGTCGCCGCAGACAGCGCGACCCCCACAAAACTCAGAAAGTTCGCACAGGCAAGGATTTCACCACGACGTTGAGCAGGACTGCGATACTGGATGAACGCGTTCAAAGGCACAATAAAAAGTCCCGAATTCACCCCCATCAAAAACGCCAACGTACGCGTGGTCCTCAGAGTGGGCGACACAATGAAGAAAGCCGCACAACACAAGGCCAACCCGGCCGCGCCGATCGGCACAATTCCAAACTCCACATTACGCCCGGACAGTTTGCCGGCCAGCAAGGCCCCCATCCCGATACCCAGCGCCGCCACAGGAAACAACAATCCGCTACTGTACCAATCCAACCCCAACACTTCCTGGCCATACAACAGAATATTCTGCTGCAAAAACGCGCCAAGATACGTGAAGTAAGCAGACCCAATAATTGCGGCCAACAGATAGCCATCAGATGAAACCGTTTTAACGGTCCGAAAAATCTCAACAATAAACAACGGATTGTACCGTTTCGCCCCCCCGCCCGCTGGCGTGCGAGGTATCCGCAGACTCGCGAACCATCCCACCACGGCCAGACCCACGCAGATCAACCCCATCTGAACAAAACCGTCCCGAAAAATCTCACGCAACACAAAGGGCGTAATAAACGTACCAATAATAATGGCCAGATACGTGCCGCCCACCAACCAGCCGTTGGCACGCGAGAGTTTCTCGCGCGGCACCAATTCAGGAATAATACCATATTTCGACGGACCAAAAATGGCACTCTGGGTGCTCATCAGAAAGATCGTACCGTAAAGAAACAAACTCTGTCCGGACAGAATGGCCGCGCAACCCAGCAACATGACCACAGCTTCCAACCCCTTGGAAAACACAATAACCGAGCGTTTGCTAACCGAGTCCGCTAACACTCCGGCCCATTGGGAGAAAAGAAGAAATGGTAACACGAATACAGTCGTACACGTTGCGATAACAGCATCCTTACTGGCATCGCCCATCAAACCCACGATAAAAAAGAAAACCAACCACCGAAAGGCATTGTCATTCAACGCACCCAAAAACTGCGTTGCATTCAACCACCCAAACGGATGCGACCGCTCATGACTTTGTCCACCCATAGCATCCCCTTTCTGGTCGCGATACTAGCGACGAACTCCCCATTGGTCAAATACTGAGGCAGTTTGAACTTCCAACACGATGCCAGTTACGCTAAGTATCTTCCGTATGCACGCCAGACAAAAGAAACGATCACATCGCGGCTCGCGAAATATGCGGCTCATGCTCTTTTCATTGAGCATCGGCACTTTTACGCTGGCCGGCCTTCTAATGCTTCTTGGCTGGCGAACTCATAACCCGGCACTCCTTCACTATGCATGGTATTACATCATTGCCGCAACAGCCTTCTTGAGCCTGCGAGCCTTACTCATCGAATTGAAACACCGCCGAAAACGCAAGGTGCACAAATACCGTGAGGCAAAGCTCTCCATAAAAACGGAGGAAGCATGAAACGCGGCACCATTCCCTGGGCACGCAGCGTCTACTGCGTCATTGCAGACGGGGAAACACCCATTATTATACGTGCAGGCCGAACCCGTAACGGCATACGATTCGACACCCTTCATAACAATGACGACACGTTTCGCTCTGATGTCGCTTCGGGAACCCCGGTCTGCTGCTGCCTGAGCACGCGGCGTAGTTTCTCCCGATGGATTCAAACCCCCTTTGCCCAGAAAAACAAAGCCCTTCGAGTCCTGCCCACTCTACTGGACATTGAATTACCCTTCGCGCTTGAAGATTGTATATATGAGTGCACCGCCGTAGATCGAGATCCATCAGGAAAATTCAAAGGTCTGTTGACCGGGGCCCGCGCGAGCGACATCACAACAGCGCTGAACAGCATGTCTTCCTTGAAGATCAATCCAACCGTACTTGATCATGAAGGACTGGCCCTGTGGTCAGAAGCACTGCAAGAGCACCCGGTGTCCAGCCCCGATAATACCGCCCCACGCGCCATCGTATATCTGGGAGACAGTGAAATCAGGCTGGTCACAGGACGCGGAGCCAAAATCGCCGGCATTCACGCCATCCGCTCGACTGACCCTGCCACACACATCACCCAATTAATGCGCAGCAACATCGCAGAAAGCGAGCCAGTCTCATGGCTGTTCGCCGGACCAGGCGTAAACGAACCGAAACGCTGTAATCCCTTACAAACCCAACTGGCAGAAACCTTTCCAGGCAGCAGCCATACGGCTTCTGAAAGCGCCACGTTTCTTGCACGCGCCGTGGCTAGACGTGCACTCTCCCATTCTCCCCTACCCTGCAACTTATTGAGCGGCCCCTTCGAACACCCGCTGTTTGCGCAGCGCCGATACAAAAAACTACTCTCGGCAGCAGCAACTTTTCTGCTGGCCGGACTGATATTAATCACGACCGCTGTATCTCGTAATGTCCAACATGCTAACCAGGAACAAAAGCTCGATAGCATATTACGCAAAACCGCAAGCGAATTGGCCGGCTACCCCATATTAGCAAAAGGTGACGATGCCTACGACATGACGCAACGTGAAGTTAAAGATCAAATCCAGAGGCTGAAACCCTTTGCTCAATATACAAGCCATAACCTATCCGCAGTGCTCCAGGCATTGTTGCCGAAAACAACCACAGCACAATTACAGATCAACGAGCTTCGCCTGTCGGACGACACAATATCCCTCAGCGGAACCGCACCTGAATGGAAAGCCCCTGAAGCGTTACTGCAAACCCTTCGTGCTTGCGGGCGACAAACCGAACTCTCCCGCGATAATGCCCGTGACGACGGCACCATCCCCTTCACCATTCAACAGGAAGGAGCACAATGAAGTACGCTCGCTTCATCACTCCTGTGGCCCTGGGCATTGGAATTTCAGTGCTACTCTCCGGCATAATACTCTGCACGGCTACGGTCCGCAGTGCACCACTCGTTCGCGTACGTATGGAATCCAAACGTCAAGACCTGGCACGACTCAAGCAACTCGAACAACGACTGATACCCTACCAACAGGCATACGCACAGGCTGAATCCGCTGATGCCGGCAATACGATTCCCATCACCAGCTTGCTTAAGGAATATACATCCCTGAAAGCCGAAGATATTCGCACGGAGCCAGAAGAACTAAACGACAACTGGCAACGCATACGCACAACCATTTCCTTTAACGAATCTTCAATCCCTGAGATCATGGCTTTCGTTGACAATGTGACGACAAAACCCATTCCATGGCGGCTGGCCCGGTGCGACATCCGTGCATCCAACCAATCCCCCGGCCATGGACATGTCACCATTCAACTGGAACAGTTGCGCAGACCATAACACTGAGCACATTAAATTTCTACAGAGCGGCACCCTGAAGAAGCATCTCACGCGCATGATCGAGCGTAACAGACGTGGATTCCCGCCCCCCCAGCATGCGAGCAATCTCATCAATCCGGGCATCGTCGGTCACGTATTGAATGCCGGTCGTGGTGCGGTCATCCACCACCTGCTTCTCCACCACAAAATGTGCGCGCCCATGCACCGCCACCTGCGGAAGGTGCGTAATACACAATACCTGGTGATTTTTGGATACGTGTGCCATCTTCTCCCCGATCGCACGCCCCATCTCTCCCCCGACATTGGCATCAATCTCATCAAACACCAGCACAGGAACCCGGTCATGTCCGGCCAGAACCGCTTTGATCGCCAGCATCACGCGTGAGATCTCTCCGCTGGAAGCAATGGCACGCAGAGCACGCATCGGTTCGCCCGCATTGGGCGCAAATCCATACTCAGCCAGATCCATGCCGGAATGCGTCGGCTCGGACGATTCAAGCCCTACATCAAATGCGCCATGCGCGAACCCAAGATCACGCAAGTGACCAGTCACCTGCTTCGACAACTTCCGGGCCGCTTTCACACGACTCGCCCTCAGTGCCTGGCCTTCTTTCTCAAGCCGGTCACGCACTTTGCGAATATCTTCGTCAATTACACCCAACCGTTCCTCGCGCGACTCAAGCTTCGCCAACGATTCCCGCGCAGCGCATACTGTCTCCATGATTGCAGATAGACTTCCGCCATACTTGCGCTTTAATTTGTAAAGCAACGCTTTTCGATCCTCGAGCCATTGCAGCCGTTCAGAGTCATATTCGATCGATTGCGCCATACCGGCCACCGACGACGACAATTCCTGAACCTGCACCGCTAGGGATTGTGCCTCTACCCGCCAGGCTTTGGCATCCTCACCAAGAATATCCCCCAACTCAGCCAATCGCTGTTGCACCAACGCCACACCGTCAAACACCGATCCCTCATCGCCACTGAGAATCCTGTCTACGTCATTCGACAATTCAATGATTCGCGTGGCATTGGCCACCCGTGTTAATTCAGACTCAAGTTCGTCTTCATCTATCCCGCCCAGCTCGGCCTCGTCGATCTCCTTGATCTGAAAGCGTAACAAATCAATACGCTGAGCCACTTCTGTATCATTTTCCCCCACCAAATCCTGTCGCTCACGTTGTAGCGCGCGCATCTCATCATAGACCTGCTGATAAGCTGTCAACAAATCGCCCGTTCCAGCGTAAGCATCCAGGATCTCAAGCTGAAATGCCTGATCAAGCAAAGACTGGTGATCGTGGGGACCATGCAGATCCACCAAAAGTGCACCCAGGCGTTTGAGCGTCTGTAAAGTAGTCGAGCTATCGTTAACCAGATTGCGACCCGATCCGGATGACGAAACAACCCTACGAATAATCAAGCGACCAGCCTCACACGGCGCCACCCCCAAGTCATCCAACACAGCATCAATCGCTGACACATCCTGTAAAAAAAATTCGCCTTCAACCGTGCAATTCTGTGCCCCTGCACGAATCATCGTCTTATCTGCACGCTCACCAAGAATAAGGTTCAGCGCATTAACCAACAAAGACTTGCCGGCGCCAGTCTCACCTGTGATCACATTGAGACCATCAGCAAATTGCACGTCCACTGTCTCAGCAATAGCTAAGTTGCGAATTTTGAGCTGCTCAAGCATGGTGGAGAGCATAGCGACGTCCCCGGCAGCATTCAATACGGATGTGCTGTTTCTCCCATTTACTATTCAATGCGCTCACACGTTTTGCTAAAGTCATTCACATAGGAGGCACACGACCGTTGCGACGATCACGAAAACCAATCCGACCCTGCCACGCTTGCCCCATGAATATGGGCAGCCATTGCTGGGCTTATGCCAATCCCCGCGCACGATGGGAGAAGTATGGGAAATGCCCTGCCTTCGAGAACGAGGAGATTTACGCTGTTTTTGAAAAATGGAAAAAACAGCCACAGGTCAAGACCCGCCGGCAGATCCGACGCGAGTTCTACCAAAAGCAGAAACGACAACTTCCTCAGCCGCATCTGGAGTCCGGAACATGACCATTGACTTACGAGACGAAATGGAGGAACGCGCATTGCTTGTGCAAGGCATCGTCAGGCGCACCAGTCGCAGCGAAGCCGAAGGCACCCTGAACGAACTACACCGATTAGCCGTAACCGCCGGCGCCAGCGTAGTGGGCAGAATCACACAACGCATGGACCACCCCACATCCAATTTCTATGTCGGCCAAGGCAAGCTGAATGAAATCAAACTTGCCTGCAAACATACGCGGGCAAACCTGATTATCTTCGACAACGAGCTCTCTTCCGTTCAAGTCAACAATCTCGATCTCTCCCTGGGCATCAAGGTGATCGACCGAACCGAGCTGATCCTACAAATATTCGCACGACGCGCAAGCTCCGCAGAATCCCAACTTCAAGTCGAACTCGCTCAACTGCAGTACCTGGTCTCTCGTATTCCAATTTCTGCAAAACAGCAGCGATTCGAGGGGGGCATCGGCATGCGCGGGCCAGGTGAGAGCCCATTCCAACTTCGCAATGCACCGATGCGAAAACGCATCACGGCAGCCAAACGAAAACTGGCGGTCATCCAACAACGGCGACGACGTACACGCAAACATCGTGCATTGCCACTCGTGGCGCTGGTCGGCTATACCAACGCAGGAAAATCTACACTGCTCAACGCGCTGTCTCCATCCAACACCTACGTGGATGATCGCCTGTTTGCCACGTTGGACACCAAAACCTCCATGGTACACCTTCCGGACAATCGTGACGTACTGGTAACCGATACCGTCGGATTCATCCGCAACCTCCCACACGGGCTGGTTGCCTCTTTTCGCTCCACGCTCGAAGAAGCCACCGAAGCAGACCTGCTGCTCGTCGTTGCGGATGGATCACACAAAGAATTTGAACGTCATACCGAAGTCGTGCGTAAGACCTTGCAGGAGATCGAGGCCGCAACCGTCCCCTCCATTCTCGTATTAAACAAGATGGATCGCGGGTGTCCACCCGGCCTGCCCGCACAACTGAAAGAGGATTTTCCGTTCCTCACTACCGTTTCCGCACTTAAGAAACAAGGATTAGAAGACCTCCGCTCCCTCATGGCCAAAGTCCTGCCAGCCCCGCCTGCAACAGCCAGGAAGCGGAGTTGGCGCGACTACTAACCTGCATCCAGTCTTGCATTCCCCCTGCAAATCTCTTAGTGTCCGGCTCGTTTTTCGGCATCAAGTGGATATCGGAAGAGTATAACACAAAGCAAGGAGACATCATGTCTACAATCGTCGACATCTTCGCACGCGAAATTCTGGATTCCCGTGGCAACCCCACTGTGGAAGCAGACGTTTATCTTGAAACTGGCATTGTGGGCCGCGCGGCCGTGCCATCAGGCGCCTCCACGGGCGAAAATGAAGCCGTGGAACTGCGTGACAACGTCAAGAGCCGCTATCTCGGCCGAGGCGTTAAGAAAGCCGTCAAAAACGTTAACGAAGTTATCGCACCCGAACTGCTCGGCATCGAAGCCGTTGACCAAGTCGGCATTGACAAAGCGATGATCGAGCTGGACGGCACCGCCACAAAGAAAAAACTCGGCGCCAATGCCATGTTGGCCGTCTCTCTGGCCGCAGCAAAGGCTGCTGCCGAATACTCCGGCCTGCCCCTGTTCCGCTACCTGGGTGGCGCAAACGCCAAAGTACTTCCGGTTCCAATGATGAACGTTCTCAATGGTGGTGCTCATTCCGACGCACCAGTTGACGTGCAGGAATTCATGATCATGCCAAAGGGCGCCAAGACCTTTTCACAGGCACTGCGCATGGGTACAGAGACCTTCCACGCACTGAAGTCCGTTCTCAAGGGTCTGAACATGTCCACCAACGTCGGCGATGAAGGTGGATTTGCTCCAGAACTCAAGAATAACGAACAGGCGCTTGAAGTCCTTATCAAGGCCATCAAGCAGGCAGGGTACAAGCCAGGCAAGGACATCTTCATTGCACTGGACTCCGCAGCCAGTGAGTTCTACGTAAAATCCAGCAAAAAATACTTCTTCAAGAAGAGCGATAAGTCGCGCAAGTCAGCGGCCCAGATGGTGGAATTCTATAAGGACTGGTGCGCAAAGTACCCGATCATCAGCATTGAAGACGGCATGGATGAAAGTGACTGGAGTGGCTGGAAGAAGCTGACCGAAGCACTCGGGGACGATGTCCAATTGGTTGGCGACGACCTGTTTGTCACCAACACGAAGTTCCTCAGCAAAGGCATCAAGATGGGCGTTGCCAACTCCATCCTGATCAAGGTCAACCAGATCGGCACGCTGACCGAAACGCTGGAAGCCATCGAGATGGCAACACGCGCAGGCTACACCTCTGTTGTCAGCCACCGCTCCGGCGAAACCGAGGACAGCACAATCGCGGATATCGCCGTAGCGACCAACGCCGGCCAAATCAAAACCGGCTCACTCAGCCGTACCGACCGGATCTGCAAGTACAACCAGCTTCTCCGCATTGAGGAGATTCTGGGCGACGAAGCCGTTTACGGCGGTGTCCTCTAAGCAGGAACCAACAGAATAACACCAGAACAGCGGTCCTTCGGGCCGCTGTTCTTCTTTTTACCCCTCTCGACATCCCAAATCCTTGCAACATCGTCAACGTGGCGATATGCTCGAGGCTGAATCTTAGAGGAATACACATGAACGCAAAAACTGTTTTTTCGCGACTACTCATGCTCGTGCTGAGCGTCGCAGTTGTTGCAGCCGTAGTGTTTCTCTTCGTTCCAAAATATCGTGAACTGCGCGAACTACAGCGAACCCGGGTCGAAAAAGAACGGCAAAACGAGCAATTGCGCAAACGTATCCAAGCCTACCGCAACAAACAGGAACGTTTCCAAACCGAAGATCAATACGTTGAACGAACGGCTCACGAAAGCGGCCGCATCAAGGATGGCGAAAAAGTATTCTTTTTCCCGAAAGAAGAACGTTAAGTCCGTTGATACACGCGAAAATACACTAAAGCGTGAACTGCATGTAGACCAGCCTTAGCCTGCTCCCCATCATTCAATTAGCGCTTCAACAGTCTCATCAACCAACGCTCAAGATACTTGCCCAGGCCGCATGCGCAGCAGCGATCGCTCGCCCCCGATGACTGATTGCATTTTTCTCATCGTCTGTCATCTGCGCAAATGTACGCGTCTCACCGTCAGGAATAAAAACCGGATCATACCCGAACCCTGCTTCGCCATGCGGCACTGCGGAAATTCGACCGCGACAGATACCAG
This sequence comes from Kiritimatiellia bacterium, assembly GCA_016783565.1. GTDB lineage: Bacteria > Verrucomicrobiota > Kiritimatiellia > UBA8416 > JADHWI01 > JADHWI01. Next base: position 14,029 of record JADHWI010000009.1, read on the forward strand.
CCACCGTCCGCGGTTCTTCACCGGGTACAACCAGCGCAATCACACAACGAAACTGCGCACCACGATCCTCTTCCTCAGACAAAGCATTCAACAACTTACGATTATTCGCCGCATGGCTCACCGGTTCACCGGCATAACGGGCAGACCACACACCAGGGGCCCCATCAAGTGCATCAACTTCCAAACCTGAATCATCCGCCAGGGTACACAACCCCGTAATCTCTGACAATACCATCGCCTTCTTGATAGCATTACCCTCAAAAGTATCTGCATCTTCCTCAACTTCAGGGGCCTGCGGAAATGCTGAGAGATCCAGAATTTCAATCCCGGGAAGCGACAGAATCTGCCGAATCTCTTTAAGCTTATGTTCATTCCGTGTCGAAATCAGTAACTTCATCTGAAACACAACTCCTTTGCTTGCCACATCCATTCATGCACAGCGTACCAGAAAGATAGAACACCGCAAATAAAGGTTGGGCAGGCCACATGCCTTCGGTATAGTTTTGCAGGAAGGGAGCAACCGATGAGCGGTGCGAAAGCGATCGTAAACAAACCCGGAGTTCTCATCGTCGAGGACGATGCGCGCACAGCGCGACTCCTTGCGACGTACCTGGATAACGAGGGTTTTTCTACTCGTACTGCCGGGAACGGACGAGACGGTCTGCGCTATTTTCAAGAAACTCCGCCGGCGCTGGTTATCCTCGACCTGATGCTGCCGGGCATGAGTGGATGGGATGTCTGTCGCGAACTGCGCAAGACATCCAAAGTGCCCATACTCATCCTTTCAGCTCGCGACCAGGAAGGAGACCGCATCCGGGGCCTCGAACTGGGAGCCGATGATTATGTGGTCAAACCGTTCAGTCCCAAGGAAGTCGTGGCACGCGTCAACGCGATCCTTCGACGCTCCACCCCGCAGAGTCCAGCCCCCCCCTCTACAAAGCAATGCGGTGACCTGCAACTGCACACCACCAGCAAAGATGCAGCACTACAGGGCAAGCGCATCGAGCTCACCCGCTCCGAGTACCTTCTTCTGGATGCGTTTATGTCAAACCCGGGCAAGACGTTCTCTCGCGCAGAACTCGTCGGCGTGCTATACCCGGAGGGAGAAGAAGTTGTGGATCGGGTCGTAGACGTCCATATCGGTGAATTACGCGAAAAAATCGAATTGGATCGCGGCAACCCCCGGCTCATAAAAACCATCCGTGGCTTTGGATATCGCTTCACCACAGAGGAGGAATTGCCGTGAAAGTCTCCCTGGGACTGAAACTCATGCTGACCAACCTCTTCGTGATCTGCTTCGGCATGCTCGTAGTTTGGCTGGCCATGGATATCCTGACTGCAGATTTCACAACGCAATTAATGTCCGAATTCAACGTCTTGCCCGCCCGCATGCATTGGCTTTTCCTGAGCACCGTGCACCGTTACCTGATGTGGAGCGCCCTGGCGGCAGTCAGCATCGCGGCCTTGTTCTCGTTCCTTATGACCCGACATGTTCTGCGCCCCCTGCGCGAGATGCGCTCAGTAGCTGAACGCGTCGCAAAGGGAGACTACTCCTGCCGAACAAGCTCCTCAACACGCGACGAAATAGGTCGACTCGCCGACGACCTGAACCGTATGGCCCAGAGTTTAGAACGCATAGAAGGATTACGAAAAGAAATGATCACGGATGTCGCGCACGAGTTGCGCACGCCTCTGACCAATATGCGCGGCTATATAGAGGGGCTCGTCGATGGCGTAGTCACTGCAGATAAAGAAAACTTCGAACTCTTACAGGAGGAATGTCTTCGACTGGCAAAACTCGTGGATAATTTGCTGCAACTCGCCGAGGTAGACGCCGCATCCCTGACCTTCAACCCTACCAGAGTCGACTTACGCAAGATGATTGAAAACGCAGCATGCCTCGTACATTCACGTCTCGAAGCCAAGCACCTCTCACTGGACATCAAAGTCGAAGACACCGTGCATCGCGTCCACGCCGATCAAGATAAGCTCACCCAGATTCTAATCAATCTCGTGGAAAATGCCGTGTGTTACGCAAGCCCCGAAGGGGCCATTGTGATCGCGGCAAAAAAGGAACCACAAGGCATACGGGTCACATTCACCAACGATGTCGATCCGGACCTGAACACCGACTTTTCCATGGTCTTCGAACGTTTCTACAGGGGGGAAAAGTCTCGCTCGCGCCAATACGGCGGGGCCGGCATCGGCCTGTCGATCGTAAAAGAGCTGGTGACGTTACACCAAGGCAAAGTCGGCACATCCATTGACGACGGTCATGTCACGATCTGGTTCACGCTCCCCGCGTAACAAGACAACCCTACCCTACCCTTGCACCCGGAGCCACCTCATCGCCGTCAACAGAAACCAACTTGAGCGCCTTGCCGGCACTCGCTGCCAGAAGCATGCCATTGGATTCGACTCCGCGAATTTTGGCTGGCTTAAGATTGGCCACAACCACAATGTTTTTCCCCACCAGAATTTCCGGATCATAGAATTTGGCGATACCGGCAACAATCTGACGCTTCTCGCAACCAAGATCAATCTGCAGCTTCAGAAGCTTATCAGCGCCTTCGATACGCTCGGCCTCCAGAATGGTTGCCGTCCGCAACTCGACACGCTCAAAGTCAGTAAACTCTATCTGCGCGACTCCCTCGGTTGTCTTCTGTTTTGCCTTCGCCTTGGTCGGCTTCTCCTGTGCAGAAGCTTCCTGTTTGATCCGCGGAAACAAGGGTCTCAGTTTCCCAACAGCACTCCCCGGGGTCAACTTGCCCCACTCAAGCAGGTCTCCAAAAGCCGGTTCCTCCTCCTGCAATCCCAGGCAAGCCCGCAGCTCCGCCATTTTCCCAGGCATCACGGGATAGACCATCCCGCTGACAATACGCAGCGTCTCCGCACAGCAATATAAGATCGTGGCCAATTCTTCAGGGCTCCCCTGCTTCGCCACCTTCCAGGGCTCACGCCTCTCCAGGTAGCGATTAGCCTCGCGAACAACACCGGCAAGTGATGCCAACCCCAGATCGATCCGCATGGACTCCACCTGTTCCATCGCTTTACCTGCAGCGGCCAATGCTGTCTCGGACAACAATTTCTCATCCGGCCCGAACTCGCCGGGCTGCGGCACTTTCCCTCCGCAGTTAGCATGAATCAACTTCACAACGCGACTGAGAATATTGCCAAGGTCGTTCGCCAGATCAGCGTTATAACGCCGAACAAAGGCCTCCTCCGTAAAACTCGCGTCCTGCCCGAGCGACATCTCCGCCATCAGGAAATAACGGAATGGATCGACGCCATAGCGATCAACCATCTCCATAGGGTTGACCACGTTGCCCGTCGTCTTGCTCATCTTATCACGCCCGACAAGCCACCACCCATGTGCAAAAACGCTTTCGGGCATGGGTACGCCCATCGCTTTCAACATGGTCGGCCAGTAAACCGTATGCGTCGTCAGAATATCCTTCCCAATCAAGTGACAGGATGTCGGCCACCATTTTGCAAACATCTCATCGTCAGCCAGATACCCCACCGCACTGATATAGTTCACAAGTGCGTCAAACCACACATAGGTGACATAATCATCATCAAACGGCAGGTCGATCCCCCAGCTCATGCGGCTCTTCGGCCGGGAGATACACAGATCATTCAATCCCTTTCTCAGAAAACCCAGCGTTTCGTTACGCCGAAAGTCAGGCTGAATGAACGTCGGATTATCCTGGATATACTCAATAAGCCAATCCTGGTAATTGCTCATCCGAAAGAAGTAGTTGGATTCACTGATACGATCAACCTGACGACCGCAGCCCGGCTCAGGGCAGTTACCCTCGACCAAATCCTTCTCAGTGAAATACCGCTCGCATCCAACACAGTACCACCCGTCATACTCAGCCCGATAGATTTCACCGCGGTCATACAAGTCCTGGAGAATTTTCTGAACCACAAGCTTATGACGGTCTTCGGTGGTGCGGATAAAATCGTTGTTTGTAATCTCCAGACGCTCCCAGAGCTCTTTAAAGCGTACCACGGTTCCGTCCGCTTGTTGCTGTGGAGTCATTCCCGCTTTCTCAGCCGCAGCCTGCACCTTCTGACCATGTTCATCCGTCCCTGTCAGGAAATAAGTGGGCACACTCTTCAAGCGGTGATAGCGCGCCAGAACATCAGCCAGAATGGTCGTATAGGCATGGCCGATATGCGGTTTGTCATTAACGTAGTAAATCGGTGTCGTTACATAGAATTTGTCAGCACTCATGGTCATCCATCCCGTTCATCTCACTTTCAGCTTCACCTTATACGGTAGACATCTCGCGGAAACAAGAGAGATCACTACAACAGACTCAATGCATCGACATCAACAGTGCAGGTAATGTCCCGCGGAAACTTAAGCTCAGCCATAGCTTTTCGCAACGGAGCAGTCATTGCACGCGTCGACGCGCAGCGCAACATCAACTGGTAACGATATTGCTGCTTTGCGCGTGCAATGGGAGCCGCCACCGGATCAGACACGATCACACGCGACTCCAATTTCGGTCTGAGCTTACGAACAAGCTGATTGGAACAGGCTATGACCTTCTCCTCGAGTTTGCCTCGCAGCGTGATACAGACAAGGTGCGTAACAGGAGGATAACTCAGTTCTGCGCGAGCCTCATATTCCTGATCACAAAACTCTTCAAAAGCCAATCGCCGTGCCATCTGCACCGCCGGATGATGCGGTGTAAAGGTTTGAACAATGACTTCTCCAGGAACATCTCCCCGTCCCGCGCGCCCGGACACCTGCGACAACAACTGAAACGTGCGTTCGCCCGCGCGGAAATCCGGCATGTGCAGACTCACATCAGCATAGATGACTCCCACCAAAGTGACGTTTGGGAAATGCAACCCCTTGGCAATCATCTGCGTGCCGATCAACACCTGAACCTTTCCTGCACGAAAATCACCAAGAATTCGATCATAGGCGTCTTTCCGCGTCGTGGTGTCCGCATCCATCCGCTCAACACGAATGTGGGGGAAAAACTTTTGAATGATCGTCTCCACACGCTGAGTACCGACCCCGGAATACTTAAATGATGGATCGCTGCATTCAGGACATTTTTGCGGCACCTTCCGCGTATCGCCACAAATATGACACTTCAGTAATTCATCTTTACGGTGATAGGTGCAGGACACGCTGCAGTTCTCGCACTGCGCAACAAACCCACACCGATGGCACACCAACGATGTGGCATACCCCCTGCGGTTAAGAAAAAGTATGATTTGCTCCCCACGCTCAATCCGCCCACGCATGGCTTCCACCAAATCAGGAGAGAACACCCCCACCTGCCCGGAATCCTCCGCCGCAAGACGCATATCCACAACCCGCATTGTCGGCATGCGCCGATCATCCACGCGTTTGGTTAGAAGCACAGTGCGATACTTTCCATTTCGCCCATTTACCCACGATTCGAGACAGGGCGTTGCAGACCCCAGCACAACGGAACACCCCGCCAGATGTCCCCGCATCACCGCCACATCCCGCGCATTGTACCGCGGAGCTTCATCCTGCTTGTAACTGGTCTCGTGTTCCTCATCAACAACGATCAACCCCAGATTCGACAACGGGGCAAACACCGCCGAACGCGCACCCACCACCACATGTGCCTCACCTTGGCGAATGCGTTGCCACTCATCGTGACGCTCGCCATCGGACAGATGGCTGTGCAACACCGCTATGCGCTCACCAAACCGTCCCTGGAACCGTCCGACCGTCTGAGGAGTCAACGAAATCTCGGGAACCAGAACAATCGCACCTTTGCCCTGTTCCAGCACATGGGAGATGGCCTGCATATAGACTTCAGTTTTACCGCTGCCGGTCACACCATGCAGCAGGACAACGGATGGATTGAGCGTATCAATGCTTTCTCGAATGGTCTCAAGAGCATTGACCTGCTCCGGCATCAGCGTAAGCGGCTTCGTCGGAAGAACCGTTTTACCCGCCAGGGGATCGCGACGAAACCTGCCGGGACTTATGTCCACAAACCCACGCGCCGCCAGCGCCTGCAGTGCCGATCGCGAGACCTTAGTCTCAAGCAACACAGAGGAAACCGAAGCCCCCTCCGATCCAAGTTTCTTTAGATATTCATACACCTCAAGCTGGCGCGGTGCGCGCGCAAGCTGTGCCTTGATCTCATCCTGCGATTGGTCCGTCTCACACACTCGCGCCACGAGTTGTTCGCGAAAGCGTGCACCCGACTTGCGTACAGCCCCTGGCAATACCGTTCGCATCGCCCGCTCCAGCGGCGCACAGTAATAATCTGCCATCCATGTCGCAAGGCGAGCCAATTCACCACTAATCAAAGGACCTTCCCCAAGAACCTTGTGAACAGGGCGCAATTTTGAAAATTCGGACTGATCGGTCAGAGCAATGACATAACCACGCATAAAGGATGTTCTGAAGGGTACTTCGACCAGAGCTCCAGGCACCACTGCATCGCTCAACGCAGGAGGGACCGTATAGTCAAAACAACGGTCTACACCGGTCTGCACCGCAATGCGTGCAATGTTCTTTCCGGCCATGACACCTCCCTCTTATGCCACGGGCACGTTTGGTTCAGCATCCAGAAGCATGGCTTCCTCTCCCCAGACCCCCAACCCCATCCCGGCCACGCCGGCAATCATCGCCGCGTTGTCACCGCAATACTTCGGTTCGGCAAGCAACAACGATACCCCTCGGCGTGCGGCCATATCACGCAACGCCTCGCGCAAACGACTATTCAAAGAAACGCCCCCGCCAACCGCCAACACATCCAACCCCTCCAATACCCGTTCGCAGCGTTTCACCAGGGCATCAACAATGGCCTCCTGATAGCTGGCCACCACGTCAGACACGCCCGGATCATCAACACCCGGAGGATGATTCTTAAGGTGAACCATCAGCGACGTTTTCAAGCCGCTGAAACTGAAACACAAGTCAGAATCCATTCCATCGATTTGTCCGCGTTGTTTCCTGGCGCGTCCACGCGGAAAACGGATGGCATCGCGCCGACCTTCTTTCGCCATACGATCCATGACCGGCCCACCGGGATACCCTAAACCCAACAGCGTAGCCCCCTTGTCAAACGCCTCACCAGCCGCGTCATCAATCGTCTGTCCCAACAATTGGAAATCATTCGGGGCATTCACGCGAACCAGGCACGTGTGCCCACCCGAGACCACCAGTGCTGCAAAAGGACATACCGACGCCATATCCGGTGCATCCGGGGTCATGAATGCAGAATACACATGCGCCTGCAGGTGATTAACAGCGCACAACGGTTTGTCGAGGCGCAATGCCAACCCTTTGGCCGCAGATAACCCAACCACCAACGAACTGGCTAACCCAGGACCATAGGTAACCGCCAAAGCATCCACATCATCCCATGCCAGATCAGCGTCTCGCAACGCTTCATCAATAACTCCCGGCAGAACTTCCACATGACATCGACAGGCAATTTCCGGAACCACGCCGCCATAAGGTCCATGCAATTCCACCTGGCTGTATACCACGTTGGAAAGAACCTTGCGGCCATCCTCAACAACAGCAGCCGCAGTCTCATCACATGAAGTCTCTATGCCCAGTATTTTCATAATGCTTAATCGGCCCTGTATCTAATGATGTGCCGCAGAATTAAAGATGGTGATCGCATGCAACAAATCCACCGCTCGTTCAAGCTGGCGATCGATAAGCGCCTCCGACGCGGAATCCTCCTCAGACGTCATTCGTGCTTTCACAATAGCACGCCACTCATCGCTCTCAATCGAAACAGGCACATCCGGTGCAATGCCTGTGCCGTGAATCATTCTACCTGAAGGGGTGTAATACCTTGCCGTCGTGAGACGGATTGCCGACGCCGGGTCGGACTTGAGCTTAACCACACTCTGCACCGACCCTTTTCCATAACTTTGCTCGCCGACGAGTACGGCACGCTTATGATCCTGAAATGCCCCCGCCACAATCTCCGACGCACTGGCGCTTCCCTGATTGATCAATATGGCCAGCGGAAAATCATGAGACATCCGGCGCGATGCAACAACGCTCTTCTCCGGATACACGCCTTCGCGCCCCTTGGTGCTGACGATCAACTTGCCTTTCTTCAGAAAAAGCTCGGACACCTCAATCGCCGAGCTCAACAACCCGCCTGGGTTCCCTCTGAGATCCAGTACCAGCGCCTCCATTCCATCATTCAGAAGCATTTCCACCTGATCGGCCAGATTTGATGCCGTGGGCCGCGCAAACTGCGTGATACGTAAGTAGCCGATACCATCCTGCACAAGTTTGCGCCCCTTAACACTCGGCACCTCTACCACATCGCGTACAATCTCAAGCTCGCGGTCTTCCCCGCCACCTGACGGCGAAATAGTCAACCGAACCTTGCTCCCCTTGCGCCCTCGCAATAACTTGAGTGCATCGCGCAACGAGAGTCCCTTCGTCAACTCGCCTTCAATCGCCACAATCCGGTCACCTGAATGCAAACCCGCCCGAGCGCCTGGAGTCCCTTCAATCGGTGCAATCACCGTCAACTGATGATCTTTAATTCCTATATGAACACCAATGCCCTCATACGCCCCCTCGGTGTCATCCCGCATTCCCTCGTATTCTTGATCCATGAGAAAAGAGCTGTAAGGATCCAGGCTCGACAACAGGCTATCCAACGTACCATCCAGAATCTGATCGTACGTTTTCTCTTCAACATAATGCTTCCGCACGTGCAGCAACGCCTCAGCCAACACCTCCATGCTGCTGTAAGCCTCTTCCTGCACGTTGGTTTCCACAACATCGACATCCTCCTGAGCCCAAGCGCAGGCCACGACATTGACGAACACAAGCAACGCTGATAATGCGTAAAAAATAGAGTGTCTTTGATTCATATTCCGTGCCTTCCGGCCAAGACCCTTTTCACGACTCACGCTTCATACCTAGTGATTGCGCATCATGTTGACATTCCACCATGACGCTGTCCATTTTTTTCAGGGCGGCAAGCAACATCAGGTACCACAACAACACCAGCCACAAAGGCGGTGGAGGAATCTGAATACTTCCGCCAGGAATCATGGAAAATCCATGCATCGTGCCAATTAATGTATGAATCAATAACCAGTTGGCATTGTTAAACACAAGCGCAAACCCTGGCCAAATCGCTCCGACCAGGATGCTGAGACATCCACTCAGCACAATCAGAAAGGTCATGGGTATGATGACAATGTTGCTGAGAATGGCAACCCCCGTCAATCGTCCAAAATAGAATGCCGTCAAGGGGGCCGAAATCAACCATGCCGCCAAGGATAAGATCAGCAGGGACTTAAAATACTGCAGGCCCATTGCCGCTACGCGCTCACGCCACAATATCGGCGCTGCATCAAACGGATCATGCTCCCAGGGCAGCACGATCTGCTCCCGTCCTAACCGGGACGCCAACCGCTGTCGCACACACACCACAAACCGCACAACCAGTCGATCCAAAACAGGATAAAACACGATCAACCCGGCGACCACGGAAAAAGATAAAACGAACCCGACAGACACCAGGTCCTGAGGACGAAGCGCCAGAGATAGAATGCCAGCACCACCCAATGCAGACAACGCGTCCGGCTTACGTCGCGCGGTAAATGCCCCCATGTAAAGCGCCGCCATAATACAAGCGCGCACCGCACTGGGACGCGACCCCGTGGCCACTGTATACATAACAATCAAGGGAACCGTCACCCACAACCACCCCCCACGCGGCACACCTGCAAAACGAGCAATCATCACAATAATCAACGTCACGATCCCCACATGGAGCCCGGAGATTGCAAAAATATGTACCGTCCCCGTTTGGACAAAAAGCTCACGCCACGCGCGATCAAGACGCTCGCGATACCCCAACAACATGGACTGCAACACACCCACTACTCGCGGCTCGCTCTCAAGATCAACACGAAGCAATCGTGCGGCCGCTCGACGATTTTGTTCCAAACGATGCCACCCCAATGCGGATGAATGATCCGACATCCACGTTGTGTTTCTGCTCCCAGACACCATGGTCCAGCAAAAGGGCGGCATCACCTCGCCGTAAGACAACGGCTTTATCGATCCGGTCAGCCTTACATTGCGCCCAAACAGGGGGGAGGAATTATGCATGCCCGACCACCAATCCACCTGCACATGCACACCACGAACGCGCACCCTACAGTCGCCATGCGTCAACTCCCTGACCCGCATACGAAACCGTCGGCAAACACCGTTTGCTGATCGACGAACCTCATCGGCATTACTCAATACCACCCCGGTAAGCTCAACATCGGAAGACGCTTCAATCGAGATCGTCGCAGCATCACGAAAACGTACCGCCGAACAGGTCGCAGCGCGCCACGCCGTCACTAAGAAAACGGTAAGGAAGAGTAAACAAACAGGGGCAACACCCCATGCCCTTTCCCTCCGTCTAGCGAAACCCATGACCGCTAACCCGGAAAGAAGACTGACACATGCCAACGCACCCAGCGCGGCAATGGGTAAATGCGCATGCAAACCGACCCATGACCCGCAGCAGGAAACAAAAAAAAGACCAAGGATGGGACGCCGCATGAAAGTCGCCCCCGATATCAACGTTTATTAAAGAGCGATACCACGCCTGCCTCGGTCTTTGCCGTCAACTCTGGAGCCACAACCGATAAGCTCAGAGCATCTCGACTAAAGATCCCTTCAGCCAGTTGCTGAACATCGTCAACCGTGACCGCACCCAGAAGATCTATTGATTCTTCTGCAGAAATGACGCGACCGTAAGTCAAAAGGTGCTCGCCCAGCCACATCATATGCGTACCTGTGCTCTCCATTCCAAGACGCAACTGTCCAATGCAGTACTCCTTCGCTCGACGCAACTCACCAACTCCAACAGGTCGACGCTGCATCCGCTCCACTTCACGCAGAATCAAGTTAACCGCTTTGACCAGATTTTGTCGGTCCAGGCCTGCTGTAATACAAAGTGCACCTGTCTCACGCATAAGATGCATGGAAGAATTCACCGAGTAAGCCAGGCCATATTTTTCACGCACGATCTGAAAAAGTCGCGAGCTCATGTTCTCGCCCAGCGCAGCATTGAGAATACGCAGCGTGTACCGACGCGGATCCTGCCGACCGAAAAGCCGATAACCCATTGCCAGGTGCACCTGCTCAATGTCCCGGGCCACGATTCGGTGCGTTTTCTGAGGCACACACTCATCCACCTTTCGAAAGCGCGGAACCCGACGACGGTCCGTTGCGCCCATCAGGGTCTCCACCTGGTCCACACAGCGGTCGTGCTCCACTCGACCGGCAAAGGCAAACACCGTTCGCGCCGGAATATAATGCCGCTCTCGATACCCGACAATGTCTTCCCGCGTTAATCGTGCCACAGACTCCGGAGTCCCCCCCACCGAGCGGCCTGCCGGATGATTGTGCCAGAACAGTTCGTTCAACGCCTCACAACTCTCATGCTGCGGCTGATCACGATACATCATCAATTCCTCAATGATGACACCCCGCTCTTTATCAATCTCGACAGGGTCCAACGAGGCATTGAGAAACATGTCACCCAGAACCGCCAGACCATGCTGCATCCTGTCATATGGCACACGACAGTAGTAACACGTGCTCTCTTCCTGTGTAAACGCGTTCAGCGAACCTCCACGCCCCTCTATTTCCTGCGAAATGTCGCGCGGCGAACGTGTGGGCGTGCCCTTGAACAACAGGTGCTCAAGAAAATGGCTGACCCCGGACAAACGCGCGGATTCGTGCCGCCCACCTGCTCCCACCCAAATTCCCATGGAAACACTCTGCACATGCGGCAGCGTCGACGTCGCCACTCGCACCCCGTTCTTCAACGTGGTAATCCGAACATCTGCAATCACTAAATGCTCCCTTTACTGGAAGGGATCCGACGATCACGCGCGTCTGCTGTGCACGCCATGCGTAACGCACGCGCCATGGCCTTGAACACAGCCTCATAGGCATGATGTGCTTCCTGGCCATACTGTTGATCAATATGCAGATTCATCCGTGCCTGCACCGTCAGAGCCTGAAAGAAGTCGTCAAAAAGACTCAGGTCAAATTCAAGAATCTTACGCTTGCGACAGGCCATACTTTTAACCAGGTACGGTCGCCCGCCCAGGTCAATAACTACGCGCGCAAGCGCATCGTCCATGGGTACAAACGCCCAACCGTAACGCGTAATCCCCTTGCGAGTGCCCAGCGCCTTGTCCAGCACCGTACCCAGCGTCAGACCAATATCCTCTACCGTGTGGTGATAATCCACTTCCAGGTCACCCTTTGCTTTCACCTTCAAATCAATCAAGGAGTGACGAGAAAACAATTCCAACATGTGATCCATAAAGGGCAAGCCCGTACTGATACTGGAAACTCCCGTCCCATCAATATTCAGGTCTACACTGATATTGGTCTCACGTGTCTTGCGTGTTTCTTTAGCCGTTCTCATCTTCATGCTTTTTTCTCCACCGCAAGAATGGATTCAATGGAAATCAGCAAACGGTCCACTTCATCATCCGTTCCCACGGTAATTCGAATATAATCCCCAGTCCGTTCCCCAGGGAAATAGCGCACGAGTATACCTTGCTCCCGCAAGGTTTCAAACAATTCTGCTGCCCCCAGAACGGGAGGCCGCACCATCAAAAAATTTGTATCAGATGGCAATACGTCAAATCCAAGCGCCACCAGGCTGTTCGTCAATCGTTCACGCGTTGCGCGAATGCAGTCAACATTGGCTCGCATATGATCAAGGTCCGAAAGCGCAGCCAACGCCACCAACTGTGGCAACATCCCCAGATTGTAAGAGTCTTTAACCTTCATCAATGCCTCAATAAGACGCTCACACCCCACGGCATAGCCAAGCCGAAGCCCGGCCAGAGAAAACGATTTGGACAACGTACGACATACAATAACATTATCAAGACTCAACGCCAGATCCATACAATCGGCGTCGGCAAAATCAACATAAGCTTCATCAATCACCACAACGCCATTAAAAGATTTACAAAATTCCTGAATCACATCCTTATCCACTCTGACTCCGGTGGGTGCATTCGGATTCGTCAGAAAAAAAAGGGATGCCTCAAACCCCTCCGGCATATGCCATGAGAAGTTCTCGCCCAGCGATACACGACGCTGCTCAACATGGCGAATGTCAGCCAGAACAGAATACAACGAGTATGACGGATCCAGAAAGCCAATGCTGCCATCATTCTCAACGAACGCACGCGTGCATAGAGCCAGCACCTCGTCAGATCCATTACCCGCAAACACCTGCGAAACTGCACAATCATGCATTTCCGCCAATCGACAACGCAACGGCACGCTAAGCGGATCACTGTATAACCGCAGAGCCTCAACATCAATATCTGCCAGCGCTGCCGAAACCGCCGACGATGGCGGGTACGGATTCTCATTGGTATTGAGCTTGATGATCGACGGATCCTTCGGCTGCTCACCGGGGGTATATGCCGTCAAGGATTCAACGGACTCTCTAATGTACTTCATCATTGCAACCTTCTTCACCGGCACCTACTTTGCACCTTAAACGAAAACCTCTGAGATACAGGCTCAAAGCGAGCTTTCTCAACACAACACTGCGTACACACATCTCACCGCTACGACGACGCAAACCGTATGGTCGCAGAGCGCGCGTGGGCATCCAGCCCCTCCACCTCGGCCAGCACACGAATGTGCTCCGCCGTATCTTTCAGATCAGCCTTTGTAAACGAAATAAAACTACTGCGACGCAGAAAGTCATCTACCGTCAAACCTGAAAACATTGCGGCTGCACCACCAGTGGGCAGAACATGACTGGGTCCCGCCACAAAATCTCCCGCCGCCTCCGGGGTCCATTGCCCCACAAAAACGGCCCCTGCAGAACGCACCTTTTTCAACCAGGATTGCGGTTTCCTCACCATCAGCTCCAAATGTTCCGCCGCAAAGCGATTACACAATTCCATGCCTTGTTCAACGTCAGGAACGACCACAATTAATGCGCCTGATTTCAATACACGCTTCACAGCCTCTCGGCGACTCAAGGATTCTGTCTGCAACAGTACCTGCTCGCGTATCTTGCGGGCCAATGTCATAGACGTGGTCACACACAGCGCCTTCTCATCGCCCGTGCCATGTTCAGCTTGCGACAACAGATCCGCCGCCACGTAGGCGGGATTGGCATCAGCATCAGTCAACACGGCAATCTCACTGGGACCCGCCACCAGGTCAAGAGCCACATGCCCGTAGACCTGCCGCTTTGCGGCAGTCACATACGCACCGCCCGGGCCCACAATTTTCTGCACCTTCGGAATAGTCCGCGTTCCATACGCCATCAATCCGATTGAGTGAATCCCCCCCACACGATAGACCTCAGTGGCACCCGCCACATTCAACGCATGCAGAATATGAGAATCCACGATGCCATCCGGTCCACAAGGCGTACAGGCTACAATCTCAGGAACCCCTGCCACTTTGGCTAATGTAACCGTCATCAATGCCGTGGAAGCCAGCGGTGCAGCTCCACCGGGAATATATGCACCCACCCGATCATAGGGGTGATAGACTTCACCCAAGCTTCCTCCTCTGGGACTCGCAATACGCCAGTTCCGGCGCATTCCCTCACGACTGAACGCAACGATTCGCCGGTGCGCTTCGTGGACGGCTGCACGGAAAGAGGGCGCAACCTGCTCTCGAGCTGCTGACAATTCCTTCGACTTGACCCTCAGTTTGCCTGTTGTCAAAGCCACACCGTCAAACTTCTGTGCATAATCACACACGGCAACATTGCCACGACGTCGCACATCCGCCAACACCGCCACCGCGGCATCCTCGGCTACTTCGCTGAAAGCAGGCCGCTTCAGAAAACGATTCACCACCACGGAAGGCCGCTTCAGCGACCACTCAACAATCTTGATGTCTGCCATCTCTTATGCTCCATTCTATGCGCTATTTCTGCGCGCTTATCATCTCAGCAATATCACGGGGATGAACACCCTATCGTCACTCGACCACTGCGCACTGTAACAGCCGGTTTGGCTCGACCCATAACCAAATACTGCTCTACCCAACGTGCAATCTCGGTGCGCTCTCCGGGCCATTCCAAAAACACATGCCGTACACGACCATCCACACCTATATTCACCCGTGCCGTCACTTCCCACGTTGCATTTGTCTGGGCAGCAAGCTCTGCAGGCACCGCAGGCAAAACGAACGAGGCATCCCTCAAACCAGCACTTTGAGATACATGCACCTCACACACATCGATTGTTGAAACACGCTCCCGGTCCACTAACGCTAACTCAGGAGTATAGCTCGGCACTGGCGCTTGCCACCGACGATCACGACTCCCCATCACCAGCCCGTCCGCACCGGATAACCTCGGGAGCATATGTGCCGGCAGCGCAGCATGATGCGAAAGCAACTTCAACTCACGCTTTTCCCTTGCCACGGTACTGAACCCTACAGGAGACGGGGGACCGAATACTTTCGGACTACGATGCACGCTGGACACACTTTGGGAAGGCGGCAACACCTGCACTTTTGCAGCCACAATTCCCGACGCATCAGAAGAGACCAGGCGTGGCCACACCCACCAGAGCGCTAACCAACACGCGGTCACAAGGAACGACGGCGCAGATGCCGTCAGTCGCTTAAAAGCCTTTCGCCAGGGCATCCTGCAACTCCTCAATCAACCGTGGGCTTTGAAGCCACGTTTACCCGACTCACACCCGCTTCACCTGCCATATTCACCAAATTCATGATCGTACCATGTTCAACCCGGGCATCCGCATGAATCACCAGCGGCACCCCCCCCACCCCTCCCAAACGACTCCGGAATGCACTCTTGAGGCGCGTCATATCCTCGGATCGGTCAAACTGAAAACGCTCATCATCAAAGAATACCAACTCTTTTGCCTGCTCCCCCGTGCGCGTTTTCACCGACAGCACAACAGCAGGCATTCCTCCCTTCGTCCCATCTCGAAACGAGTCGGTTGGCATATCCATCACCACGCCGGGATGCAAGACCAGTGTGCCATTGAACAGCACAAACATAATCAGCACAAGAATCACATCCAGCCATGGAGCCACACTGACCAGCCCCTGGTTGATACGGTTTTTCGGAACGTAGCGTGTCCGCAACCCGCTGACAGTCGGAGCCACAACTCCTCGACGAACTTTCATATCTCGCTACTTCCTTTCGTTTCCAAGGAACGCGGTAATTTCTGATCCAGCGCGGTTCATATCCAGAACAAGACGATCCACCTTGATCACCAAAAGATTGAAACTGATGTACGCAGGAATGGCAACGGTCAGCCCGGCTCCCGTGGTAATCAAGGCATGCATCATCGCCTTCATCACATCCGCTGACTGCACAAGGGGCATCTCCTGCTGCATCACGAACAAAAACTCCACCAGGCCAATCACCGTTCCGAGAAGGCCCAACAACGGCGTCACCTGCGCTACGGTCGACACCAATACCAGGCGTCGCTCCATCCTGGAAATCTCCGACACGGCCGCTTCATCAACCGCTTCCCGAAGTTGCGCCTGATCGTCGTTGCGGTGCAGGATAGCGGTCTTGGCAAGCTGAGACACCGGCCCCGGGGTCTCCCGACAAATCGACAGCGCCTCCTCTACATTGTCGCGTTTCAAAATATTAAAAATTCCTGCAAGAAAGTCATCATAGGGAATCCTCGCCCGATGAAGATGCAAAGATCGCTCGACAAATACACAAAAACCTATGACGCCCACCACTAGAATAATCCAGAGGATGGGACCACCTGTTAACCATATATCACGCATTATTATCTCCCAATCAGAACAACCACCAGCGCTCCGCCTTGATTTTCTCAATCCTCTCGCTCGCCTCATCGGCAGCCGGCACACGTGCCTCCATCACCCGCTCCAGGATACTGACCACCCCACGCCAATCCTTATTTCCCTCCATAATGTCGGCGGCATTGAATGCGGCGCGCGTAAACCATACTTTGGAAAACTGGTCCTGCCAAACGCCTTTTTCCCTGTCTTCAAAATACTGCAAGATCACTTCATTATAGTAGTGCGAGAGTGCCTCTTTCTGTCGCCCCATCTTCTCAAGACAACGCCCGATCTTATAGTTTGCCTGCATGATCAGATCATGACGACTGGTTTCGCTCTGCGCCACCACTCGGTAGGACGCAATGCTTTCCTCATAACGAGATGCATCCCCCGCTCCCAATGTGAACTGACAGTCGCCCTTGCGACCCCAGGCTGCAGGAATCAACTCATGCTCCGGATAGGAAGAAATAATCTCATCAAAAATCAGGATGGCCGCAGAAAAACGCGCTTGCTCACAAAGCGCATCAGCCTGATGAAAACGTGCTTCACCCAACCTGCGACTCTCAGGATAGTCTTTTACCAATCGCCCAAAGTGTTCAATGGCACGGACATATTCCTTGGCCTTCATCGCCGACAAGCCGGACCACAACAGCGCATCATCTCCCAATGGCACACTAGACTCCCCGGAAACAACCTTAAGAAACATCTTTTCAGCCGCCGCGTATTGCGTGCGGTTATACTCATATTTCCCTATCCAGAACAACACCTCAGGCAACCAGCGAGACGCAGGAAAACGCTCAACAAATTCTCGACAGATCTCAATTGCTTTCTCGTCACGCATCTGACCGTAATAACTGAGGCCCCGCATATAAAAAGCCTGTTCAGCAACACTACTATCCTGAAACTCTGTCCAGACACGTTCAAAGTCTTCAGCCGCATGATCAAACTCATACTGCCCATAACGGACCAACCCGCGACCATGCAATGCCTTGGCATAAAAGCTCCCGCTCGGATGGGCCTTCATCACCGCCGAGTACCCATCCGCAGCCTGCAGCCAAAACCCCTTCATTTCCTGCACCATGGCTATCCGGAACAATGCCTCTTCCGCCACCGTCGCATCGCTCGCCGTATGACTCAACGCATTGAAAACCGATAACGCACCATCTAAATCATCCGCACGCAATAACGAAACCCCCTCCTGCAATCGAGCCCGGTCCGCTAGGTCACTCTCCGGAAAGGTTTCATATACCTGACGATATTTGTCACGTGCGAGTTGATACTGTTCGTTCAAAAAAAAGGAATCTCCTGCTTTAAAAAGGCACCGTACACGCGCTTTCGAATCCGTATGCAAGGCATAAGCTTTCTCAAACATCCCAGCCGCCTCGGCATGACGCCCCGTCGCCAACAATGCCCACCCCTTCCCCGCACTCGCCTCAGCCTGGCCAATTATATCATCAAACGTCTCAAGATAATTTTGAAACTCTGCCAATGCCTCGACATAACGTTCCGCATCCAGAAGCGACGTCGCCAACTTCAGTTGCATCCCGGAAGCCAACGCATCATCAGGCAGGGCGGATGTAAATGCCTTCACCCGAGTAAGTCCATCATCGATACGTCCCATTCGCAGATACATCAACCCCAACAACCCCTCACCACGAAGCTTAACCGTCTCTCCTCGCGCCAGGGCGACACCATTGGTCAATGCAGAAACCGCATTGGTGATATCCCCGGCAACCGCCAATATATCTGAGGCCGAGAAATAGGCCTCCGCACGAAGATTGGGCTCAGCAGTCTCGTCATGACACAAGCCCTCAAGAACCGTGGTTGCCTCTGCAAACTTACCCGCACGCTGCAACGCCCGCCCCATCCATAAATGCCCCTCTTGTACCACTTGCGCATCGCCTTGTATCGTCAACAGTTTTTGCAGAATGCCTACTGCCTCAGCAGTACGATTTTCCTGCACAAGCACACGCCCCCAATCAAGAAGGTTCGCTGCCACCTCCGGTGACTGTGCACAGTCACGGTCAAAATGCTCAAACTCAGTCAGGGCCGCATCAGTACGCTTCAAAGCCAACAGACATGTCGTCCGCAACCGCCGTGCACGACACACATATTCGTCTTTCGGAAAACGGGTTTCGAAAGCCTCCAATTCTGCAAGCCCTTGCTTCGCTTCATCCATTTGAAATAAACTGAACGCCCGCCAGAACGAAAAAGCCCCCACATCGGTCGCCTTGCCGATCCAACGCTGCTTGACCTTCAACAACTCCAGAATCTCAGCATATTTCTTTTGACCGTGTAACGCGCGAACAAGCAGAATCACCGGCTTGACGTTATCCGATGCATCACCCTCAAGCATCTTGAAATAAGACTGAAAATGCTCCTCTGCAATACCATACAAGCCATCCGCCAGGGCAGCCTGTCCTCGCTGCAAATGGTCAGACATCTCCGACTGTGCCATCGCCGGGGCTTGAGCCAAAAGCACCCATACCAGCCCCAGGCACATCACCCGCATAACCGTACAGCCCTTCCAAATATTCAATCCCGCTCTCGTCATGATAAAATCGCCTTTAAAAAACGCCCCGTATGTGAAGCCGCACAGGCAATCACTTCTTCCGGCCGCCCTGCCACTACAACCGCACCACCCCCTGCGCCGCCCTCGGGTCCCAAATCAATAATGTGGTCTGCTGTCTTGATCACGTCAAGGTTGTGCTCAATGACAATAACTGTATTTCCAGCATCCCGTAAACGATGAAGCACGTCCAGCAGCTTCTGAATATCCGCAAAATGCAGCCCCGTTGTCGGTTCATCAAGCAGATAGACCGTCTTTCCTGTGGCCTTCTTACTCAATTCCGTCGCCAATTTTACGCGCTGGGCCTCCCCGCCGGAGAGCGTCGTCGCCGACTGCCCCAACTGGATGTACCCCAACCCGACCTCGGACAGTGTCCTCAATCGGTTGGCAATCGTGGGCACAGCCCGAAAGAATTCCAACGCCTCATCCACGGTCATTGCCAACACATCAGCAATGGTCCGCCCTCCATAGCGCACCTCCAATGTCTCGGCATTATAACGCAAACCATCACACTGCTCACAGGTGACATACACATCTGGAAGAAAATGCATCTCCAGCTTGAGCGACCCGTCACCTTTACATTTCTCACAACGCCCTCCCTTCGCATTAAAACTGTATCGACTCACACCAAAACCACGGATTTTGGATGCAGGCGTTTCTGCGAAAAGCTTGCGTATGTGTGTAAAAGCCCCGCAATACGTTGCCGGATTACTGCGAGGTGTGCGACCAATCGGAGACTGGTCAATGACAATGACTTTGTCCACCTTCTCCATACCCTCAATCGTATCATGTGCTCCAGGACGTTCCTTAGACCGGTAAATTTTTTGAAACAGAGCTCGACGCAGAATGTCGTCCACAAGCGTGCTCTTCCCGCTGCCAGATACGCCAGTGACACATACCAGAAGCCCCAGCGGGATCCTAACGTCGATAGACCTCAGATTGTTCTCACACGCCCCGCGAATCACCAGTGCATCTCCTGTCGATGGCTTGCATTGGGTTGGAATATGGATGTGATTCTGCCCCCTGAGGTAACGTGCCGTTAGCGATGTCGGATGCGCAAGGAGGTCGTCCACCGTTCCCACGCAGAGCACTTCCCCGCCACGCCGACCCGCACCCGGCCCCAGATCCACAACACAATCAGCATCCCGAATGATCTGTTCGTCGTGTTCGACAACCACCACCGTATTGTCCAGATCTCTCAACTTCTTGAGCAACGCAATCAATCGCTCGTTGTCACGCTGATGCAAACCAATGGACGGTTCATCCAACACATATAAAACCCCTTCAAGCCCCGATCCTATCTGCGTGGCCAAACGGATTCGCTGAGCTTCCCCGCCGGAAAGCGTCGCACTTTCGCGATCCAACGTCAGATACTCTAACCCGACATTGATCATGAATTGCAACCTGCGCCGAATCTCACACAGCACCTCACCTGCGATCTCCTGATCCTGACCAGAAAGCGTGCACGATTCAAAGAACGAATAGGCATCCAACACAGAGAGCCGTGTCACATCCACAATCGACTGACCATCTACCGTACAAGCCATAATCTCCGGACGCATACGGGCTCCTTGACACTCGGGGCATTCCCGACGGCTCATATAGCGACGCAGCGCAATACGCGTTGCCTCGCTCGCCGTAGTCTCATAACGCCGATTCAGGTTGGGCACCACGCCTTCAAAAACCTTTGAATTACGCCGGTACGAACCAGACCGCCAATGCCCCACTTCAACCTTCACGTCACCAGAACCATACATCACAATCTTACGCAGATCCTCGGAGAGTTCATGAAATGGAGTCTGCAGATCAAACCCGTAATGCTTGGCCAGTGCACGCAGCCATTGCTTGTAATAAACAATCAGTCGTCGTCCGCCTTTGCGCCACGCCGGGATGGCTCCATCCTCCAACGATACGGATGCATCTGGAATAATCAGACGCTCATCAAACACCAGCAAGGTCCCCAGCCCCGAACACTTTCGGCAAGCTCCAAGATGGCTGTTAAAAGAAAAATGGCGCGGGGTCAACACATCGAAAGATATGTTGCATCCTGTACACATGTACCGTTCGGAAAACTGCAGCACCTCGGCATCATCCGCCGTCTCGCCAACCAAAGCCCCCAATTCACCGTTGCCCTCCTTCAGTGCCGATTCTACAGAATCAGTCAAACGGGTGCGAATGCGGTTGGTAATAATAAGACGGTCAACGATTGTCTCAATGGTGTGCAGCTTTCGAGAACTGAGATCCGGCACAGTATCAATATCATGAATCTCGCCATCAATTCGTATTCGTACGAAGCCCCGCTTGCGCACCGCCGCAATGAGCTCCTCAAACGTACCACGCTTCCGGCGCACCAACGGCGCAGTCAACACAACCCGCGTGCGCGAAGGATACCGTAAAAGAATATCCACGATTTCCTGCGCACTCTGCCTCACCACCGGCTTACCGCACTTAGGACAATGCTGCTTGCCCACATTCGCAAACAAAAGGCGCAAATAGTCATGAATCTCGGTCGTGGTCGCCACCGTGGAACGGGGATTCGCCCCTGCCGTACGCTGCTCAATGGCGATAGCTGGCGACAACCCGTCAATCCGGTCCACATCCGGCTTGTGCATCTGATTCAAAAACTGCCGAGCATAGGTCGACAAACTTTCGACGTAACGCCGTTGCCCTTCAGCAAAAAGCGTATCAAAGGCAAGCGAGGACTTCCCGGACCCGCTGAGCCCGGTCACAACGGTCAATTTTCCCCGGGGAATATCAACAGACACATTTCGGAGATTGTGCTCCCGTGCGCCCTCAATGGAAATAGTGCCACTGCTCATGACTCGTCCTCGTGAAACCCATTGATCAATACCTGCCGTACAGACAGACTCAACCCATCATGGTCTACTGCACCCGGATAAGATGATAACGCTTCTTTCCGCTACGAAGGACAACCACCTGTCCATCCACGATCTGGTCTTCCGTCACAACCTGGTCAATTCCTTCCACCCTACGATTGTTCAGGTACAATCCCCCGTTTTGCGCCAGACGGCGTGCCTCGCCCCGGCTCGAACACAAACCGGCATCTGCAGCCAGATTGATCACCACCGCTCCCCGTACCTCTTCCAATGGAAGTTCGCGCGATGGAACATCAGAAAAAACATCGAGGAGTTCCGAAGCCCGTAAGCCCTCCATCGCCTCGCCATACAAAGCGCCCGTGCACCGCAGTGCCGTTTGCAACCCATCCTCGCCATGCACGCAGCGTGTCACTTCTTCGGCCAGACGCTTCTGCGCCTCGCGCCGTTCCGGAGCTTCGGCCAACGCGCGCTCCAGTGCCTCAATCTCTTCCATCGATACAAATGTAAAGATCTTCAGGAAACGAATCACGTCGCGATCATCCGTACGAATAAAGAACTGGTAGAAATCAAAAAAGGACGTCTTGGCCGCATCCAGATAGATCGCATTGCCCTCGCTCTTTCCGAATTTCTGCCCATTGCTGTCACATACCAGAGGCATGGTTACGCCAAAAACTTCAGCACCACGCAATCGTCGAACCAGATCAATCCCCGCCGTAATGTTTCCCCACTGATCCGAACCACCAATCTGGACCCGACAATCATGAGCATCATGAAGGTGCAGAAAATCGTAAGCCTGCAAAAGCTGATAGCTGAACTCGGTAAAGCTCATCCCGTCTTCGCTGTCCATTCTGGCGCGCACACTCTCTTTACCCAGCATCGTGCCCATTCGAAAATGCTTGCCCACATCACGAAGAAAATGAATAAAGCTGAAATTCTTGAGCCAATCGTAATTATTGACAATCGTCGCCGGCGCCGTGGGATGGTCAAAATCCAGAAAACGCGACAGATTCTCGTGAATACCTTCCTGGTTATGGCGTACCTGTTCTTCACTCAGCAAGACACGTTCTGAACTCTTTCCAGATGGATCACCGATCAGGCCCGTGGCACCACCCACAAGAGCCACCACCCGATGCCCGCACTGCTGAAAATGTGACAACGCCATGATCGTCACAAAATTACCGGCCTGCAAACTGTCAGATGTCGGGTCAAACCCGGCATAAACAGTTGCGGGACGTGTAAGCACCTCCGGCAACTCCGGGCTGGTTATATTATCAAACAAACAGCGCTGTTTCAGAATCTCAATTATATTACT
This sequence comes from Kiritimatiellia bacterium, assembly GCA_016783565.1. Classification (GTDB taxonomy): domain Bacteria; phylum Verrucomicrobiota; class Kiritimatiellia; order UBA8416; family JADHWI01; genus JADHWI01. The sequence goes on from JADHWI010000009.1 coordinate 37,566, forward strand.
CATAACTCATCCTGCAAAAAGAAGGGCGCACTTGCTGGAGTGCGCCCTTCCGGTGTGTTTTCTCATTTACGATGGAGGAGGGGTCCTCAGCCCTCTGGGGCTTCTTCGACCTTCTCCTCTTCTCCCTCATCCGCATGCTCACCCGGGCGCCATTCTTCAATGCTTTCAGTCGGATTAAGCGCCTGGTCAAATGCACCGGCAAGATCCACCATATGCTCGCCCGGTCGCAAGCTGTCGAGGATTTCGTCCTGCTGACGAGTGAACTCCTCGTCCGGCATCTCGGCAGCCTTGATGCTCAAACCAATCCGGCGTTCGGCTTGGTCAATACGAACGATGCGGGCCGTAACATCAGTCCCCACGTCCAAAACATCTTTGACCTTCTCAACATGATCATCACTGATCTGCGAAATGTGCACCAGTCCGTCAACGCCCTCTTCAAGTTCGATGAAGGCACCAAACGACGCAACCTTGCTGACCTTACCGGAAACCACGTCCCCGACTTTGTAACGTGAGGAGATCATGCTCCACGGATCATCCTGTGCCTGCTTCAAGCCCAGGCTGATACGCTTATTGTCCGGATCGACTTCCAGAACAATCGCCGAAACTTCCTCGGCCTTTTCAAGCACCTCGGAAGGATGATTAACTTTACGTGTCCAAGACATATCAGACACATGAATCATACCATCGATACCGTCTTCGAGTTCAACGAATGCACCATAGGAAGTAAAGTTGCGAACACGCCCCGTGATCCGCGTTCCGACCGGATAGCGGTCACGTACGGTATCCCACGGGTTGGCCTCGGTCTGCCGAATGCCCAACGCTATCTTCTGTTCTTCCTTGTTGACACTCAACACGACCACATCCACGTCCTGCCCCTGGGCAAGAATATCGGATGCGCGTGCAATGCGCTTCGTCCAGGAAATCTCGGAGACATGCACCAGACCCTCGACACCTTCTTCGATCTCGACGAACGCACCGTAAGGCACAAGGTTCACCACCTTGCCACGCAGGCGGCTGCCCACGGGGTACTTCGTTTCGATCTCGGCCCACGGATTTGAGGTACGCTGCTTGAGTCCCAACGATACACGCTCTTTGTCGTGATCCACATCCAGAATAACCACTTCCAGCTCATCGCCAACCGAAATCATCTCGGAGGGATGCCGGATGCGGCCCCAGCTCATATCCGTAATATGCAGCAGTCCGTCCAAACCATCCAGGTCCACGAACACACCAAAATCGGTGATATTCTTGGCCGTCCCCTTACGGAGCTGGCCGACCTCGATCGTCGTCAGGAGTTCGCGCTTCTTAACACGCAGGCGCTCTTCAATAAGCTCACGACGGGAAACAATGATGTTGCGCCGTTCAGTGCTGATTTTGATAATCTTGACCTCAATCTCCTGATTGAGAAAAGCATCGGTATTGCGTACGGGCATCACGTCAATCTGGGAGCCGGGCAAAAACGCCTCCACCCCTTCTACATCGACAATAAGACCGCCGCGGACGCGCGATTTGACCATGCCCATAATGACAGCGCCTTCGTTGCACGTTGTCAGGACACGTTCCCAGCGCAACTGCTGGTCCGCACGTTCTTTGCTCAGGACAACCATTCCGTCGTCATCCTCGATAGCAGCAAGAAGGACATCCACTTCGTCGCCGGAGTTGATTTCCGGTTGCGAGCCAAATTCTGAAATGGAAATGATACCTTCGGACTTGTAACCAATGTCAATAAGGACATCGTTACCACGTACCTCAAGCACTTTGCCCTGGACAATAGAGCCCTCGACAAAATCCTTCAGGGTGTCTTCGTACATTTTGGCCATCTCTTCTCTGTCGCCAGCACCAAACTGTGACAGATCAAAGTCGACCCTTCGTTTTGTTGTTGTTGTTTGTTCCATTGAATCTCTCTACGTTTTCCCGCGGTATTCTTATTTCCTCGCCCCGAGGCGTGGAGGTGCCGCACATCACCAAGTCAAAACCGCAACCTTACCCAACCCAGCCCTCGCAAGCAAGCTACAAACAAAGGTTTTTTGAGGTTTATTGACAAAGATGAAACAATCCGCAGCAATACAAAAAAACAGCGCCCCGCTATGCGCGGGACGCTGCGCGTCCTCTGTGCGGGTTCCGCGATCCTGGAACGAAGAATCCCGAGGGGGATTCATCGCGGAACCCACGGTAATGCGTCATCCACCCGATGTGCAAATATCGCTTTTTATGGATTGCCGGGCAGCACTTGTGAGTGCCACCCGGTTGTCAACCAATCACATTCCCTCTTCAGGAGATTCTACTTTTTATTCAGCAACCACTTTAAAAAAGGCCGAAGAAGCACCGTCAACGAGAACAATGGTGGTTTCCGCGCCCATAGCCGGAACGCCAGACACCAAAACTTCAAACTCGCCGGACATGCTGGCCGCACGCTTAACCGTATAGGTTTTGCCTTCTACGCTGGCCCACTTGAACGCTATGTGGCCATTGCCAGCCTGCAACGCAGTGACTGCCAGAACTGATGCGGGATCCAATGGATCCGTTCCTGCACGCAGTTCTTCAGCATTGCTCTGACCATCGCCATCCGCATCCGCATCCGGTAGCGCCAGCTGACCCTTCTCGTCAATTTCCTGATCCGTCGTATACTCTGAGCCGCCAATGGTCACGGTATAGGGCCCGTACTCATTGACATTGCCCGTATTCTCAATCTCGATAATCCGGTAACTGTATGTCCCGCCAAGGGCGGCACCTGCATCCACGACCGAATAAGTCTGAACCGCACTCGAAAACATTGCCGCGGGAATCAGGTCAGTATTTACCTTTACGTAGCCATCCTGCGCATCATCCCAGCGCTCCAGGAAGAAACCAACGGCACCCAGCTCCGCGCTGGTTTCCCATTCGATCACTGCTTCATCACCAACCACCGAAGCACCGAAGAAGGAGATAGCCACAAGTGTGGGCTCAACAATGACGCCCGCATCCCATGTCAGGTCGGTTTCGCCTGCCAACAAGGAAAAGGTCTCAGTCCGGCCCGTCGTACTATCGGCATCAGAATCCAGCTCATCATCCCCACCCAAATCATTTGTCGTGAAAGAATAAGAGATATCAGGCAGAGTGAACTGTACGAAATATGAACCTGGCGCGACTCCCGTAAACAAATAGGATCCATCCGTCCCGGTTGACGTGGTAGTTACCAACGTGGTGGCCGTACTCACTTGATAAAGATCCACTTGAACCCCGGAAAGACCTGCCGTCGCTCCATCATCCTGCAGACCATTCTCATTCTCATCCTTCCACACATAATCACCAATAGTACCGTAATTATTGAAGTCTTGAACCTTCAATAGCGGTACAGTCTGATTACCCGTAGAAATATTTTCAGGCGCTGGTTCATAAGAGGTCGTTGCATCAATCAGGCGGCTCTGTACATTTCCGGATGCACCAGGAGGAAGAAAACTATCGAGCACAACCCAGATTTCCAGAATAACCACATCGCCACTCTCCAAACCTTCAATATGAAAATCACCCTGAATCTCATCATTCTCACCCGCTGGATTCTGACTATCCACCCATGCAGAACTACTCTCAAGCTTCACATTACCCAACGGATCATTGTGCATCGCATCGCCTGTATCAATAAATGCACTATAGACTTCATAAACCGGATCATAACCGAAATCGGTCCCTGACGTTAGAACACTGTTCCAACCACACTTGATGTCAATGGCTCCATTCTCTGGTGCCGTTACGCCGTTCACGTCGATCTTGAGCTCGAAAATCACAATCTGCCCAAGGCTCAGATCGCGTGGTGCCAGCGACTCAACATTATCTGAGAAATTAGCGCCAGAGCCAAATACGAGATTCGAGGCAGTTCCGTTCTCCGTCAGCATGGGCGGAGGGGTTGTGCTAGGGAACAGTTTGGCATAGCTGCGAGGCTGAGCCGCACTGAAATCGAGCGAATATGCACCTTTTCCGGCAAAAACTGACAAGGATGCGCTCATCACGCAAATCAATGCCAGAACCAGCGTCTTGCTTGTTGATGTTGTCTTCATTTTCTTTATCTCCTGCTTCTTCATCTTTTCTTCCGTTCCAAATAAAAAAACCGACACCCCTTGCGGGAGGTCGGTTTTGCCATTCGCTCCGCGATACCCAGGCAACCAAATACAGGTACCGCTTCTCAGCGCCACTCCGAGGGACACCATCGTGTCCCACGAGAAATTAAATTGTATATGCTATGTTCTCACCTCGCTTGATCTGCGCACCTGCGCGATCAAAGCCGAGATCCGAATGCCCTGCAGGCGTCCGGGATGACTCCATTTTGGTTGTTGCTTCATGCTCGTGCGTTGGCTTTCTGTGCGCTTCAGCCAAGCGAACCAGATCTTCCTTGGCTACCGGACGCCTCAATACGGTTAGAGGCCCTATGTCCAGTGCGCGATTCATAAGATCCGCATCAAATCGGGAAGCCGCCACAACGATCTCAGCCATCGGCTTTGTTTCACGAATCTGCTGAAGCGTCTCAAGACCACCCAAACGAGGGTCCATGAGATCCAGCATGATCAATTCAAAATCCTTTTCAGCCAACAACGGAAAAGCCTGTTCGCGACTCGCCACGCTGTAGACATCACATCCCGCCTCAGCAAACCATGTCTTGAAAGCTTCCGCAATCTGCAGGTCCGGCTCCACCATCAAAACAGAAACACCCGTAGCCTGATCTTCTTCAGCTCCCTGACGACTCATCCAATCCTCAAGCCTGTCCATAGAAAAACGCCAGTGCTTGCCAATCTTCGTTGCGGGGATAACGCCTGTGCGTGCATACATATAAACGGTCTCAACGGAAAGCTGTAAATAGTCGGCAACCTCGGACACAGTAAGGTATCGCTTACGCGTCGCCGCCTGTTCTGTTGCTCGAAGTATCATCTCTGCCTCTCTAACACGTCGTTGTTTGTTGTTGGAACTCGTTCTCAATTGTTTGACGTTATTATAGGCAGTTCCGCTCAGTTGTCAACAGTTTTTATTACACTTTTTTTCCTTTTTAAAATACCGTTTTTACTCAGTAAAATGGCCTTTTTAAGCATCTAAAGCCCATACAGAAGAAAAAAAATAGAAAAAAAAGACATGATTATTTGCGGTTGTGTGCGGAAAGTTCTGCAAATTCAGAACAGGTCGTCTCATACAGTGTATTAAAAGAGACCCGTTCGCAGGGCGTGCTTCCCCGATTCCCATCGGGGAGCGCGCTTAAGCTCAAGGCACACGCTCCTTCCCATTGGTCGGGAAGTCCATCTCTAGAATCCAAAAGTCTTCCTGTCGATCTCGTTCACGGAAAGGGTCAACCGAAACGAATTTGCAGAAGATTTTGTACGCACCCCATCACACTCGGTGATGACGATCTTTAATTAGCTTGGTATGCGGATCATCATGCCCCTCAGTAGAATGCAAGGCAACATTCACCAAAACGCTGACACAGGCCACAGACATCATCAGGCTGGAACCACCGTAACTGATAAATGGCAGCGGTAACCCCTTGGTTGGAAGACATCCCGTCACCACACCCACATTAATCGCCGCTTGCAAGCTGATCATCATGGTCATGCCAAAAGCAATCAGACGCCCATACGGGTCGCGCGCTTTCGTTGTAATAATCAACCCACAGACAAACAAACCGAGAAACAAGAGCAATACACCGAATGTGGCCAGAAAACCCAATTCCTCACCGATAATCGCCAGGATAAAGTCCGTATGCGGTTCAGGAAGATACAACTGCTTCTGCATGCTGTCTCCCAATCCCACCCCATGCAGCCTTCCCACGATAAACGCCACTTTAGACTGAGTCAGATGATATGCCGTAGCCGGGTACTTCTCCGGCATCAAGAAAGCAAGCACACGCCCCAGCCGAACAGGGTTCTGCATAACCGCTAACGCAAAACCGCATATCCCCACTACCCCGGTGACAACCAGGTATCCTATCCGCGCGCCTCCCGCAAAAAGAATCAGCATCCCCACCGCGCCGGTCAATAATGTTGTACCAAAATCCGGCTCAATAATCAAAAGCAGCAACACCAACCCCAGTCCACACATGGGAAGCAAAAGTCCCTCGACAAATCGTTCAACACGCCGCCCCACATGCGTCATCCATGCCGGCAACGCCAGCACAACCACGAACTTGGCAAATTCAGACGGCTGCGCCGTAAAGGGACCCACGCGCAACCAGCGCCAACTGCCTCCCACCTTGTGCCCCAGGGGTGGAACAAATACTAAAATCAGCAGGACAATTGCCGACAAGGAAAGAGGCACCGCAAGCCGCTGCCACCAGTGATAATCAAACCGCACCACCATGGCACCCAGCACACAAGACATAAACAGCCAGATCAACTGTCGTTTCAGAAAAAAAAGAGGATCATGCAGATCAGCCGAACCCTTGACGCTGCTTGAGCTGGCAAGCATAACAATGCCAAGAGCAAGCAACGCCGCCACAATCGTGATCAGCGTGCTCAGTACTTTACGCATTCAGCTATTCCGCAATGGGAATTTTAAGACGCTGCCCCGGTGTCAACGCTGTATCAGTCAGGCTGTTCAGCTCTTTAATCTGATCCACACTGACGTTCCATAACAAACCTACGGAATACAGGTCTTCATTTTCGCCCACAACATAAACACGGAATCGGTCCGAACCTGCGGCAGGAGCAGGCTCCACCGCAGCGGCAACTGGCTCCGCAACCACTGGCTCCGGCTGCTCCACAATCGGCTCGGGCATGTCCACCACCGGCGCGCTGTCCATGACCGGCTCAAGCGGATCAACAACGACGGGCGCCTGGTCGGGGGCTGTCACCGCCGCCGCGGGCGTTGCCGTCCCCGCAGCTCCCTTCACAGACAATTTCTGCCCCACAAAAATTGTATCATTCTTCAGGCTGTTCGCCTGCTTGATCACTGCTACCGTAGTACCGAACTTGGAAGCGATTACCGAGAGGCAATCGCCCTTCTGCACAACGTAGTTCCCTCCGGGTGTTGACCTCGGACGAGATGCGGACGCTGGCCGTGACGTCGGCGCTGCCTCGATATCAATCGTACCCGGAAGAAGCAGCTTTTGGCCGGCACGAATCTTGTTCTTGTTCTCCAGGCGGTTCAAAGCCATGACTTCGCCTACGTTCAAACCATAACGGCTGCATATCTGCGAAAGCGTATCACCGCGACGCACAATGTATGTGGTCATCTGCACCGGCCATGTACGCGCATCCGGCTGAGTGTTCACAACCGGTTCCGGAGCCACAGGCATGTCAATCACCGCCGGAGCCGAAGGTGGCATGATTACCTCTCCAGGGTCACCAATCGAAGCTACCGGTCCCCCCATCGTTCGCCCGCACCCCTGCATAAACGCAAACCCGAAAATCACTACCAGATGACCGAGAATAACTAACCCGAATAACGATGCCCTTTTCATGATACTTCTCCTCTCTTGATCCGCTCCACGCAACCGACAAACTGACGTCCCCGGTCTTCAAAATTCTCAAACTGATCGAAACTTGCGCACCCCGGCGAAAGCAATATCGTATCTCCCTCCCGAGATTCGCGCCACGCACGGGAAACCGCCACAGCCAACGTTTCACAAGTGTCACACTCTATACATGCCTGCCACGATGAAGCAAGCCTGACGGCGTCCGTTCCAATAAGATAGCCCTTCGTAACTGACTTTGCCAATAGTTCTTTAATCATTTCCGGATTTTTTTCCTTCAGCAATCCGCCCGCGATGAGCCGTATCGGCCCCGAACACATCTGCAAAGCAGCTCCAATGGATGATAATGTCGTCGATTTTGAGTCGTCGATAAACATAATGCCGTTCCGCGCTCCAAGACGATTCATCCGATGCGGCAAAGGGGAAAACGCCTTCGCCGTCACTTCCACGCATTGCGCAGATACTCCCGCACACTCAAGCGCAACTGCAGCGGCGGCCAAATGCTCACCCATAATAGGATTATCAAACAACGTGCCTCTACAGACAATCTGCTTGCCCGAAACGTTCACGCACCCTGCCGCAAAACGCCCATCCCCGCCAGATCCAAACGGTCGCCAGCTCACTTGTGAGCCAAACCGTTCCCGCAGTGTATCCACTTGGTTCGCCGGTGCTACACCGCTGTCGCCCACACCCATACCTGCGAACAGACTCATCTTCACATCCATATACGTTGCCATATCCCCGTGCCGATCCAGGTGATCTGGTTGCACATTCAACAACATGCCAATACGCGGCTTTAAACTGCCAGGTATCTCAAGTTGAAACGAACTGATTTCCAACACATACCAATCCGCCTCCGGTTCATCCAACACGAGCGCCGCAAGCGGCATGCCATAGTTTCCCCCTTCAAAAGCACGATACCCCGCAGCCCTCAACACATCTGCACAAAATTTGACCACCGTGCTCTTGCCGTTGGTTCCGGTAACCGCAAGAATCGGCACCTTGCACCGTTGCCACCCGCACTCAAGCGCCGACATCACGTCCGCCCCCTGCATCCTCAAGGTTGCCACCCACGGATGATCCGCACGAATCCCCGGACTAATCACAGCCGTCTCAAAATTCCCCTCCGGCAATTCCACCGCATCACAGACTACCTCAACCCCTCGCTCCTCCAGTTCCTGCCGCCATTCATGTTTTCCCTCACAAGAAGAACGATCCACCAGCGTCACGTCCCCGCCTTCCGCCGCCAGCAAACGCGCAGCAGCATACCCGCTGATACCAAAACCTAAAACTATACTGCGAGGACTCATGTCACCCCGAAAAATCTTTCCGCTCACATCACATACCCACACCCGGACAGAAAAAGCTGCTGTCCCTACCGCTCCACTTCCGGCTCCCCCATTAACCATTAAAACTAACGAATCTTCAGACTCAAAATGCCCAGAAGCGCAAAGATGATGGACAAAATCCAGAACCGTATCGTCACCTGGGTCTCACTCCATCCCTTCTTTTCAAAATGATGATGCAGCGGCGCCATCCGAAAAACGCGTTTCCCCGTCATCTTGAATGATGCCACCTGAATGATTACGCTGAGGGCCTCCATCACAAAAACACCACCCACCAGAACCAACACCACTTCCTGACGAATCAACAACGCCACCATGGCAATGCTTCCACCCAACGCCAAACTGCCGGTATCTCCCATAAACACCATGGCCGGATGACAATTGAACCAAAGAAAGCCCAGACAGGCTCCCACCATGCACCCGCAAAACACAGCCAACTCACCACTCCCACGCACATAGGGCACCAGCAGGTATTCCGCAAACGCCGCATGCCCGGCCGCATAGGACAAGACCAGGTAAGACAAGGCAACCGATGAGGAACATCCAATGGCCAAGCCATCCAGACCATCCGTCAGGTTCACCGCATTGCTCGCTCCCACTACCACAAGAATGACCCATGCAAACGCAAACAGAAGCCCAATATCCGCAATAACAGGATCTTTAACAAAAGGTACCATCACGTGCTGCAAACGACCGGCATCCTCAGGCAGCACACGCAGAACAACAACCACGATCGCCCCCCCCAGGATCTGCAACAACATCTTTCCGCGTGCGCTCAACCCCTTGGAACGTTGCTTCATAATCTGAGCATAATCATCCAGAAACCCAATGCCACCCATGTAGACCATCACTCCCAACACCAGCCAAACCTGAATATTGGTGACATCCACCCACAGAAGCGTGGACAACAGAATGCTGGAAACGATCAACACACCACCCATCGTGGGTGTCCCCACTTTCGTGGCATGCATCTGCTGCATCTCTTCCCGCACAAATTGACCAATCTTAAGCTTACGCAAAAGTCGAATCACCCAGGGACCCAACAGTACACTCAATAGAAACGCCGTGCCGGCACCCGCAACAGCCCGAACGGTTATATACCGAAACAATCTGAACGGCGAAAAAACATCCTGTAATTGATGTAAATAAAACAGCATCCATTAATCCTTCACTATCATCATTATTGTCCTGCCCGCCTGGACTCCTGTTTCAAGTCCGGTCGCCCCGCCGTTTCCCATTCTTCGGACCCCCACAACATCAACGCAGACGGATCACCATTAGGCTGCGATCTCCTCGGCCCTGGAGCACGCGAGTGAACAGGCCCCGATTTTCTGATTAATCCGGGCACATTGCCACGGGAGGCTCTGGCTTTCAACGTCCTGTTCCGATCATCACCAAGTGTCGTCTGCTTCTGTATCACTGGAGTATCCCCCACTGTTGCTGCACACCTGTCACCACTTGTTCAAGCTGTATCCCCCGTGACCCTTTCAAAAGAACCGCATCACCATCTTCAGCCTGCCGGGCAACCACCGCAGCAGCCTCAATATTATCCGCACACCAAAAGAGTCGTCTTTCATCCTGAATCGTCTCTTCAACACCACGCGCGATCAATTTCCCCAACAACCCCACCACCACAATGACATCCCAGTCCCCTCTTCCCGCGTACCGCCCCAATTCAACATGCTCCCTCTCCTCGATCGCTCCGAGCTCGCGCATCCCTCCGAGAACAAGGATTCGATGACGCGCGCCAGCATCTTCCGAAAAGGCGCGCAATGACGCACGCATACTGAGCGGGTTGGCATTGTAGGCATCATTAATAAAACGAACCCCGCAAATCATGCTTTCCTGCCAACGCATGGGCAATGCCTCATATGCATCCAACGCACACTGCACCGCGTCCCAACCTAAACCAAGTTCACGCCCCACGGCCACAGCCAACATTGCATTCTGTACAGTATACTCACTCACTGATTGCAGGCGCAAAGATCGCTCCTCCCCCGTGCGCGTCTCCCGCAACCGCATCGTACAGGCAGCCACATCCCGATCCGTGCAAAGATAATCAGCATTGCCGTGTCGCGAAACAGAACGTTGCCTACCGGCAAACACCGTATTGAGCGTATCAAAAAAACCACCGTCGCGATTCAGAATCGCCAGGCCATCATCCGGCAAACTACGCAACAACGCCGCCTTTTCGTCCGCTATATCTTCAACAGATTTGAAGAATTCCATATGAACCGGGCCAACATTGGTTACAATGCCCCACGATGGTTTGAGAATACGACACAAATCAGAAATCTCCCCAGGATGATTCATCCCGATCTCAAACACGCCGTACCGCGTGCCACCCGGCATGGAAAGCAAACTCAACGGCAACCCGATTTCATTGTTCCAATTTCCCAACGTGCGAGCCGTTGCACCCACCTGTGCTGCCATACAGGCCGTCATTTCTTTCACACTGGATTTGCCCGCACTGCCGGTGACCGCAATGATATGCGGATCCAGCTTGAGCCGATAGGCCGTGGCCGTATCCCGCAACGCCCGCCCCGGATCGTCCACACCCAATAGCGGACCATCACCGTGCATGCCGGCTTGTTCCTCCCACACAATCGCACCAGCCGCGCCCTTCCTGAAGGCTTCCTTCAGGAAGCCATGCCCATCGTGATGATCCCCTTTCAACGCAAAATAGATATTCCCCGATTCCAACGTGCGGGTATCATGCGACACTCCGGTGATCTCACGCGGCACCCCGCCAAACCATTCACCCGCGCACCATTGCGCAAGCTCACGGGCGGAATAGTCCGGGCATCCGGACTCCGCAAACTCTCTGTTGTCACTGTCCATGCTCAAGACCTTCATTCACCACAACACCCACATCCGTACGGCCTGCCAGCCCTCCCGCTACCGCTTCTTCATTTCCTCCACCACCACGTTGCTGTCGTCAAAGGGAACCGTACGATGCGCCAACTCCTGGAATTCTTCATGCCCCTTACCCGCTACAAGAACGACGTCCCCCGAACCGGCCAATGCCAGCGCGCGACCAATCGCCTCACGTCGATCCGGCACCAGCTCATAGGTATCTTGATCCGTGAACCCCGCACAAATGTGCTTAATAATTTTCAGAGGATCCTCTGCGCGTGGATTATCCGACGTCACCACGGTCATATCCGCATGGTCGGCAGCCGCGCGAGCCATCAAAGGACGCTTGGCTGTATCACGATTGCCACCACAACCAAAAACCACAATCAACCGTCGGTCTGTAATCTCCCGCAACGCCACAAGAACATTAACAAGGGCATCATGCGTGTGCGCATAGTCCACAAAAACCTGGAACTTTGCACGGATCGGAATCTGCTCCAGGCGTCCCCGCACACAATGCACCTCTGCCAACGTTGCTGCTGCTTTCCCTGCATCAATACCCAGCACCTCGCAAACCGCAACACAAGCCAATGCATTGCTCACGTTAAACCGTCCCAGCAGCTGCATCGACACCGGCACCTCTGCGGTGGAACTCTTGAGCAAGAAACGCGTCCCGTTGGAATCAACACAAACGTCGGAAGCCTGAACCATTGCGGGATGCACCAATCCGTAAGTCGTCAGCGCCACCCTCCCGTCAAGTATCTCCGCCAGACGCACACCCCACTCGCTGTCCACATTAATCACCGCATGCGCTGCCTTCTTCCCCTTGCCCAACCCTTGAAACAAGACGGCCTTGGCCTGAAAATACGCTTCCATATCGCCATGATAATCCAGGTGTTCCTGGGTCAGATTGGTAAATACCCCAACATCAAAATCGATACCTTCCACCCGTTTCTGAACCAACGCATGCGAGGACACCTCCATAACCGTGTCCGTACAACCTGCATGCACCATCTGCTCCAGGAGCCCATGCAACTGAGTGGCATCAGGTGTGGTCCGCGCCGCAGGAATCGTGCGCGAACCAAATTCATAAGCAACCGTTGAAATCAGACCCGGCATACGACCAGCGGCGGACAGTACATCCCGAACCATATACGCACAGGTACTCTTCCCGTTTGTGCCGGTGATGCCAACCATGCGCAATTGATCCGCAGGATTACCGTGCATGCGCGCCGCCAGCAAAGCCAGAGCTCGGTGTGCATCCGGCACCGTCACCAGCACCACCTGCTTGTCCAATCCACCCGTATGCTCGGAGACCACCGCAACCGCGCCGCGCCGCACCGCGTCTTCCACATAGGCCCAACCATCCTCATACGTACCGGGAATCGCCACGAAAACATCACCCGATCGAACCAGGCGGGAATCACAGACCACGCTGCGCACCTCCACCTTGCCACAACCGGCAGGAGGGACATCCACGACCACATCTAAAAGTTCAGCCAACGTCATTGTTACTCTCTCAAACCTGTTGCCGACTTCCCCGCTTAACGATTAACTCTTCCGCTCCCCGCAAGGTAGGGCGGTCAGCTTCACCAAGCGCCCCGCATGACCCCCAGCCTGCCCCCGAGGTTTCGGGAGGGCTGGCAGGTTGACCGCCGGGCCACCAGGGCATGCCCCGTATCCCCCTGCTCGGGCGGAGTCAAGTCGGGCGCAATACACAAATAACGCACGGCCTCCGTTGCAATCTGACCGAAATATGGCCCTGCAACCACGCCACCGGTGCGCGATTTCTGCGGTTCATCAACCACTACAATAATGCTCAACTCGGGCTTTGTCGCCGGGAGGAACCCAACAAAACTGGCAATGTTCGCCGTCTTCGAATAACGACCGTCTATAATCTTTTCCGCAGTACCAGTCTTCCCCGCCACAGAATAATTATCCACCCGCGCGCGTCGACCTGTACCGCCCTGCTCGGTTACCCGTGCCAACAATCCCTGCATGGTTTTTGCAACGTCAGGACGAATCGGCTGCGCCAGGGCTCGTGGACGCCCTTCATAAAGAACCGTTCCATCCTGGCGCTCTACTTTCTTTACAATATAAGGACGCATGCGCACCCCATTGTTTGCAATCGTACTGAAGACCCCCAATACCTGAAGTGCAGTCGCCGCCACGCTATGCCCCATCGCAATCCGCGTGGAATCAATCTTCGACCATTTGGACGGGGGGGCCAGGATGCCGACCTCTTCACCGGGCAACGTAATGCCACTCGCCTGACCAATACCATACTCCTGCAAATAATGGTAAAATCGCTTGTCCCCCAATGTCAGCGCCACTTTTGCAGCCAGAATGTTACTCGATTTTTTTAAACCATCCGCAACCGAGAGAGGCCCGTAGGCATGAAAATCACGCAAGGGCTTTCCACCATAATACCAACACCCATGCTCACAATCAAAAACCGTATTCGCAGTCACCGTTCCCTCGTTCAATGCTGCGGAAATCGTAATGGCTTTGAACGTGGAACCCGGCTCATATACGAATCCAATACAGCGATTGAGCCGATCATCCGGCCTGGACCGGGTAAACCGGTTAGGGTCATACGAAGGACGGGAAGCCATGGCCAGTATTTCGCCGGTCTTGACGCGTTGCACAATAGCCCATGCCCCCTTTGCCTTTTGCTCACGCATGACATCGTCAAGAGCACGCTCGGCAATATATTGCACATTCTGATCAATAGTCAGCCAGACATCCGCACCTTCCATACCAGGAATATAACGCCCACGCTCACGAAACACTTCACGACGAAGCGCGTCCACCTTGCTTTCGATAGACCCGGGACTGCCACGCAGATACTTGCGCATGGTCTGCTCAACCCCCGCACTGCCTACCCCCTCATAATTCACAAAGCCCAACACATGACAGAACATATCGTTCTGCGGATAAAAACGCTTTTGAGCACGCTCAAAGAAAACCCCCGGAAGGGATAAAGCTTCAATCTTCTCCGTTGTTTCCTGATCCACAAAGCGCTTGATATAGGTAAACCGCCGCTTGGAATTCTTAAGCTTCACAGCCACTTCGTCAGCCGGAATCTTTAGAATTTCAGACAACGCAATGACCACTGATACGACCGCCTTCTCCTGCGCGATACGGGATGGATCTGCACACACATCCCGAACGGCCATATCAACAGCCAGCAGCGTATCTTTACCACTACGCTCCAGGATTCGCCCCCTCCTCGCAGAGATTGTCCGCGTCACACGGCGGTTGCCCTGAATGTTCGCACGATGCTCGTCATGGTCCCCAAGATGCAAAAAGGCCAGGCGTGAGCCCAGCCCTGCAAATGCAAGGAAAAGTATTGCGGCGCTGATTCCAATGCGCCCGAACGTGCATCGATCAGTCATAAAGCCCTTGCCGTTCCAACTTGGCCAATTTATCGGTATCCCGTGATGTGCTCAGCCAGCCATCATAAAAACGTCCGCTGAGCTGCACGACCTGATCAGTGCGCGGTGAACGCATGGCAATGCCACGCGAACGCAAGGCCGACTCAAGATTGCGCATGGACTTCATTTCCGCCCATCGAGCGGCTTCGTTGGAAAGCTGTTGCTTCAAAATCATTTGCTCAGCTTCCTGCACTTTGATGGATTTTCCCACGGTTTCACCCTGGCAACCCAACCAGATATAACCCAGCGCCAGCGTCGAGACAACGACCACAACCGTCGTAACAGGCGTCGGCAAAAGGAATCCATCCACTGTCTGCCTTTTCCGGTTTCTGCGTGCCATAATGCCTCTCCTTATCTATTATTCTTCAACTTTCTCAATCACTCTGAGCTTTGCCGAGCGCGCTCGGGGATTCTCAGCACATTCCAATTCGTTCGGACAAACCGGCTTGCGCGTCAACCGTGCCACGCGCGGCTCGCGTCCCACCCAACGCTGCCCGCCTGCCTGCAACGACTCCCAGCGTCCCTCATGCAACACACAAAAACGCTTCACGATACGGTCTTCCAGACTGTGAAACGAAATCACCGCCATCCGTCCACCGGGCTTCAACAACGCCAATCCCGCGTCCAACCCCTGCCGCAAACTTTCCAGCTCCTCGTTCACCGCAATCCGCAACGCCTGAAAGACACGCGTAGCCGGGTGCCTCGCACCCTTACGCCCACCCACTGCTCGTTCAACAATATCGGCAAGTTGCGTGGTCGTCTCAATCGCAGCCCTGGTCCGCTCCCTTACAATCGCTGCCGCAATACGCCGCGCTCTCGGCTCTTCACCATAACTCCGAAAGATCTGTATCAGCGCACTCTCATCCAAATCCTGCACCAGCCGGGATGCCGGCTCCCCGCTCGCCGTGTTCATCCGCATGTCCAGAGGCCCTTCCCTCTGAAAACTGAACCCCCGTTCGGGCGTATCAAGCTGATCCGACGACACTCCCAAATCCAATACGATGCCATCCACTGCCGTCAGCCCCTCACGGGCAGCCACGGCCCCCATGTCCGCAAAATTTCTCTGAACCAAACGACAACAGTCCGACCAATCAGCCAACACCGCGCCAGCACGACCCAACGCCTGCTCGTCCTGGTCCAACCCCAACAGCGTGCCATCTCGACCGGCTCGTTCCAGAATACCGAGCGCATGACCACCGCTTCCCAGCGTCCCATCGATATAGGTCCCGCCCGGCTTCACATCCAGCCAGGTCAGCACTTCCGCTCGCAGCACGGATATATGCATAAGACACCCAATCAAAAACCAACATAACGAGCCGCATCCTGGAGCTTATCCCGGTCCATACCGCCGGCCGCTTCCAGAAATTCAGGACTCCATAATTCAAAACTGTCAAACGCACCCACAAGCACCACTTTGTCAGCCAAACCAGCAAAATTCAGCAAATCATCCTTGATCCGAATCCGCCCCTGCGAATCCCACGCCACCAGCTCAGACTGAGAAGCCAGCACGCGTGCAAATCCACGCGCCTTGCGGTCTGCAATCGAATGACGACGCATTTTTTCCAGCCGGAAAGCCATTTCACGCGCAGGAAACGCCAGAAGACAGGACTCATGCATATCAGGAAGTACATACAATGCGGACGGATCGCCTACCTGTTCCCGCCAATCGGAGGGAATGGTGAGACGCTTCTTCGGGTCCAGGGAATGCGTAAAATTGCTGACAAACAGCCCCTCGGACGCCGGTAAAACTAATCCTTCCATACTCATGATGCACCACTATGTGACTTTGCTTGACACAATACACCACTTCGCCCCACCTCCTGTCAACAGTATTTAAATAAAAAATTCGAAAAAATATGAACACAACGCCCCCCTCAGGCCGGGACGGCCCAGGGCTACTCACCGCAAGCCACATTCCTCGCTTCAGGAGCGGCTTTCCTTCGCTCCGCTCAGGTTAAGCCGCACTACATCTAACCAACCAATCCCATACACACAATGTAGTAACGCTTACCCGAGCGCAGTGAGCGGAAGCGTTCCCGCAAGCCAAGTCTACGGAGGACAAGCCGACCTCTGATCTCTGATCTCCCCCTTCCCCGCAAGCCATGCCAAAAGCCAAGTCCCCAACCCGCCTACATCGTTATGCGAAGCATTTCGGGCAGGTCGTCAATCTCCCAAATCCACAATCCCACAATCCACAATCCCCCTCTCCCTCTCCTTTTCCCTTGTTGCAACCCGTCAACACCTTACAATCACCATCGCTTATGAAAGAAACCACGATCAGACTTCAAAAAATTCTCTCCGAACGCGGACTATGCTCCCGGCGTGGCGCAGAAAAACTCCTCAACGCAGGACGCGTCATGGTTAACGGAACCGTTGTATATGAACCTGGCCTCAGGATATGCCGCCAGTCGGACAAAATCTGCGTTGATGGAAAATTGCTCAACACAGACATATCGGAACACACGACCATCATCATGAACAAGCCTCGCGGCGTCATCTGCAGCCGTTCAGACCTTCAGGGAGAAACCATCTACGCTCTACTTCCCGAGCATCTGCATACGCTCCGCCCCGCAGGACGACTCGATAAAGACAGCGAAGGCCTGGTCGTGCTGTCCGATGACGGCGAGCTGATTCATCACCTGACCCACCCGCGCTACGGCCACGCAAAAACATACCGCGTTACCGTGTCAGGCGAAATGGACCACGCCACGCTGAAACTTTTACGCTCGGAAATGATACTGGATGGCTACCGGATTCGACCGGTACGAGTAACAAACCTTGGACCCGGCAGCATCAAAGGACGCATCATTCTACGCTTTGTACTCAAGGAAGGCCGCAATCGCCAGATCCGGAACATGTGCGCCCAGGCAGGCCTGCGCATTCATCGCCTCGTACGCGAACAAGCCGGCCCCTACTCCCTCGCCGGCCTCAAACCCGGCGAATGGCGAAAAGTCGAGACAGGGAGTTAATTATTATCAGTTATTGGTTAATCGTCCCCATAGCCACGCAGTACGTCCGCACATCCCACGATTTCCATACATGTATAATGTAGTGCGTGTGACCCGCAGCGAAGCAAGGGCACGCGCTCCCCGCAAGCCATGCCAGAAACCAAGTCCCCCAATCCCCATTCATCAATCTGAAATCATCAATTATCAATCATCCCCAATTTTTTCCACCAACCGATCCAGCTCCTCCTGCAAACTTACAGGAAAAGCATCACGCTGCGTGAGCAACTGTTCGCAAATCGCCTTGGCTTCCGTCTTGTTGCCCTGCTCGAAGAGCAACTCAGCAGAATGCAGGAAAATTGCAGGATTGCGCCGGGACAATTTAATGGCCTCGGAAAACGCCTTCTCAGCCTCCTCCAGCTTGCCCTGACGCATGAGTATGACACCCAGCGTGTCCCAGGCATTCGCCACCTTTTTGTTCTTTGCCAGCGCCTCCCGCACAAGAGCTTCCGCCTCGACAGCATCTTTACGCTGCTCAAAAACAACCCACGCCAGATCGTTCAACGCTTCGGGCAAACGATCCCGTTCCAGACTTTTTCGGAAAGAATCTTCCGCAAGCTCCAAATCCCCGTTTCGATACTGTAGCGAGCCGATGATGTAATGCCCCAACGCATTATCATTATCAATCGCCAACAACTGCTTGGCATGCCCCCTGGCCTCGTCATCAAAGCCTTCCATCGCATCCAGCCGCAACATCAGCTCACGCATGCGGATATTGCGCGGCATAAAACGAATCGCACGATCCAGATGCTCACGCGCCATCACAAGATCACGCTCACGTAATGCAACCTGCGCCTCTACCGCACTCACCAGACCATCACTGTTCCGCACACCGACAATACGCTCCCGCCAGTCTCGCAAACCTTCAGAATCTTTCTGCGCCAGCAGGACATCAGCCAAAACAGCCCATACCGCCATGGAAGTCCGATCGTCCTGAAGATGCTTCTCAAGAGAAATACGCGCCTGGTCAAGATCACCCGCCGCAATGGAGAGTCGCACCCATTCCAGCGTCAACGCCGTCTTGTCCCCACCCTCAGTCGTCGCCTGGTTCAACAGATCCCGCGCTTCATCCAATCGGCCATCACGCCGGGCAATGCCCGCCAGAGCAATCAACGTGGGTGCCTTGTTGCTCCCCTCACGCTCCAGAAGCTCCTTCAGCAGCAGTTCACTCTTCTCGTCCTGCCCCTCCTCAAGATAAATTCCCGCAAGCACGGACTGCACGGCCGCCTTGCGCGTGGGGTCCGCAACCTCAAGCGCCTTCCGCAATCCGGCAATGGCAATCCCGGGCTGCCCCGAACGTGCCCAACTCCATCCCCAATGCGAAAACATCTCAGGAGCATGAATATAGCCGTAGTAACGCGAGAGCGACCAAACGCGATATTTCTGCTCCATACCATCCACAAGCTTGCGAACCGCATCGCGCACATCCGCAGCCATGTCACTCTCGTAGCCGCCGCTTACCATGGCGGACTGGTTCAGCAATGCGCTGACATTGTTCTCGTCAATGCGTCGGGCTGCCGTATATGACGCAAAAGCCAGCTCCGGTGTGGCCAACTCCTGCATCAACACGCCAGTATTGTTGGCCACCATCGCCGTGTGGCGACGCAGCTCTTTACGATAGAAACCCCAGGCATCCGCCGGTTCCTCATCATCGTCAACCACCGGCGGCAAACCCCCCTCCACTTGCGCCCGCAACACTTTGTTCGCCTCATGTATCGCGCCGGCCGACAGCGATGACGCATCCTTGGCCCCAAAAAACAGGGTGCCATTCGGAACCACCACGTGCTGCGTCCCAATCCACAGATCCGGCTCAGTCATCAATGCAAGCTTCTGCGTGATGTCGGGATCCGTCATCATCCATTCCTGCAGCAAAGCCAGCAAACCAATATCGGCCAGGTTCTGATAACGCGGCTCTTCAAACAACGTCTTGATATAGTTCTGATAAATGCGACTCTGACCAGCCCTCAGATTCAGACAGGTCACCGGAACATGACGATTGTGAGCCGCAATTAGAATGTGATTGTCCAACATACCATCCGTCACCAACCACTCGCGGCCATCCAGGCTGCTGACCACCTCGTCTGCATAAGCATTGATAAAGTCGCACCCGCTTGCATCCGTGTGTGTCACATTTCGGAACGGTGCCCAGAGAGCCAAGCCAAACATGACGGCTGCCAACGCCGAACCCAGCCAGCGACGCACAAACAATTGCACAGACCAGTCAGAACCCGACCACCAGCCTGAAGGAAACAAGAACCAGTACGCAGCCAGATACCCGAACACACCTCCCTGCAACACATAAGGTGTCACCTGCAAACGCGACGCCTTCGTCATTACCCAGGGAGAGAAACGCACATTGAACACAACCGCAATAGCCAGCCCCGTCAGAATCACATGCAACAGGTAGAACGCCCAATCCTTCTCGTCATTCAATGCCCGACGCGCAATCGTCAACACCGTCAATGCCGGAACCACATTCATGAACACGAGAATCAGCCAACCCACTTTCGGCACCCCGCGTGTAATCGTCCACACCTGGTCGCGCCACATGAACCACAACACCTTGAAGAAACTCTCGTAGCCCCGAATCTCATAGCCCACGCTGCCGTAGAAAAGCCAGGCCGTCAGCACATACAAAGACAAACCCAACAAGGCGGATATCGAGGCCAGCACCAGCGGCTTAACGAGCAAGCGTTGTTCATCGCGCCACATGGCGAACAACACCCCGGACAGGAACACCGGCGCCAGCAGAATCAACGTCGAGAACTCCACCACACCAACGCCATATAGAAACGCGAGAACACACAAGCGCACATTGGAGCTGCGTCGCCCATACTGAATGAGCAACTTTGTGAGAACCAATAACAGCAAAACATGAAAACCGATTGGTTGGGCGCGAGTGGCTGCGGTCCAGAACGGAACCGAAAACGCGAGGAACAATGCCGAAGCCGCACCGGCCAAACGTGCCGCCACCGCCGAACGCACCGCGTTGGCCTTCTCGATAAAGATCTGATCCCATACCAGATCCGTCATCACGCGGAACATCAACGCCACGCCGAGCGCACCGCAAATCGCATTCAGCAGATTTAACCGAAACGCCACGTCCCCCCCGAAAGGCAACGACGAAACAAATCCCGCCAGAACTGTCCACAACGGAAAGTCAGGAGTCATACGCGGCAGGATACCCGCATAGCGCACTACAATGTCCGCCGAAGTGCCGGGACATGCGCCCCCGCTCATGGTTGCCAAATACACCACAAACGCCATGCCACCCAGAACCAGCATCGCGATCCAATCGAAGAGAGAAGAAGCTTTTGATTTCATGCGCTCAGGTATTACTGGACACAGTGATTTATTACAATCAGAAAGGAAGGAGAATGAGAGAGTTAATTCTTATTGGGTTAATCGTTAATTGGCCCCAAAGCCGCGCAGTACGTCCGCACATCCCACGATTTCCATACATGTATAATGTAGTGCGTGTGACCCGCAGCAAAGCAAGGGCACGCGCTCCCCGCAAGCCACGCCAGAAGCCAAGTCCGACCGCCGCCCCATTCCGCACAAGCTGCGTCCTCTCAGTCACGTCAGTAGCGCGGCCTTGTCCCCAAGGCCAGCGCTCATTTGAGTTGACATGCTAACTATTATCACGCATGATAATAGCATGAATCAGGAACTCAGCATATCGGAGCAGTTAAAACGCAGACGAGCTAACCTTAACTTATCCCTGGCCGATGTCGCGCGGCGTGCCGGAACGTCCGCAGCAACACTCTCACGTTACGAGCACAACTGGACACGATTCGAAACCTATACCCTCCGCAAACTGGCCACTGCTCTGAATTGCGAATTCGAAATCACACTCCGTCCAAAGAGCGACCGCACCCCAACTGCCCGCACAAGGTCTGACGCCATAGCACAACTCAGCCGTCTATTCTGGGATCATACCCTCACCGAGGACGACATCCAGAAACATCCTGTATGGCTCGTTGAACGTGTTCTTGAATACGGACAACTAAAAGATATCGACCTTGTTCGCTCAACAATGGGAAAAAAGGCATTTCTTAAAGCCACAGCATCTGCATACCGGGTCTCACCACGCACCCGCACTTTCTGGAAACACATGTTGAACATAGAGGGCATCACATGCACGAAAAAGTACTCCCGAAACACAGCCTGGAATTATTGACGGAACTTGAGGAAAACCCGTCCCCACTTCTGTCTAACTGGACACTTGCAGGCGGAACCGGACTCGCATTCCTCTTGGGACATCGAATATCCGAAGATTTGGATTTTTTCAGAACAGACGACCTGGACCTTCGCATGCTGCATGACGCCCTTGCCAAGCATGGGCACTACGAGACACTACAGGAGGCAGAACACACACTGACTGTGATAATCCGGAAGACGAAGTTATCCTTCTTCCGCATCATGGACCCGTTCCTGTTCAACCCATGCCCCTATCGTTTCTTCTCGATCGCATCCATCCGCGACATTGCATTGATGAAACTTATCGCTATTTCAGGGCGCGGGAGCCGTAAGGATTTTGCCGACTTGTTCCTCATCCTTCAAAATCCACCCACACTCGAATCATATTTTGATATGCTGCCCGAAAAGTACGGCGCAAGCCGAATCAACACCTACCACATTCTGAAGAGCCTTACCTACTTCCATGACGCCGAAACCGAGCCCATGCCACACATGCTTGTCCCCTTCGACTGGGAGGAATGCAAAGCTTTCTTCATTCGACAGGCACGCGCCATCGTTCTCCCGTAAGCCGCAAACGATCACACCGCGGCACAGTACATCCGCACATCCCACGATTTCCATACATGTATAATGTAGTGCGTGTGACCCGCAGCAAAGCAAGGGCACGCGCTCCCCGCAAGCCAAGCCAGAAGCTAAGTCC